>JBAMLP010000033.1:0-5176 GCA_039793475.1 Candidatus Micrarchaeales archaeon | reverse complement strand
AATAAATATCGCCAGGGAGGAGATTTGAACTCCTAAGCCCACAAGGGGCACCAGAAGAGAAACCAGGGAACCTACGGTTCCCCATTTTCCTCTACCTTCCCACCCCTCCCTTAACATCAAATAAATATCGCCAGGGAGGAGATTTGAACTCCTAAGCCCACAAGGGGCACCAGATTTCTTTTTCCACCTGCCCCAAAGTTTCGGGGCAAAAGCCCCCTATGAGGTTTGTCTCTCAAGTCTGGCGCATTACCTGGTTCTGCCACCCTGGCATGAGCGCAACTTTTAAATTACGTTGTACAATTGTAATTATGAACTGGCAAACAGTTTTAATTGTTTTCCTTCTTTTATTTTCGTTTGCCTGCATTGAGCAGGGGGGTGAAAGTATGCCATTGAATGGAAAAAGGATTGCGATGGTCATTGCACCGGAAAATTTTAGGGATGAAGAATTCCAAGTTCCATACGATTATTTTACTGAAAGAGGAGCGAGTGTTGATGTTTTCAGCACGAGAAAAGGAAAGGTAAAGGGCCTTCTCGGCACAAGCTTTGAAGTAAATAAAACTCTGAATGATTTAAATGTCAGCAAGTATGATGCGATAGTTTTTGTAGGCGGGCCAGGAACGCCGACCGTAAGGAAAGAGGAGCGCGCCCTTGAGATCGCCAGGAAAGCCGCTGAGCAGGATAAGATTTTGGCAGCGATATGCTGGGCTCCAACTATTCTGGCAAAGGCGGGAGTTCTTGAAGGGAAAAAAGCGTCCGTATGGGTTGGGATGGATAACGAATATGGAATGAGGACGGATGAGGTTTTGAAAAAATATGGCGCAATATTTACTGGAAAAGGGTGTACTGTTGATGGAAACATCGTAACAGCATCCGGCCCTGCAGAGGCTGAAAATTTTGCAAGAGAAATAACCAAACTGCTTTCTTAATTTCTTATTTTTTAATTTCCGTGCAAACCGGTTTTTTCTTTCCCAGAAGCAATGCTTCAACCCTGTTCGGATGAAGGGCGTTTACAATGTATGCCGGTTTTCCCGTCTTTATGATTTCAAGTATTTTTCCCCTCATCCCACCGGTAACATCCGTCGTTCCTGCCCCCCCAAAATGCTTTGCAATTTTTTCGAAATTCTTTCTTGTTATTTTTCTAACCACTTTCCCATCAACCAGAACGCCATCCACATTCGTTCCCAGAACAATCATTTCAGCATCCTTTCCCAATTCCGCAACAATCTGGTCGCCGGAGCAAACGCTTCCTCCTATTTTTTCATCGAGAACCATGTCTCCGTAAAGAACGGGCAGAAAACCCATTTTCAAATACTCGTAAATGATTTTTTTGTTGAAGCTTGAGATTCTTTTTTTCCTCTGCTTCACCACCACGGCTGGAGGAATCGAGACCGCTGGAACCCCATGCTTTATGAGTGCGTCAACAACCAACGAGGAAAGATATGCACATGAAGAATGGACATATGCATACCCCTGCCTCTCCTTTTCTGTCCTTATCCCATCCCCTATTCCGTACATCAGAACCGGCGCATGACCAAAAGAACCCGCGCCATGAACGATTATCATTCTTTTTCCTTTTTTCCACACGCCGGCAAGCATGCGCGCAAGCGCCTCTATGTTCTCTACATTCGGCTCCTTGTATCCGCTCTTTTTCGTAATCACGCTTCCTCCGAGTTTTACGAGTTTTAGATTCTTCATGGGTGTATTTCAATGCAAAGAATTTAAAACATTTAATTCCTATACTAGACGATGAAAATTCTTGTTGCTATTACGGGAGCTTCCGGCCTAGTTTATGGGGTCAGGACAGTCGAAGCGCTGAAAAAATCTGGCCATAACATTTTTGTTGTTGTGAGCAAGGCTGCAAAAAAGGTTGCGAAGCATGAAAAGGTAAAACTTCCAAAGAGTGATTTCAGCGAGGATGATTTGAGCGCCCCATTTGCTTCTGGCTCGTACAAGCTTGATGGAATGATAGTTTCTCCATGCTCGTTGAAAACTCTTGGAGAGATTGCGAACGGTGTGGGAAGCAATCTGATCGCAAGGGCAGCGGAAGTTGTGCTTAAAGAAAGGAGAAAACTTGTTCTTGTTGTGAGGGAAACCCCCCTCTCTTATATTGCAATTAAAAACATGGAAACCATTACTCTGGCAGGAGGAATCGTCCTTCCCGCTTCTCCTGGTTTTTACCACTCTCCAAAAACAATACATGATATGGTGAATTTTGTTGTTGGGAAAACCCTTGACCAGTTTGGAATCGAAAACAAACTTTTTAAGAGGTGGAAATGATGGGAAAATCATTCAGGGATTTTCTGAAAGAGTTGGAGAAAAAGAAAAAATTGATAAAAATAAAAAAACCTGTTTCAAAAAACTTGGAAGCCGCGGGGTTGCTCAAAGCCCTTGATGGAAATGCCGTGATGCTTGAAAAAGTAAAGGGTTCGGAGTACAAAGTTGCCGGAAATGTTTTTTCCACAAGGGAGCTTGTTGCAGAGTGCCTCGGAGTGAAGAAGGACGAGTTGGTAGCAAAAATGATGAACGCTATAAACAACCCAACAAAACCAAAAACTGTCGATAAGAAAAAAGCTCCAGTTCTTGAAATAACCGAAAAAAATGCCGACCTCTCAAAACTCCCAGTCCTTTTCCACTGCGAAAAGGATGGGGGCCCATATTTCTCTTCTGCGGTTATAGTTGCAAAAGACCCAGAGCTTGGCCATAACTGCTCTTTCCACCGGCTCATGGTGATAGACAAGGACCGGGTTGTTGCAAGAATTCTGCGCAGAAATTTGGATGAGTTCATAACCCGCGCTGGTGGAGAGCTGGATGTTGCGATTGTTATCGGTGCACCAATAAATTTCCTTCTTGGAGCAGCAACATCCGTAGAGTTAGGGCAGGATGAGATGGAGATAGCAAATTCTCTTATGCGGTTTGAAGCGGTTGAGTTGGAAAACGGAATTCTGGTTCCTGCCAATGCAGAGTTTGTTTTTGAGGCAACGATTACAAACGAAATGCACGATGAGGGGCCTTTTGTTGATTTGACAGAGACCTATGATAGTGTGCGTAAGCAGAGAGTAGTAAGGATAAACAAAATCCATCATAGAAAAAACCCCATCTACCATGCCCTCCTACCAGGTGGGTTGGAGCACAAAATTCTGATGGGAATGCCAAGGGAACCAACGATTTTCAACGAGGTGAATAAGGTTGCGGAATGCAGAGGAGTGAACATCACTCCGGGAGGATGCTCCTGGCTCCATGCAGTTGTTTCCATAAAAAAGAAGAATGCAGATGATGGAAAAAAAGCAATAGAGGCTGCATTTTTGGGCCATAAATCATTGAAGCATGTTGTGATTGTTGATGACGATGTTGATATCTGCAACCCAAACGAAGTTGAATGGGCGATTGCAACAAGGTTCCAGGCAGATAAAAATTTGGTAGTAAAAACACGCGAAAAAGGCTCTTCCCTTGATCCGTCGGCAGACCCGAACACATACGAAACAGCAAAAGCAGGAATAGATGCAACAAAACCTCTTGTTGCGCACGGAAAGAACTTTGAAAGGGCGAGGTATAAGAAAGTGGATGTGAAAAAATACTTGTAGGTGCTTGAATGGTATACCTTACCACACAGGAGCAGAAAATGCTTGATGGGGAGTTTGGGGAGGCGACGCAGGAAGCAATGGAAATTCTTGTTGCGCTCGCGAAAATCTACAACGCAAAAAACATGACCCCGGTCTCCTCTGCGCAGATTGCAGGGGTTTCCTACGCAACAATAGGAGATGCCGGGATGGAATATCTGAAGGGGTATGCGAGAAAGGGTGCGAAAGTAAAAATTCCGGCGTTCCTCAACCCAGCTGGAATGGATTTGGAGCAGTGGAGGGAGATGAAGGTTCCTGAAAATTTTGCGAAAAAGCAGATAGAAATAATGAATGCCTATGTAAACATGGGAATAAAGCCGACCGCAACCTGCACACCTTATCTGATTGGAATAAGGCCGAAAAAAGGGGAGCATGTTGCATGGAGCGAGAGCTCTGCCGTTGCTTTTGCAAACTCGGTTTTGGGAGCAAGAACAAACAGGGAAGGTGGGCCATCTGCGCTTGCAGCAGCAATATGCGGTATTACTCCAAACTATGGGTTGCATTTGGATGAAAACAGGGTATGCAGCATGCTCGTTAAGGTGGAGGCACGGTTAGAAAAAATTTCTGATTTTGGCGCTCTTGGCTACTATGTTGGAGAGATTGCAAAAGGAAAATCCCCTGCGTTTTCTGGAATAAAAAAAGCAACAGAAGACCAGCTCAAATCCCTAGGGGCTGCTATGGCTGCTTCTGGTTCTGTTGCCCTTTATAATGTAGAAAATATAACCCCAGAGTACGATGTTTGCGATGATGCTGAAAAAATAACGATAACGGAAAAAGAACTGAAAGAAACAAAAGAAAAATTGAACGAAACAAAAAAAATTGAACTCATGACCTTTGGCTGTCCGCATGCTTCGCTACAAGAAATAAAGAAAATAGCAGAGAAAATAAAAGGAAAAAAATTGAAATGCAGGTTGTGGGTATGCACGGCGAGAAAAATAAAGGAAAAAGCAGATAAGCTGGGGCTGACAAAAATAATAGAGAGCGCTGGCGGGAGGATTGTTGCAGATACATGCATGGTTGTTTCTCCTATTTACGAAATGGGATACAGAAAAACCGCAACAAACTCCGCAAAATCCGCAAAATACCTAAGGGATTTGTGCAAACAAAAAGTGTTTTTTGGGGAACTGGAGGATATGGTATGCGAGTAAAGGGTCGGATTATTTCGCGTGGGGTTGCTGAGGGGGAGGTTTTGCTCAGCAAGGATGCCATCTCTTTTTTGGGAAGCGTGGACCCAAAAACAGGAGTGGTTGTTGAAAAGGGACATGCAATAGAAGGAAAAAGTATTAAGGGAAAGGTGCTTGTTTTTCCAACAGGAAAGGGTTCAACCGTCGGCTCTTACATAATGCTCCAGCTTAAAAAAAACGGCGTCGCGCCCGCTGCCATCATAAACTCCGAAGCAGAACCTATAATCGCTGTTGGAGCAATAATTTCAAAAATCCCAATGCTTGATAAGTTGGAGCGCGACCCCTATTCTTTTTTGAAAAATGGGATGAAAGTAAAGGTGGATGCTGAAAAAGGGTTTGTCAACGACCCAGGGCTTTGAGCGCAAGCCTATATGG
>JBAMLP010000032.1:0-5504 GCA_039793475.1 Candidatus Micrarchaeales archaeon | reverse complement strand
CGTTCATGTCCAAGCATCCAAAGTACTCGTATGTTCCAACAGCAGGAACTTCAAAATAGCATTCTGTTGCATTCCACACAAAAGAGCAGAGAGTCGTACCCTCGCACGACCCATCCTTTATCCTCACGGTTTTCCCATCGCAGTTCTGGATTCCCTTTACCTCAGCCCTTATTTTTCCCTCAGCCACCTCAAGGTTTAGGTTCACATCTCCTGTACATTCGAGCTTCACGCATTCATGGTCTATGCACACGCTTCCTGTCCTGCACTCCTCATCGCTGCAGCAGGAGTAGTTGTGCCAAATTCCATTCACAAAATACCCGCAGCTAGTTTCCCCTCCCCCTTCCGATTTCCCCGGAGGTATTTCAACTTTTTGTTTATTCGATTCTGGCTTTGCTGAATGCACGGCTGAAAGAAGAAAAAGCACGAGTATAACTGCTAAAATTTTTTTCTGCATGATTTGATTTCGTAGATAAAAAATTTAAAGATATGCCAAGGCAAAGTTTCCAAGATACGCAACCGCAATGAATTTCACACTCTTCCCAAGCGCAACAGCAAGCAGAAACCTCCATACAGGAATTCTCAGTGCTCCTGCGGCAATCCCGACAACATCAAATATCGGATTTGGCAGTGCGGCGAGAACGAACAGCGCCACCACATCTGCCTCCCTCAACCATTTTTTCTGCCTTCTGTATTCAGGCAGTCTTTTTTTGTCAACCACTCCTCTTCCTCCATACCCCACCGTGTAACCCGTGAGCTCTCCGAACGCAGAGCCGATGCCCGCAAAAATTCCAAGAAGAATAGGGTTCAAAAAAGATGCCATACCAGCGATAACGACCCACCCAGGTGCAGGTAGGATGATCGTTGCGGAGGAGATGAGCGCAACAAAAAAAGCCCCACCATATCCCCACTCTTTTAGAAAATCAAGTTTTGAAGAAAGATAGAAAGCAACTATTGCTAATACGATCGCTAGAACAAGACCAAAAAATTCTCTCCAATCCATCATCCCACTTTCTCAACTATCTGCTCAGCGGTTCTAAAGCCAGTGAGTTTGTATTCTTCATTCACGATTATGGTTGGATAATGTGAAACATAGTATTCTTTTTTCAGCGCATTCACAATGCTGCTTTCACTGGACCCGTCAAATGAAAACACTTTAAGATTTCCATTACTCATCCCCCTCGCCTTGGTGAGCTCCTCCCCCTGCTCTTCACATTCAGCGCAGTCGCGTGAATAAAAATAAAGCACGAGTGAAAAATTCCCTCCGCAGATTTCCTTAACCTTCTCCGCCATCAAATAATTCCTGAGTTCGAGTGCAAAGTACTTGCTCTTGAGTTCAGGGTCGTAAACCTCCTTCTGCTTCTCCAGGTACTCAAGTTCCTGCCCGAGTGCATCGGTTTCATCAAATGCTTTTCCAAGCTCCTCTTCATAAACCGGGCAGAAAGAGGGTGACTCTTTGAGAAGTAATATAAGCTCAGCGTCCGTAATTCTCTGCATTGACTCTTCTATGGATGAATAAATGCCTTTTGCAGCCTCCTGCTCAATCACTATCCCAATGTATACCCCGGCCCCGAATATAAGAGTTGTTATTAAAAATGCGGCAACATAAAGCGGAATATTTATCTTCCTCATCTCACCACCTCACCTTTTCGAGCTTAAGCTCCTTTACTATCGCGCTTATCCAAAATATTGATATAAGGTAGGCATAGCTAAAAATATAAATCAATACCATCGGCAGGTCTATTTTTTCATTCCTGAAAACCTTCAGCCCGAAGTAGATCCATACCAGGTTCAGGATTAGGAGCATAAAGCCGATTACTATCGCAGGTGTTAGCGCAAGCAGCAGAAAGTGCTTGGTCAGCGGAACCGGAGTTGAGTAAATCCTCCCATACACCAGTACGAAAAAAACGGCAAATATTGCAAGAACTGAAAGAAATCCAAGGGGCAGAACGATCAGCCCCATATCGCCGTATTTCGGGCTTATCAGGTGTAGGTATTTGTACGAATTCCTCAACCCGCCTCTATGCCACCTTATCCTCTGCTTCAGCAGAGAGCTGAATGTTCTCGGCACTTCCGTGTAAACATCAGCATCCAAACTCGACCTTATTTTGTAGTTGTAACTTTGTATGCGCATTGCTATCTCCTGGTCCTCCAAAATATTGTTTCTGTCAAACCCACCTATCTCCTTAAACAGCTCTGCTTTGAACATGCTGAACGGCCCGGGGGTAACATATATCGCTTCTATAAACTCCATCACCTTCCTTGAAAACAATGTATAAATATATTCAACTGCTTGGAGTCTTTCCAAAAGCCCTTTCTTATTGCTCGCCTTAACCGCAGCGGTAACCGCCATCACCCCCTCCTCTTTAAAATAAGGAAGCATTTTTTCTATAACCTTTGGCGTGATGTACGAATCTGCGTCAAGCGTGGCTATTATCTCTCCACTCGCCTTTTCTATTCCCATATTTACACTGTCTGCTTTTCCGGAGTTTTTCTTTGTATACGCTCTTACAATTCCTGGGTATTTTCTTCTAAGTGCCTTCGCCACCTTGTATGTATCATCCGTGCTTCCATCATCTACTATTATTATTTCAATCTTATTTTTCGGATAATCCGCGTTTATCACAGAAAGAACGCACCTTTCGAGATTTTTTTCTTCATTGTATGCAGGGATGATAACACTTATCTTAGGTCTCCATCTTTTCTCAGGCTTTGGCTTTTCAAACATCCTATGCCTATTTTTTATCAGCACAAGCATGAAGAACACTGTAACAAACAGAGCAAGGTAAAGAACCGCTAGCTCAACAGCAACTTTTATGTTAAATTCCATCACAGAAGATTTGCTGCTAAGTTTTTAAAATGCTTTCAGCGCAAACAAGAATATGCTTTTTGAGATCGGAATTTTTGGCCTGCTCTTAACTATTCTTCTCTCCCTTCCTTTCATCCTTTTCCCTCATTCCCCTCCCCCAAAGATAAAAAAAGTAAAACCAAAGCCGGTTGATGTAGTTCTCTTTGCGCTGAACGAACCGGATGAAATAATAAAACAAAGCCTGCTTTCCCTGAAAGAACTAAAAGGAAAAAAACGCATTTTTTTGATAAAAGGGGGAGAAGACAGCAGAGTGCTGAAAAACTTTTGCAAAAAAAACAAAATAAACTATATTTTTGATGAAAGTAGGGGAAAGGCAAGCGCACTGAACAATTTCGTTAAAAAAAATAAAACAAAATACATCGCTGTTTTCGACTGCGATGAGCGTATCGTAGATGGAAATTTACTTCTTGATGCCTTAGCGTTGTTCAATGAAAAAACTGCATATGTTCAGACGGTAAAAATTTTTCCAGCAAATAACATTCTCGAAAGGTCAATGCGCATAACGAACGAAACCTTCCTCGCAAATGTTCAGGAGGGTGAGGGAAAAAAAGGAAGGGCTTTTTTTGCCGGTAGCGTTGCCTTGTTGAGCAAAAATGCGATTGTTGATTCTGGTTTTTTCAGCGAGGATGCTGTGGTTGAGGATATAGATTTTTCTTTTAAATCATTCAGAAAGGGCTATCGTGGAAGATTCATCCCAAAAATCTACGCCTTGGGCAGAACCCCCTCTCCTTTAGCTTTCGTGAAACAGCACCTCAGGTATGTTTACGGAAATGGCCAGCTTGTTAGAAAATTCGGTTTCAATAGGGTTCTGCTTGCCCTTCCCGCGCTCAGCATTTTCAATTCCCTTCTTCTCCTCTCAGTAAATCCTCTCGCCTATGCAACAATTTTTTTCGAAATGCTTTTTGCCGCCTTCATAGGAAAAGCAATATTCAATGAATTTTTCGCAAGCTTCCTCTCAGCATTCGTGAATTTCGTTCTTCTCCCCATCCCACGCTCTGTTTATTTCCTGCTCGGCCTTCTGAACGTGAATGTGATTTTTAGAACGACACATGTAAGAGTTTAAAAATTACCGCTTCTGAAAATTTTACCATGCAAAATAAAAAAAGAAAAAAATTAGATTACTTCTTCAGCACGCTTCCGATGAAGTAGCCTATCACTGCGAGAATCAGGCCAAATACAAACCCGAATATCACGCCGATCACGAGTGCAATGATGCCTACCCCAGCCCCGAGTGCTACGCCGAACATGTTAGTGCCACCGGTTGCCATCCCAATGCCCATCCCGACCATGTTTGCTATTAATAAGATCACGCTACTAACAATTGCTGCAATGACTCCTGTCAGCCCACCAACGACCGCTGCATCCACTATCTCGAGTTTTGCCTTGTATATAAGGTAACCAAGCCACAGGTAGAGCGCTATGTCTATCACAAACATCGGCAGCCCAACAATGCATGTAAGCATTGGTCCAACCATTGGTATTATGCTTATCACCGAACTAAGAGCCGCAAGAACAACCAGAATAATTGCAGGTATCTTTGCCGCTCCAAATCCCTTTCCTAAATTCATCATACCACCGAAAAAACTTCATCTCTAAAGCTTAAAAATCTTGTTATTTTTTCGGTATAGTGTAGAAAGGTTTAAAAATATGTAGGTATAAAATAATAGTGTGAGAACATGGGAGTTAGAGATTTGGTAAATAAAGTGATGATTGCAGTAGGTTTGAGTTTAGGTGCGCCCACGATTGCGAATGGATTTAATCCATCTAATCCAGGGGATTGGGTCAATCTATCATCTCGGATGTGGAACCAAGTTTCTCTCCCTGATACTACTGCTCAAGACACCACTCAACCTTCAGGTGGAAATTTTGGTTCTTCTCTTGAAAATAAATGGGAACAAATGATGGCTGAACTTGAAAAAGCAAAAACGCCAGTGGTTCAGGAACAAACAAAACCAGCAAACATGAGTGAGGTTAACCCCAAGATTGATGCCCTTAATGCGGAAGTTGACCAAGCGGTTTTGAATATTGTTCTGCCAGCATGGAATTTAAGCCCAGGAACAAAGGAAAGCCTTCAGGCAATTTATGGAACAGGGTTGAGCGAGTATCAGTACAAGCAATTGCTTTTTGGGGATGAGTATAATTACGCGAAGATAATAGCAGCTCAAATATACGACACGCTTGGAATAAAATACAATGAGACTGATGCGAAAGAATTTGCTGTTGCCTATGCTTCCATGGCTACGCTTGGGTATGGAATAGGAAGGCCGAACATGAATAAAGCTGTTGATAGTGCAGTAGCAACCATGCAGGCAAATGTCGATCGTTCGCAGTGGACACTTACTCTTGTTATGCAGTATTTACCAAAAGGAATTCAAACTCCGCAAGGATATGTATCCCTGGACTATCCAAAAATCATAATTGGTAAGGTGTATAGAGTGTATGGACTGCCGTATGTTGACTATGGCTCTGGGATTTCTCCTGTTCAGGCTGCAATACCGGGCGCGGGCACTCCGGGAGTTTCGGGAGTATACCAGCCACCTCCTCAGCAGCAACCAACCCAGCAACCAACTCAGCAGCAACCAACACTTCAAACGCAAGACCAGAAAGTACAAAATGGGAATTTAAACCAAATAATACA
>JBAMLP010000031.1:0-5607 GCA_039793475.1 Candidatus Micrarchaeales archaeon | reverse complement strand
CACGGTTGTGAACGGCCTCCATGTCTCCTGGCAGGTTGCGCTTGCTGCGGTTTTTTTTGAAGGCCTGCTTTTTTTCGGGCTCTCTATTTCAAAAATAAGAAGCTGGTTCGGGGTCGGGATTCCCTATAATCTAAAATACGCGATGATAGCAGGCGTTGGCCTTTTCCTGGCTTTCCTTGGCATGAGGGAAGGGGGAATAATAGTTCCTGATGAAAGCATGTTTGTTAGGATGGGAAGCCTTTTTGCACCAGGACCTGTGATAACAATAATGGGATTTTTCATAATGGCAATCCTTCTTTTGAAAAAGGTGCGGGGTTCTCTTCTCTTGGGGATTCTCCTAACAACCGCCATTACGATTGCATCCGGCCTCTCTTCTCTTCCAACCGAGATGTTCTCGGTTCCCACGCAGCTCTCAACATTCTTTGCCCTCGATATACATGGATTGATGAATGCTTCCATACTCTCCATAGTGCTCGCATTTTTCATGGTTGATTTTTTCGATACGCTCGGCGCTGCAACAGCCCTCCTTGTAAAAACCGGCGATGTGAATGAAAAGGGCCATATAAAAAATATTGATAAAGTAATGGTATCTGATTCAATCGGAACAACTCTTGGAAGCGTAATAGGAGTTCCTGCCCAGATTGTTTATCTTGAGAGCGCAGCCGGGATACAGGAAGGAGCAAGAACTGGAATCGCGGCATTCATCATAGGCATTCTCCTAATCCTTTCAATATTCTTCTACCCAATTATAGAAAAAATACCCATGGAGGCAATAGCGCCAGCGCTCATAATAGTGGGTTTGTTGCTCGCAACGAACATAAGGCATGTTGATTTCAGCGAATTCACTGAAGCCATCCCATCGCTACTGATGCTTTCAGCAATCCCTCTCTCATTTTCCATAAGCCATGGAATAGGGATTGCATCCATTGTTTATGTTGTGCTGAAACTCTGCTCGGGGCAGTACAAAAACGTTCATCCCGCGATGTATGCCATAGCAGCGCTTTTCCTCCTTGACTACCTCCAAGTGTTTTAGGTGAAAACATGAGCATTCTCATCCAGCTTTCAGAATCTATCAAAAAAAGCATAGAGGAGAGCTGCGAGGAGAATACCGCGGTTGCCTTTTCTGGCGGAATTGACAGCACAACCATTGCTACGGTTGCAAAAAATGTCTGTAATGTTTTTCTCCATTCTGTTGGAACGATTGGAAGCCAAGATTTAGAGTATGCTGAAATGGTTGCGAAAAAGCTTTCCATTCCCATCCAGAAGCATGTTGTTGAGGAGAACGAGGTTCTGTCCCTCTACGAAAAGGTTTACTCCATTGTTCCTTTCAACCCGTTCAAAATAGATATCCTGATTCCGGTTTACAAAGTTTTGGAATGCTCGAACGAGGATGTTATCCTATTTGGGTCAGGAAGCGAGGAACTCTTCATTGGATATGACAGGTATTATAGGTTTCTTGATGAGGGAAAGGATTTGGATTCCATCCTTAAAAAGGAATTCACAGGGCTGAACGAAAAGGGCGGGGATGTATGGGCGATAAAGCAGATTGCAAAAAAACTGAAGAAAAAAGTTGCTTTTCCTTTTTACAGCAGGAAGATTGCAGACATTGTTTTCTCAATTCCAGTTAAAGAAAGGGCTGAGGACAGGGAGCTGAAGAAAGGGGTTCTTAGAGAAGCCGCCGCCCTTCTCAAAGTTCCAAAAGAGGCGCTTTTGAGAAGGAAAAAATCAATGCAGTACGGAAGCGGTGTGCACAAAATAATAGAGAAACACAAAAAAGAGCTGGAAGAAAAATTTCCACAAAAACTATTTGCGCAATAGCGGAAAAGCCATGACGCTATGCTTGATGTTATTTTTTCAATAACGGCAGCTCTTTTCTCACCATTTCCCTGAACTGCCCGTCCCATTCCTTCTGAGCCCTTCCGAAATCCACTTCTCCGCTTTCCTTTTCTATACTCACAATAATTTTATTTGCAAGGGTGTTTGCTTTCAGCACAAAATCAAGCCCCATCAGTTCATTTATTCCGCTCTCAATGCTCGCCCTGTAAATATCGTAGTAAACTTTTCCCTTATAGAATGCCTGTAGAATATACTGCTCCGGGCTGATGCCGGTTTCCTCGCTCCTTCTTTTCAACACAGGAGGAATGCTCTCTATATCTAACTCCCTTTCCAGTTTTTCCACATCCACTTTTGAGAAATCATTACTGTTCGCCTCAGGGTTTTTTATGAACTTTGCATCTACTAAAGAGTTTTCTGCAGATGTCCCCCTCTTAAACTCAAAAACCTGTACGAATGCCTTATTCTCCCTATCAGACTCAAACTCATACCCCAGCACCCTGTATATTCTCCCTTTTCTCCCAAACCTTACTTTCCTCAGAAATGTATACCTGTCTGTTGCAAACATGCTTGCTGAGGGAATTCCGAAAACAAGCTCCAACCTATCCCTGACATCCTCCAAACTCTCAGCGTGAAGGTTGTAGAGCAAAAACACTCCGGGTTGGGTGTTAAGGAGATTGATTACCCCCTGCACAGCAACCCTGCTCCTTATCTCGTTTATTATCAGCGCAGCATCTCCCATCCTCAGCAGAGCGTTTGCCATGCTGACAAGGTCTAGCTCCTTTCCTGTTGGCACTTCTTTTTCAGAGCTCTGCACCTTCGCGGCTCCTATATGAAAGCCTCTTTTTCTGAAAGCCCTTACCGGTATCTCCTGTATATCTTGAATTGGAATTATCCTTTTGCCCGGGCCTATCGCGGTTATTTTCGCGGCAGTGAATGCTGTTTTTCCGCTTCCCTTCAGCCCAAGCACAGCCTCGCTCGAGCCCAAAGTAACCATTACATCATCATACCCTGTGAAAAATGGTGAGAAGGATTTTAGGTAAAGATATTGTGGGTATGTGAATGGCTCCTCCTGCATGATTCTCAGCGCTCCCTGGAACTCTCCGAATGTTGCAGGAGGCCTTGTGAGGTGGCATCTCATGCTGTGTCTTTTCAGAACAACATCTGCAATCGGGTTGTTCTCGTCAAATTTTGTCCCCTTTTCCGCGAGTACCATGTTCCTGAAAGAGCGCTCAAGAAGCTCCCTGTTGTACCTGAAAAGTGTGTGCATGATGCCGAATTTTCTGTGCTCCAAATAGATGGGTGAGTTCTCGCTATCAATATAAATATCAGTAATGTTTTCCCAATCAAGCGCCATGTTTTCTATGGGCGAGCCAAGGCCGACAACCCAGGAAGCCGCCTCCCTTCCCATCACAAGCGCCTGCTCAGGGGTTATTTCAATTCCTTGCAGAAGCGCGCTCTCCATGAAGAACTGTTTGTACTCCCTTGATTTCAAATCGAATATTATGTTGAAATCAGCATTGGAAAAATTCTCCTTCATCTGCTCATCTATCAGTTTTTTCAACATTGTTTTCAGCTGCGGGGTGAGGGTTTCCATCACCGGGTTTCTCATGTGGTATATGAACATATCCTTCTCTGGTATTTCATACACCTGCACCTCATTTCCATACTCAAGCCTGTAGAAAGCATCCCTTCCTTCAAGTTTCACTGCATTTTTCGGAAGCTCAAGCGCAAGAACATTCACGAAAAACAGGCTCTGCAGCCCAACGAGAGAGAGGAAGGCGCTTCTCAAGTCTCCTGTTTTCTCAACGAGTTTGTACAGCTGCGTCTCCCTGAACCTTCTCAGTATTCCGTTCACCCATGAAACAAAAGTTTCATAGCTCTTCATGAAAACAGCGGTATCTGGAGTCGGCTCTTTGTATCCCTCAAGCTCCCTTGCCGCTATGAGCGGGTTCATGAAAGTGTAGTTATAAAATTTCCTGAGCGCCTCAACCCTTGAATTGTAATGCGGGTCCTGTTTTATCCCGTATATATCCTTTCTGAGCATCACCGCTTCAATCTGCGCGATCACTTTAGCATACTCCATGAGTATGGAGGTTGCCTCCTCGCTCAGCTCGAAGCTCACCTCTTCCTCATACCTTATCCTGCTGAGCGGCTTTGTTTGTGTGGAAAGGTCTTTTAGATGGTAGTTGATGAATTCAGGGGAAGCGAATTCAAAAGGGCATTTTGCCAGGTCAACAATCCCGACCGTTCCCTCTACCCTGAGGTTGCACATAAAAAGGATTTGTTCTATTGGTTTAAAAATCTATTTGCACCTCAATTATTTTCGTGAACATACAAGAAAAAATCAAGGCAATAGAAGAGGAAATAGCGAGAACGCAGAAGAACAAGGCCACAGAGCATCATCTCGGGCTGCTCAAGGCGAAGATTGCGAAGCTGAGAAGGGCCCTGCTCGCCCCAAAAAAATCCGGTGGTGCAGGGTATGATGTGAAAAAAACAGGGGATGCAACGGTTTCCATAATAGGTTTTCCATCTGTTGGAAAATCCACCCTCCTCAATGCGCTCACGGGTGCAAAAAGCAAAACCGCAGCGTACGAATTCACAACCCTCAGCACGATCCCGGGCGGGCTGATATACAAAGGAGCAGAAATTCAGGTTCTCGACCTTCCAGGGATAATACAGGGAGCAAAAGACGGGAAGGGAAGGGGCAGGGAGGTAATAGGGGTGGCAAGAAAATCAGACCTTCTCCTCATCCTCATCGACCCGTTTGCGCTCTGGCAGCATAAAATAATTTTGGAGGAGCTGCATGCATGCGGGATAAGGATAAACGAGCAACCTCCAAGCATAGTTATTGAGAAAAAGGCAACTGGCGGGATAACCGCTGTTTGGACTTGCAGGGAGAAAGGGATAACCATCAACGAAGTGCAGGGGGTTCTTCAGGAATACGGCATGCACAACGCAAACATAATATTCCACGAGCCTGGAAGCATTGACAGGCTTATAGATGTGCTCGAGAAAAACAGGGCATACATACCGGCAGTCACGGTTTTGACAAAAGTGGACCTGCTGAGCGACAGGGGAAGAGAGGAGATAAAAAAACAGATAGGAGAATATATTCCAGTTTCAGCCTTGAACGGCGAGGGGATGGAGAAGCTCAAGGAAAAAATATTCAACACAATTGGGTTTATAAGGATACACACGAAAGACGATTTCGGAAAGGTTGCAGATAAGCCGATGGTGCTGAAAAAAGGCGCGAGAGTAGAGGATATTTGCAGGCGCATACACACCTCCTGGGTTGAGAATTTTCGGTATGCGCTCGTGTGGGGAAAAAGCGTGAAATTCCCAGGGCAGAGGGTGGGGCTTGGGCATGTTCTTGAGGAGGGGGATGTTGTGAGAATAGTTGCAAAATAAGGAGGAGAAGAAAATGCCTTCTCAGAATGAAATTAAGGAAGTAGTAGAGTGGTGCGAAAAAAGAAAAGAGGAGACAAAGCGGGTCGTGCTGATAGAGAAAAACATTTTCAGGGAAAAATTCGGCTGGACCTTCCGCTTTCCATTTATAGAGATAGACAGACCCCTGGAGGTTGCGAGCAAATACAATTTGGATTATGATTCAACAACAAAAACTCTATGGCATTTTCTGAACGGAAATTGGAGGAAAATCGAGCCGGACTTCACAGTGAAGAAGGGTTAGAGTGTTCTGTTGACCGTAGGTAGTTGGTGCTTCGAAAACCTAAAGTAGTTTTCAAGTCCTTATGCCCTAATTTCTCATCTGTG
>JBAMLP010000030.1:0-6271 GCA_039793475.1 Candidatus Micrarchaeales archaeon | reverse complement strand
TAAATATGTTTTTAAGTGTTAGTTTTTTAAATACTATGTAGCATAACACTACTACGTGGGCCCATGAAAAAAATTGCTTTAGTGATGACTGGCTTAGGAATAATTGCTGGTTCGATTTTTGGAGGAAGAGAACTATGCCGAGAAATTCATGTTAGAAACGAACTAAAAAAGGCAGAGGTTGTTGTTGAGACCATACCAGAACGAAGATATATTTTTTCATTTGACACGACACATGTATTGTCCCCCTCTCTTTTGACTACTGTTGTGGTTGATTTTAACGATGATGCAAAAAAATTCATTCTAAAAGCCACAATGGAGTATCTTAAACACAATCCTCCTCCTCAAGAATACAACTCAGAATTTCTACAAAAAGCTGTTTTTTGGTATGTTCACAACACGCTCGCGGACAGTACATATCTCTACTACACGCCACTTCTGGGTGGATATGATTATAGAGATTTTTCTAGTAGCAGAGACACGCTGTGGTTGAATGAAGCTATGAGAGGGGAGAGAAAATTCACATGCATAACTCTATCCTGCCTGTGGGCAGTAATTGGTAATAGTAATGTTGTTTCAATTTCTTGTTTACCTGGAAGCACAAATCCCCCTCCAGAAGTTCATATTTTAGCTCTTGTTAACGATTCCACTGCTATTGATCCTGATAACTTTAGCAAAATGACGCTTACAAAGAGTAAGTATCTAAAAGCAAAAAAAGAAATAAAATAAAATCGTTTATTCACGGATTTTCTGCGCCATCTTTTCCCGCAACCATTGTGGTGCATTATTCATAAAGTTGTCGAATTTACCACCAGGCGGTTTTATTTCTTCCCACCCTACCTTAAATGTTGAAGTAACCTCAACATTTCCGGGTTGTCTCGTTGCCACCCAGTCGCCTTTATCCCTGTTCCAATAGAACCAATCTATCCCACCCGTGGTGATGTTGAACCTTGCGCCCCAAAGTTTCTTAGTACCACTCGGTTCTATGGTTTCAAAATTAAACTGCGTGCCATCCTGTCCTTTGTATACTGCGTGTGTACCTTTGATGGGATTTATTGAAAAAGTCAAAATACAACTCGGAATCTGGCCTGCACCATCAACATACACCTCTACTCTGCCCCCAGTTCCCGTACTTACATGACGCCAATAAGTTGTTGGTGTTGTTGTTATTTCTTCTTCCTTTGCTGAAGGAGGCGTTTTTTCTGTTGTTGGTGTTTTTGGTGGTGTTGTTGGTGTTGGTATTATTTTAGTAATGGGTTTTTCTTTCTTTCCTCCCAACTCTGATGACGTGAGAATGGGTCCTTTTCCCTTGCCAAAAGTGTAGTACACTCCTTCTTTTTCATTTTTCAGCTTCGTAGTCGATTGGTTCTTCCACCCAAGCAGCGTTTTTTTTATCTCCTCTTCTGAAAATGTTTTCATCTCCACGGTTGTGCTGGCATTCGGCGTAGGACGTATACCCGCCGCTTGAGTCGACAAGAGATAGTCGCTTGCAGTTTCATGGTTGTAATTTAATGAAGAAGGCGCAACAAACCAGAGCTCCTCCTTCCCGCTTGTGCAGCGTATCACATTGTATTCAATCTTTCTTTCTAAATCAGCTTTACTCCAAACCTCAAATTTTACCAAAACCATATTCCCACCATTTATTATTACTCAGCGCATGTTTTTTTAAATATATCCTACATCCCCAACATAATTCTCCGGTATTTTGTGGTTGAGTATTAAAAACATTTCCATACATAAATAAAAACATGGCAATGCCAGCTGAACTTAAGGAACTCTCGCGTTGTATCGACCCAACCGCGCGCGGGGATAAAAAGACCTTGGGGGTAATTGCGCAAAGGTATTTCGAAAACAACAGAGAAAAATTAAAGGAAGACCCCACTAGCCATGGTCCGACTGGTCTCTGCTTTGACTATAACCTTTTTGTTAAGAACGGGAACATGTCCATCGTATTTGAAGGCGGCGGAATAAAGGGATACGCCCATCTTGGTGCATACCTCGCACTACTTGAAGAGGGTATGCTCCCAAAAAACTCCCACATCTGGTTTTACGGAACAAGCGCAGGAGCCGTGGCTGCGATTGCCTGTTCTCTTATAACAAGCGGAAAAATGACTGTTGAGGAGGCTTACAGGAAGTTTGCGTTCCATCCGGTCTATCTTATATTCTTTGTGAACTTTGGGTACAATCCGTTTAATGGAAGGTTGATAAGGTGGAGGGTTGAGAGCATACTCAAAAAGAAGGGTATAAAAACTCTTACCGAGCTTAGGACTGCCGTCACTTCAGTACTGGAGGATAAACAGAGAAAAGAATACTATCTTGCTGTTTTCGGTCCAAAGCCGTTTGTTGATGTTCCGTTAGAAAAGGTTGATGAGTGGCGTTTTGGCAAAGGGCTTAGCATAGGTAAGATTGTTCAATCCTCATGTGCCATGCCTGGTCTTTTTACAGCGGGCGTTGTTTCCAACGCAAAACTTACCGTCCTTACACCAGCACCTCCCTACACAAGCCGCGTTCCATTTGGAAAAAGAATTCTTGCAGAGCCAGGGCCCCCAGCAACGATACAGACCTATAATCTGCGTGGGATTGGACTTTTGACAGATGGTGGAACAAAAGCAAACCTTCCTACGATAGTTGCCCTCGCAACTCCGAAATACAGAAAGGAAAGCGACCTTATTTACGCGATAAACATAGAAATTGAAAAAAGAGAAACCAGGCTCAGAGGCCTGCTCAACAAACTTAGGTACGCGAACCCAAAAACACGTGTTGTCCGTTTTTTAAAAAACATGCTCGATGCTTCAATCCAAGCATTATACCTAATCCACATAAGAAACAATTTTGTCTCAACCATGAAAAGAACGATAGATTCCATGATGGACGAAATTGCTGAAAGGGGAAATGCTCTCTGCATGCACGGAAATATAGTCAAGTTTGACATAAAAATACCAAACATACCATTATGGAGGCCAGACAAGGCCGGAGAACTTGTTCTGGAAGGCTATAGACAGGTAAAAGAGCAGATAAAACAGCTTAAAGAGCTCGGTGGAGTTATATAAACACATGGCTAATACGGCCGTTCAATGAACGGTTTTGCAAAAAAATAATGCTTTTCCTTTCCTTCCAACTCGCTCACTATTCTTTCGACAAAAGAGCCGACTGGGTCTAGCCAGCTCGGAACCCTTTTCTTCACGTCTGCGAAGTTGTCAAAGGGTTTTTTCACCCTCTCCTCGAGCAGTATTTCCATGTTCTTCTTTCCTATGCCTGGGATAAGGTCAAGCTGGTGAACCCTTATTGAAATGGGCCCTGCAGTGTTTATGAATTTTATAAACTCATTTTCCCTTTTCATTATTATCTGCCTTATAACACTACGCAGATTGTCTTTGGCTGCGGTCGTAAGCTCGCTGAACATTATCCTTTTCTTTATCTTTTCCACTATGTCCCTCGAATCCTTTCCTACATAAACCCTCATGCCAACTGTAGGGGCGGAGTTTTGCTTGACCGTTGCTTCTAAAAGAGTGAAAAAGCTCTCACCCACAAGCTGGACCTTCGGCTCCATGGAATAAGAGCCTGAAGCGCCGTATGGAAGATAATCTATAATGTATGCATACTCCTCCATTACACAACCTCCTTGATAAGAGAGATGATCTTTTCCTTCACACCATTCTCGAGTTTTAGTTTGTACGGAATAAGTAAAGCATCGATAGTTTCCGGGTATTTTGGTAGAATGTCCACTATTTTTGTTGCTATTTCCTCACTAATCCTCTTGTCTGCATCCATTATCTTTTTCCTCAGAGACAGCGCCTCGCTCTTTTTCAGCTTGTATTTCGAGCCATGGTCAAGAGCAATCTGCATATTGAAATCCATCTGCTCCCTTTTCTGTGTGGATATCGCTTCGTAAACGCTGGCAACGCAATATGCTTCATTATTTTTTATCTTCATAGAATCACCCTGCTTTTTCTATATGCAGCGGAAGAACTATAAAATGCTTTTTCTTCCCTCCATCAAGAATTTCCACTTCATAGGCATCCCCCCTCTTCCCAATAATCACGCCATTCCTTCCCCTGTACCTGTGGTGCGGAATTCCGCTTTTGTAGTATGGCTTGGGGTGTATTGCCACTCTGTCCCCTACCTTGAACGTTTTGTTGAAATCACCAGCAGTAAACCTCTTCGTCTTCTTAAGCTTCTTCGTGCCCTTGCTGAGCGCTCCACGCGGTCTTTTCATACGAACACCTCATGGATTAATTTATAAAGTTTGCCTTTTTAAATGAGTATGAAAAGGTTTAAAAGGTGGTGCCATGGCCAAAGGATATGTTATAACGAATATGGTCGCAGCAGGCAACCTTGGCATCTCGCTCGATTTATATAAGCTCTCACTAACGATGCCGAGCATTGAATACGAGCCCGAGCAGTTTCCTGGCGCTATTTTGAAGTTCAAAAATCCAAAGGTTTCGCTTCTTCTATTCAAGAACGGAAAGGTAATAATCGCTGGCGCAAAAAGGGAATCTGAGATAAAGACCTCTCTGAGCCTCGCAAGGGGGATGCTAAGGAGATATGCCAAAAAGTGAGGGCATAAAAAAAATTGTTCTAAAAAAACTTTCAGAAGTAAACGACCCAGAGCTTGGAATAGATATTGTTAGCCTAGGGCTCGTGTATGGAGTTGAGGTGGATGAGAAGAACAAAAAAGTGGAGGTGAAAATAACCTTTACAACTCCTGCTTGCCCATTGCTTGGTTTTATTCTAGATAATGTTAAGAGCAAGCTTGAGGAGATAAAGGAGTGGGATTTCTATGTTGATGTTGTGTGGGACCCTCCATGGAGCCCTGAAAAAATGAAACCAGAAGCAAGGAAAAAACTAGGGTTATAACCCAGCCTCAATATCGTATTCCCTCAAAAATTGCGCCTCATCCCTTTTTGCAAGCGCTCTTCCTCTGCACAAAAGTGCTTCCAGATAAACTATACCTGAAAGCAAAACGCCGGCAAGACCAACCGCTGGGTTGAAATTGGTTGCTAAGAACATAAGGCCAGAAATAATGAGTAAAGTATCAGCAATAATTCTTAGTTTACGTTCTTCATCCTTCTCAAACTCAGCTGTTCTTTCTGCCTTTTTTGCATGCGCCTCTAAGTCGGATTTTATCAACACTCTGATTTCTTTAATCTGCGCATCCATGGTGCCTTTCAGCATGCCTTCCTCGCTCAGAAATTTATATCTTTCTTCGACAAGTTCGATGTAAGCTATCGCATTTTTAATTTTTGTTCTTGTTTCATGGCTGAATTTGCCGTAATGGTTAATATCCTTCAAGTCGCGCACAGAGTAGATCTTTCGAACAACCATGATTGTGTTTTGTCAAGAAACATTTAAATGCATTTACGAAAACAATTTTCTATGAACTGGCCCGCGCATGTTCTCTTCGGCCTGGTTGCTGGAGCAGTTGCCGTGTATTTTTTTAATTTGGATTATTTCCTTTTGGTTTTTTCCATCCTTGGGGCTTTGGCTCCTGATATAGACCATGATTCGAGCAAGATAAGAAAAATAGTTGATTGGAGCTTTCCTATTCTTGCTTTATTCATGGCGTATGCGCATTTCAAAACGATAAACGAAACGGTTTTTGTATATGCTCTTGCACTAATCGGGATTTATCATATTGTAATTACCTACCTGAAACCAAAGCATAGGGGGATTACGCATACATTTGTTTTTGCATTTATAATTTCAGCAATAATTTACTTTTTGTTTTCGCTGAATGCAGGAATTTTATTTTTTATTGGATATGCGTCGCATTTGATTAGCGATTTAAAATTAAAGGCTGTATGAAATTACTCTGCTCTTTATATTTTAGTAGATTTTCTTCAAGAATATCGGCTGCACGTATGAATGCTTTTGCTTTTTTAGGGGGTTGATTAAACGCCTCGCTTCTTAGATATAGCATCGCATAGTTTGTAACAGCAACCTTTCTTTCAAGGGGGTTCACTGCTCTCGCATCTCGCATTTTCAAATCACGTAGAGATTTTCTGCATAAAAATGTTTTTAAATTTTTTGTTAGGCAGGCATGGGTGCTGTAATCGGACTGCGTGGTGGCACAACGGGTTTTTCAGTTATTTCTGACACCAATGGCGGTTTCTGAATGATATACCTTCTGCACTCTTCTATTTTTTTAAGCTGTTCATTTGCGAAAATTGGGTCTTTTGTAAGCAATTTTTCTGCTATTCTCTGGGCTGTTCCGAGACAAGCAAGCGCGAACCTAGGGTTTTTGTATGCGCTTGCAATCAAAGCAGTAACCTTT
>JBAMLP010000029.1:0-6687 GCA_039793475.1 Candidatus Micrarchaeales archaeon | reverse complement strand
GGGTTTATGTTATTGTAACTAAAAAGAAGGTTTAGTTTATTTTTGTCCCACAGCCGTTTATCACGCAAACATTTAAATATTCAGCGCCACAAAAATTTAAACTCTTGAAAAAGGTGAGAAAATGGTTACCGCATTAGATGTAAGTCCGAACAAGCTCATAAAGAATGTTGCAGCGAAGCTTGAGAAGGAGGGGCTGGAGAAGCCGAAGTTCGTCGGCTATGTGAAGACAGGATGCCATGCAGAAAGGCCTCCGGAGCAGGAGAATTTCTGGTACATCAGACTTGCATCCATCCTAAGGCAAGCATATGTAAGGGGAAGGATAGGAGTGAACAGGCTGAGAAGGCACTATGGGGGAAGGAAGAGTCATACTGTAAGGCCAGAGCATTTCAGGCCGGCAGGAGGAAATACGATAAGGAAGGGCATGCAGGCGCTTGAAAAAGCAGGGTACCTGGCCAAGTCGCCGGATGGGAAAGGAAGGGTGCTTACAGCAAAGGGAAGAAGGCTCCTGGACAACGCCGCAAAGGAGGGTGGCAGATGAACGAAGAGGAAATAAGGAGAAAAAAACTGGAAGAGCTGAGAAAAAGGCAGGAAGAGGGCGAAAAACTAGAGCAGATAAAGATGGTTTTGAGAGTTGCCCTCCACCACGATGCTTACGAAAGAGTAATGAATGTCATGCTCGCAAACCCCGAACTTTTTCAGGGCGCTGTGCAGTATATAGTTGCCCTATACCAAACGGTCGGGAGAAAACTAACGGATGAAGAAGTGAGGAGGATACTCGTAAGGTTGAAAGGGGAAGAAAAGAGAGTTGAGATAAGCTTTAAAAGGAAATGAACAGAAAGGTGGAAAAATGGCGAAAAACAGTCTTGCTCTGAAAATGAGGCTGAACAAGGAAAGAAGGAAAAACAGGAGAATACCAAACTTTATAGTTGCAAGAACAAAAAGAAAGGTTGCCTACAACAAGTACAGGAGGAGCTGGAGAACTGATAAGATTGGAACGAAAAAATGGAGGAGGGAGCATGGAAGGAAATGAAAGGGTTTACACGGTTCCGCTCGGTGATGCTTTTGTAAAGCCGAGAAACAAGAGAACGCCCAGAGCGGTCAAGCTTCTCAGGGAGTTTGCTGCGAGGCACATGAAAACAGATGTGGAGAATGTTATCATCAGCAACATGGTGAATGCATTCATATGGATGCGCGGAATACAGAAGCCTCCGCGAAAGGTGAAGGTGAAGATGCTTGCGAAGGATGGAAAAGTTTATGTTCTCATGATGGACGAGAAGCTCGAGGAAAAAGTGAAAGAGGAGAAAAAGGAAGAGAGGAAAGAGGAGAAAAAAGAGACTCCGAAAGAAGAGAAAAAGGAAGAAAAAGCTGAAGAAAAAGAGGAGGAAAAGAAAAAGGCGCCGAAGCACAACTGGGAGAAAAAGGGTAAGAACAAATGAGAGCATCATACCATGGGAACCAGTACATAGGTCTTTTTGGTAAAGCGAACGATAAGGTAGCCTTCCTTCCGCACGATGTGGACAAGGCGCTTTTCTATTCAGTGCGGGAAAGAACTGGAGTAGAGGTTGTGAAAACAAGCATTCTTGAGAGCAACCTTCTTGGGGTATACATGACTCTTAGCAATGAGCTAGCGGTCGTGCCCGAAAACATTCTTCCCTCAGAGAAGGAGATTCTCTCTTCATACATCGAGGTTGTGAAGATACGGAGCAGGTTCAACGCATGGGGAAACAACATAGTTATAGGAAAAGCGGTTGTTGCAAACCCGCACATGAATGATGAGGAGGTAAAAGCCATTGAGGATGTGCTTGGAAAGGAGGTTTTCAGGAGGAGCATAGCTGGGTACAGCACTGTTGGCTCGCTCGTGTGCAGGAATTCAAAAGGGTTCATTGTCCATTACAAAGCAAGCAATGAGGAGATGGAGTTTATTGAAAGGGTGCTTGGGGTGAGGGGAAACAGGGCAACCGCGAACATGGGAAACGGGTTTGTTTCCATAGGTGTGATAGCGAATTCAAAAGGGTATGTTGCCGGTGAGGGAACAACTGGAATAGAGCTTGCGAGAATAGAGGAAGGGTTAGGATATTTGGGGTGATGAAATGGAAATAGAATTTTCAGATTTTGCGAAAATTGTTTTCAAAACAGGAAAAATTATTTCTGCGGAGAAGGTTGCTGGAACCGAGAAGCTTGTGAAGATGCAGGTTGACACAGGGGACGAGAAGAGGCAGCTTGTAGCCGGGATAGCGAAGGACTACTCCCCGGAGAATCTCGTAGGAAAAACAATAGTTGTTGCTGCGAACCTGAAGCCGAAAAAGGTTTTTGGCATAGAAAGCCAGGGAATGCTCCTTGCGGTTGAGGATGAGACTGGGATATCCCTGCTAACAACCGACAGGGAGGTAAAGCCGGGTTTGAGGGTTTTGTGAGCTGCATGCTTAAAATCCTTTGCGGTTGAAAAATAGAACTACAGTGGGGTGCTGGAATGGAATACATCGTAAAGGGAACGATAAAATTTGGGGAGAGTGAAGAAAGAAAATTCGAGACAAAGGTTGATGCGAAGAGCGAGAGGGATGCAAGGGAAAGGGTGTTCGCTCTCTTCGGTTCGGTGAACAGGGTGAAACGGAACAGGATAAAAATAGAGGTGGTTGAGCATGGTTGAGCTTAGCGAGGAGCAGCAGAGGGTTCTTTACGAAGCGAGGGTTCTTGATGCCCAGCTTAGGATGCTGAGAACAGAGCTTGACAAGGTTGGGCTTACGCTCCTTGACCTCACGAATTCCCTTCACAGTGTTGAGAACCTGGAGGTGAAGGATGCTCTTGTTCCCATAGGTGGGGGCGCCTTTGTAAAGGCAGAGATTTCAGAGAGGAATATAATAGTGCCCATAGGTGGAGGATACCTTCTTCTCATGGATGAAAAAACAGCTAAGGAAGAAGTGGAAAAAAGGATAGAGAAGACAAAGGAGGCGGCAGAAAAACTAAACGATGACATAAAAAAGGTTGAGACAAGGCTCAAGGTTCTTATTGAAAAAGCAAGGGGTCTCTGATGTTCGGGTTTCTTAAGGAAAAAATAGGCGGGTTTATCCAGAAGATAGTTGGCAAGAAGAAAGAGGAGAGGTCGAGAGAGGAAAAAAGAAAGGAGAGGAAGGAGGAAAAGAAAGAAGAGAAAAAAGAGGAAAGAAAAGGGAAGCCCAGGGAAGAGCCAAAAGAAAAACCAAAACCAGAAAAGAAAGAAATAAAAAAGGAAGAAATACGAGAGGAGAAAAAAGAGAAAAAAATAGAGGAAAAACCAAAGAAAATTGTTGAGGAAAAAAGAGAGGAAAGGAAGGTAGAGGTCCCGGAGTTTAGGGAGAAGCGGAAAGTTAAAGTTGGGCTCATCAAAACCATTACGAGTATAATTTCTGGAAAGGTAAGGATTGACGAGGAAGACATAGGTGATGCCCTCGAGGATTTCGAGCTTTCTCTTATTGAAGGGGATGTAGCGATACAGGTTGCCGAGGAGATAAAGAACGAGTTCAAGAAGCAGGTTGTCGGCCAGGAGGTGAAGGATGTTGAGAGTTTTTTGAAAAGCGCATTCGAAGAAAGCCTCATCGATATCATGGAAGGACCTGATGTAGATTTTGTAAAGCTCGCAAAGGAAAAGAAGGAAAAGCCGTTTAAAATAATGTTTTTCGGACCGAATGGAGCAGGAAAAACAACAACCATCGCAAAGGTCGCGAACCTTTTCTTGAAAAACAAAATGAGCATTGTCCTTTCTGCCTCTGATACATTCAGGGCTGCGGCAATAGAGCAGCTTGAAGAGCATGGAAAAAGGCTGAATGTTCCCGTGATAAAATCCTCATACGGTGCAGACCCGACCGCTGTTGCCTTTGACGCGGTTGAGCACGCAAAGGCAAAAGGAATAGATGTTGTCCTTATAGATACGGCTGGAAGGCAGGAAACCTCCTCAAACCTTATGCGAGAAATTGAGAAGATGGTTCGTGTTATAAAGCCGGATTTGAAAATTTATATAGGTGAGAGCATAGCAGGTCATGCCCTTCTTGAGCAGGTGAAGGAATTCAACGAGAGGGTTGGGATGGATGGCGTGATCCTTACAAAGATAGATGTGGACCCGAAAGGTGGGACGATAATTTCGGTTAGAAAAGCAACCTCAGTGCCAGTGGTATATGTTGGCACTGGTCAAGGATATGATGACTTAGAAAAGTTTGATGCCAGAGAAATAGCAAAAAAGATAGTTGAATGATAGGTATGAAAAAAGTAGTTGTGGATACAAACTTTATGCTTCTTCCGTTTTATTTCAATGTTGATGTTTTTGACCAAATTTTTTCCTTGCTTGAAGAGCCATTCAAAATAGTGATAGGCACGAATGTTCTTGCTGAGCTTGAAAAACTGCAGAAAGGAAGGGGGAAATCTGCAAAGGCCGCTGCCGTTGCGCTTCTCTTCATTGAAAAATACAAAAAATTCGTGGAGGTTGTTGAGGGAAAAGGGCACGTGGACAGATGGATGATTGAATATGCAAAGGAGAACAACGCAATAGTCTGCACGAACGATATAAAACTTAGAGAAAAGGCTAAGGCAAACGGGCTGAATGTGATAGTTTTAAAAGGAAAGGCGAGGATAGATTTTGCATGATTGAATACATTGTTATTATTTTGGCGATTGTTGTTTTTGCCCTTGCATTCATGATCACCAGGCCTTTGGCCGTCAGCAAGGTAACTAAAGGGGCAAGGGATAGCATAACAATAACTGCAAAAAAACCTATAAAAAAACTTTTTGTGAAGAGGGCCCATATCGTTGTTGTAAGGAACAACTTGCAGAAGGGGGAAAAGGTTGAGGTCGTTCTTCCGCACAGCACGAACCCGGTTTCAATAAGCGATGGGGAAGGGAAAATAAATATTACCGTTTAAGTTTTTTGTTTTATACTCAAAACCTCTTCAATACTCATATGCCTCGGTCTTTTTTTTCTTAAATTTTCAGGAATTTCCGCGCGAGTTCCTTTTAGCGCATTTTCAACAGTTTTGTTTTTGTGCGCATAAAGTTCGCGGATTAGTTTTTCCTCCCATTCACTCAGTTTTCTTTTTTTCCTAAGCAGAATAACAATCGAATCCACTTTTGGTTTTGGGAAAAAATTTTCCCTTGAAACAACAAACCCATTCCTAACTTCAAAACAAATCTGGGAGGTTACGCTCAGCCTCCCATAATTGCTCTCCCCAGGCTTTGCGACCATCTTTTCCCCAAACTCCTTCTGCACCATAAGAACCGCATTCTCAAAATCCCAGTCCAGAAGTTTGAATATTATTCTTGAAGAAATGTAATAAGGAATATTTCCGAAAATCGTATCAACAGAAAAAGGCTTCAGTTTAAGAAAATCCCCATCAAATATTTCAACTCCTGTGAATTTTTTCCTAAGAATTGAAACAAGTTCTTTATCCACCTCAACCAAAAAAAGTTTTTTTGGCTCCTTGCTTAGCAGAATTTCGCTCAGCCTTCCATCCCCGGCACCTATCTCCAGAACAGTTTTATTTTTTATCTCTGCCAATTCTGCTTCTTTTTGAAGAATGCCTTTATTTTTTATGAAATTCTGCCCAAAGAATTTTTTTATTTTCATACAATCACACGAAAGAAAATTGCACCTGCTATCGGAATCGCGAAATTGTCATCTATCCCCTGAGGCAGGGTTTCAACAACAGCCATGGCAAGAGAAAAAACAACCGCTATTGGGCCTATGAAGAAATATGATAGAAGTGTTCCTACAAAGAATGCCACCATTCCCTCAATGGTTTTGTTTCTGTTCCACGGGATTCTCATCCTTCCAAGCCTTCCGAATATGTTCGAAAAGCAGTCGCCGACAGCGAGTGCTGTTATCGCTGCAGCAATCTCATTTGGGTTTTGGAGAAATGTTGAAGAAATCAGCAGGCCTGAGACATACCAAACCGTGGAATCGCCAAGGAATTTCGCGTTATCTCTCTCAAACATGATGACAATTTTTTTCAGCATGGGAAACCTTCCAAGGATGAGTTGGTTTATGAGGAGTATTCCAGCGATGAACGCTGTTGAGAGGGCAAATAGAAGGGCGTTCCTCCCCCTTAAAAGCAGGAGCAGAAGAAACCCTATGCCTAGCGCAGCATGGAGTACCTGCCTGCTTGTTTCTTTATCCAGCTTTTCCAAACACCCACCCCCAAAGAATGTTTGAAAAATGGAAAATCAAGGGCGCAAGCGCAATGCTTCCGGCAACATCTACCAAGGTGTGCACTCCCAGGTATACCCTTGAGAATGCCACGAGAATGGTGAAGAGCCAGAAAATAATAAACCCCTTCCTCTTGATATAGGCAAACATCACGGAGCCGGCTATGAGGACATGGCCGCTCGGAAAGCTGAAATCCGATGGGCAGGGAATTTTTGATTCTATCTCAGAGATGCATGGCCTCTGCACAGCAAAAACATTCTTCAATCCTTCTGTTAAAATGTACGCGAGAAATATTATAAAAAGTATCTTGCTTATCCTAGCAAAGTCCCTCTCCTTTCTTTCGAAGAGCACTATCAAAGATGCGATCGCTATGACAAGGAAGGCCTGGCTGTTTGTCATGATGGAAATAAAATCAAGAATCGGGTTGTTCAGCATGTAAACAAAATATGTCACTTTGTCTATCATAAAAATCATCTGCAAGGAAACCCACCAACTTGTTGCTGGGAGGAATTGCAGAT
>JBAMLP010000028.1:2005-6854 GCA_039793475.1 Candidatus Micrarchaeales archaeon | reverse complement strand
AGAACGTACAAAATGCGCTAAATAGCATCACCTCTGCTATAAACATACTACAAAATGGGAGACAGGACGAATACAATAAGAAAGTCAACTATTATGATCCAACAATACATTATGGCTGGATGTTGTGCGTTATAAAAGAACCCAAATCATCAACAATAGACATTATTCTTAGTGAAGCTTGTGGAGCTAGACTTATAAGCTACTATATGGAAGATGGAAAATGGAAAGCATGCCTCATTGGTGATAGCACTAGTGGTGCTACAGGAGTTTTGAAAAAAAAGTACAAGTATAAGGATGAAAAGATAAATGAGCTGAATGCAAGTCTTCAAAAAATGGCGGACAATAGAAATTTGGGTGCGGAGAATTTCGACACAGACTTAGCAAAGGCATTAGAGAAGGCAGGAATTTCCCTTGTTCCGTATGGAGGGGTTTTGGTTGATGTTCTTAATAGTGGTGGAGTAGAAGCATTGCAGAACCAGATAGCAAATTATCAAAGCCTTCAAAGCAATAATAAGACGGAAATCGACTTGATATACGGCCAACAGATAGAGCAACTATATAAGCTAAAGACACTTGTAGAAAAGTATAGGGACGAAACCGACCCTTCGAAGAAAGAGCAGATTCTTGAAGAGATAGGTGAATTTGAAGCGGGCATGACGGTTAAATTAGACCAATCAGTCTACGAACAGCTTACTGGTAAAAAATACACGCCGAAAGAGGGGGGAGTTCCATCTGCAGAGGAAGTTTTAGGAGAGCAGGGTCTGGAGCCGGACATAGGTACCAAAGTAGATGTTGGAGTAGGAATAACTGCTGATAGTGTTGGAGAAATGGTTTTCCAGCCGAGCGGTCATACCAATCTAATGACTATTAAGGCTTACTTAGAAACATTACCTGTTCCTGAGCACACAATATTCGTGGATGGAGTTGAAGTCAAAGCAACGATCCTAACTGACGAGGAAATACAAAATGTCTTGAACAAGCTTGCTGAGGATATCAAAGCCGGCAAAATAAAGAAAATAAACGAAGCCGAAATAAAGAAAGCAGTAAAGGAAGCAACTGGATTGGATGTCTCTAAATGGGATGGCGAACTTCAGGATTGGAAAACAGTATTTAGAGACCCAAAAAGAGGATGGCGCTGCGATGGTACACCAAAAAACATCGGCCGCGTATAATTTTTTATTTTTTATTTTTAGCAACCTGCAAACGCAACAAATAAAAACCTGTCAAACAAATAATGTTTGATGACTCAGCCTACTCGTATACCAGAACAAAAACCGGTTAGCATAGAGATAGTTGCAGCACTCCAGCAGGCTGCGATTCCAAAGAGAGAAGAGAAAAAACAGGAGAGTTTTCCGAAAATTTTCTTCAACTATTTCATGGAATTTTTCAAAAACCCCTTCAACCCATTAAACCAGTATGCGGTAAGGGACAACTTAAAGGAGATGGAAAAGCCAGGAAACAGGGCGGAATTTTTTAATTATTTTGCGCTTACTGCGGAGATGGAGGAAAAGAAGAAAAAATGGGAAAAGGATGAGCTTGAAAGGGCAAGAAAGATTGCAGAATATTATTTTGAGAAAAAGGGGTTTGAAAATGGTGGAAAGGAGCTGCTCGCGAAAGCAGAGAGCATAGGGAACAACCTTGAAACGCTCTCCTACGAAGTTGAAGCCATCCCGCCTGAATCCCTTCTCGAGATTGCAAGGCTTGTAGAAAGCAGGGATAAAAAGGGGCTGGAAAAAGCCCTTGCTGAAATCGGAAAGGAGCATCCCGCGTTTGCTGATGCGATAAATTTTATCATAAACGAAAAGGAAGCAAGGTTTTTCCTCAAAAAAGCATTCCCTATTAACAAAAAAGCATTTGCAAAAATATTCGGGGTGAAGGGAAAAACACATATAATAAGACTGCTCAGGGCGTATGCAAAGGTTCTGAGCGATGAGAAATACCTCACTCTCCTAAAAGCAATTGGGAGGGCGAAGCTGAAAGAGCTGAGGGCGTTTGTCTCCTCGCTCGACCCAATTTTAAGGTACATTTTTTTGAAAAGAGTTTTCCCGGCATTTTATGCATGCGGAATGGTGAGCATTGACCTGAACGAGATGCTGAAATGGATGATGAGGGAGAGCATGGGCGGGAGGATAAAGGCAAACCCTGTCCTCCTAAGAATTTTCGCGAAACTTCCGAAGTTCCTTTTCTTTTTTGGCCAGCCAGATGGAAAAACGCTCGCACTTTTCCTGGAGGGGAAGCTATGGAAGAGATAGAAAAACTACTTAAGGAAGAGGGGATGGAGTACTTTGCGAAGGTTGAGGAGGGCTTCCTTTCTGAAAATGCCGCGAGAACGCTTTTCACGCCAAGCAGCTCCTATCTCGGAAGGGTTCTGAGAAAGGCTGAGGAAGGGGATGCGAGAAGCCTTGTGTTCTCTAGAATATTCCTTGACTACATGGCAAGGCATGTTGAGACATTCGGCGAAACAGAGTGGGAGGTCTTCATATTCGACAGGATAGCAAAATCAAACATTCTCAACCTTTTCATTGAAAAAAGATTTTCAGAGCTTTCAAAAATTATTTCATTCCCGGTTGAAACTCCCCTAGGGGTGAAGAGGGCAGAGAGGATTCTTGTAAACGATGGAAAAAAAACAACTATATTCGAGGCGGGCGGAAAAGTTGAAGAGCTTAAAACAACAAAACCTGTCTTCCAATTCCTAAAACCGCCTTTCGCCGTATGCTATGAAAGCGATCAGGTAGAGCCATCCCTGTATCTCTCAGACAAAAAGGGCGACATCAACATCTCCCTAGCAAGCGTTGTTTTCGCAGTCGATAGGGAAAGCGCATACTCCTGGGGCAAAAAAAACCTTTCCCTCAGCTCCTCGCCACTTATTGCGCTCTGCCAGGCGAAAAAAATGCTGGACAATGTGATCTTCGGTGGGATAAAAAAATCAAAAAACATTCCCTGGCACGGAATTCTCCTGAATACTGAGTTCGCAAAGGAAATCGTTTCTCTTTCCGAGGGAACTGAGAAAACAAGGAGGGAAAGAAGGCTTGAGAACATGGAGAACGCAAAAAAGATCGGGCTTTACATGATGAATTTTGGCGGAGACGCAAAGATGTTCAACGAAGAGAGGAAGAGGAGGGAAAGGCTCTTCAACAAGGAAGTGGTGGTGGGTTCGGATTTTATCGAATTTTTCAAGAAGGAGGGGTTGAAAGAAGGGGTTGATTATATAATTTCTGGGGGCGAGATAGTCGCAAAGCTCGCTACGATAATAGGAATGGGAATGAGAAGGATGTTCTCGCAGAGGTTTTACATCCGGCTCGGATATGATGAGAAGGGCGAGAATGTTAAGGAGGATATAGGCGCTTCCATAAGGACCGCGTCAATATACAGGAACAAGGCGCTTCCAGGAGATGTAATAGTCATGGGGCAGGTTGAAAGCGCGAAAAAACTAAAAATAGCTTATGGAAATGTTTTTGAGGGAGAGAGGGCGTATGTGAATAAAATATTTAACCTTTTGCCAATAGATATGTTTTTAGGGTTTGAGGAGGACTACAGAATTGAAGTAATACTCGGAAGGGTGTTTTTCAATCCTGAAGAGGAGATATAGATGGAAAAGATAAAACTCTCCATAGCCGGCGAGATTGCGATGAGCACTAGCCCAGGAGAAACCATGAGAAAGTGGAGGGAGCTTTTTGCAATAAGCCAGGCAGACCTCGCGAAGCACCTGAACATAAGCTCCTCAACGATAAGCGATTATGAGAGCAACAGGAGGAAAAGCCCTGGCATAAATGTGATAAAAAGGTTTGTGAACGCGCTTTTTGAAATAGACGCAAAAAGAGGCGGGATGATTGCGAAAAAGCTGAGCCAAGAGGAGAAGGAAAGCGAGGAGTATTTTGAGGTACACGAATTCACAAGAGGAATTCTTCTTTCGGATTTCGTAGAACTGATAGAGGGGAAGGTCCTCACAAACCAGGATTTGCTGGATGAGATAAAAATCTATGGATACACGCTCATAGACAGCTTGAAGGTGATTCTTGAAATGCCCTACCCCCACTTTCCCAAACTTTACGGAAGCATAGGAGACAAGGCATTCATATTTACTGGAGTGAGCACTGGTAGGAGCCCGCTTGTAGTGATAAGGGTGGCGCCAACTAAGCCGAAGGCAGTTGTTCTTTTTAACTTGGATAAAGTCGACCCGCTGGCGCTGAAAATTTCCGAGAGAGAGAAGATTCCGGTAATAGTAACGAAAATGCAGATAAGCAAATTAAAAGAAGCATTGAACAAAATATAGGTTGTTCAGAGTTTTACTATTCTTCCGCTCCTTCCTGCAGAAATTTTGAGAATTCCTCCGTACTCGCTCACCCAGCCGTTCTCAATCTTCACCTTATCGCCCTTTTTTATCCTCTCGGCATCCTCTGCCCAGAGAACGAGCGTTATCTTCCCGCTGTCATCCTGGAGAACCGCATTAGCGACCTTCACAACCTTCCCGGACATCGTACTCACTTCGCTCACCTCGTCCTTGCTCGCAACCTTTCCCTCAACCGTCGCATTCTGGTTCGCTTTGAGCTCTGAAATTTTCATAAAACCACTGGTTGTTAAAAACAGCAAAAGAATTAAACCTTTGCTATAAAGAGTTTAGACCCTGCCGGTTGTAAGCATCTTTGCAGCCTTCATGATAAAATGCCACATAATATTTATCCTTTCTGCCATTCCTTTAGCACCACAAAAAGCCGGATTGGCAAGATTTTTAAACTTTAATTCGGTTAGCGTGCGGTAAAGGGCTATTTCCTTATCGCTGGACGCGAATGGCGTTTTTCTCTTTACAAATTCAGCTATTTTTTGATTGTTCTCATGAATCCAAGCCTCG
>JBAMLP010000028.1:0-1995 GCA_039793475.1 Candidatus Micrarchaeales archaeon | reverse complement strand
TTTCTTTTTGAACATCTCTATCTGTTCAACATTTTTTATTATTCCCACTCCAACCAAAACTAGAATAAGGGAGGACAGTGAAGAGAAAATTTTGCCTGGGATGTCCTCCTTATTTCTTATCCATGTAAGAGGAGTAAAATTTTCCAGGTCAAAAAACACAACCCCGCACTCGTTGCTCGAAAAATCCACTCCTATGTTTGCAAAATGAAAGTCACAATGAATGCCAAGCCGGGTAAATAGAGCGGCCGCTATTGCTGTATTCCTTATTGTGTTTTCGGCTATAACATCCGATACCCTCTCTCCTGCTATTATGGAAAGCGGGGTGTTTATAACGCTGTTTCTCGAAAATATAATTTCGTTTGTTTTTTCGTTGAATATCAAGCATGATGGAAGAGGAACTATCTTCTGCCCTTCCTTAAATCCATACTCAACCGGATACTCTAATAGCTCGTGAAGATAAACATTAGAATAAAACTCATGTTCAATATCCCGTGCCTTTCCTTCATTCACTCTTTTATCACCCAAAATGTCAAAATCAGGCATTTTTATAATATACGCCCTCTTTTCCTGTTTTCCAGGTGGGTATTCTATTTCAAAAACAAGGTTCTTGCTAGATATGGCTTCCTTGTTCGCACGCGCCTGCCTTTTTATTTCACCTAGGTTTTCAAGAATATAATTCGCAAAAGCGACTTTTGGCCGTGATCCTTTGTACCGTATTAATATGTATGGGTCCATCTTTTCAAAAATAACTGCATTTCTTACGGTATTGAAAAATTCCCTTTTTTTCCGATCATCAAGCAACTTAAGTTTCACAAAATAACTTTATGTGTAAACGGTTTTTAAATCCTCTCTATACCCTCCTGAACTTGAACCCATAATGAATTAGCCCTTCCGGGTCATCGCTCTGGATTTTTCTGAAAACAGCCTCCACCCTGTCGCCTATTCTCACATCACCATCATCAACGAGCTGGCCAAGAACCATCGCTCCTTCCTCAAGCTTCACAAGTACTATGGTATACGGAACCTGCTCCTCAAACCCTGTCGGTGGTGAGAAAACAACAGTATAACTGTAAACCTCACCCTTTCCTGAAAATTTAAAGGATGCTATCTTTCCCTTCCTCCTGCAATTCGGGCATACCTTCCTAGGAGGGAAAAACTTTTCCCCGCAGTTTGTGCATTGACTACCTTCCATCCTATACCTCTCAGGATACCTTCTCCAAGCCAAAGAAACAGATTCCCTCATCTTCACCACCTTCTTAAAATATGAACAACAGCGGTTCCTCCGCTCCCTCCGACATTATGCGTAAGCCCTATCTCTGCATTCTCAACCTGCGTTTTCTCTGCCTCTCCCCTCAACTGCCATGTGATCTCGACCACCTGTTTTATTCCGGTCGCTCCGACTGGATGGCCGCATGCCTTCAGCCCTCCGCTCGTGTTTATCACAACCTTTCCACCAAAACTTGTTTCTCCTTCCAGCGCGGCCTTTCCTCCCTCTCCAGGCCTGAAAAAGCCAAGGTCCTCTGTCGCAATTATTTCCGCAATCGTGAAGCAGTCGTGCACCTCTGCCACATCCACATCTTCGGGCTTTATTCCTGCTTTTTTGTACGCTTTCTGCGCAGCAACCTTCGCAGCATTCAAGCTTGTTATTGTTTTTCTATCGTGAAGGGCAAGCGTATCCGTTGCCTGCTCTGATGCAACCACCCTAACGATTTTGTCTTTTGGCATCAACTCCTTTGCCTTCTCCAGCGGAGCAAGAATTACCGCTGCTGCTCCGTCTGTAATGGGCGAGCAATCAAAAACCTTCAGTGGAGAAGCAACGACCTTTGAGTTAAGAACAGTTTCTATTGTTATTTCGTTTTGAAATTGGGCGTATGGATTTTTCGACCCATGCTTGTGGTTTTTCACAGCCACGCTTGCCATCATTTCTTCTGTTGTTCCGTATTCATGCATGTGTCTTTTTGCTATGAGTGCGTACAAAGCAGGGAAGGTTGCACC
>JBAMLP010000027.1:4728-6984 GCA_039793475.1 Candidatus Micrarchaeales archaeon | reverse complement strand
CACAAAACCAATTATTACTGAAGCTGCGAGAATTCCATGGGCAATGTTATCTATTTTCCCCATGAATACCGATGCCAGGACAACAGCCATCAGCAATTCCTCAACATCGCCGAAAAGAAAGACATACAATATCATGAAGGCGGCAATGATTGCGATTACTGCGTGCCTCAACTCTGCCCTATGTCTCTTATCCTTATCTATCTCATCATCATTTAGTTTAACCAAATAGCCGGCAAGAAAAAGCAAAACTGCGCACGTGAGATTCATCTTTTTACCCTCTTATCTCCTTCATTCTCTTAATTTTCTTCTCTATACTCTCGTTCGTTCCTATATCCTTCCTGTAGAACAGTGGCCCCTTTACACACATTATAGCCCCTTCAGCAGTGAACCTTGCCTCCTCCAAGCTCTCGCCCTTGCTGAAAAGCGCAACCGCTCTTGAACCAGTGGTGTATACTTTTCCCATATTCTCATAAACAGAGCCAAAGTAAAGCTTGGCGCCTTTGTTCCATACACATTTCTCATCAATATTTATCTCCGCGTCCCTTTTCGGTTTGTCCGGATATCCATCGGGCACAAGGTATTTCACAACAGTGCTTTTCTCAGCGAATATCGCTGGCTTAAGCCTGTTTTCAACTATGCTCCACAGTATTTCCACAAACTCACTCCTCAATAATGGCAGAACGTTCATCGCTTCTGGGTCACCGAACCTTGCGTTGTACTCTATCAGTTTAACCCCATCCGCCGTAACCATAAACCCACCGTACAAAACCCCCCTAAAAGGAACCCCCTCTTTTTCCATCGCCTTTACTGTTTTTTCCATTATTTTTTTTGCATCCTCCAAATCCTCCCTTTCCATGAACGGAAGGAGCTGTCCTGTGCTGTAGGAACCCATGCCTCCAGTATTTGGCCCCTCGTCATTTTCAAACGCCCTCTTAAAGTCCTGAACAGGCGGCATTGCGCTTATTCTTGAGCCGTCAACAAACGCTTGCAGGCTGAACTCCTCACCAACAAGTTTTTCCTCAACCACAACCGCCTTGTCTTTTTTCAAAAGCTCTTCTGCGTATTTTTTTGCTTCATTTTTGCTTTTGAAGTGGTCGCCCATTACCTTTACTCCCTTCCCGCCCGTCAATCCTATAGGTTTTACAACCACCTCATCAAGCTCCTTGAATGCCTTTTTCAGCTCATCACTGCTCCTTACAACAAAATGCTCAGGAGAACCTGCTATCTTATGCCTCGCGAGCAACTCCCTTGCATACGCTTTGTCCCACTCGATCCTTGCCGCCTCCTTTGTTGGCGATGCAACCATCACCCCAGCACGCAGAAGCGCATCCGTAACGCCCGCAGCAAGCGAAGGGTCTGAGCCCACAACAGCAATATCTATCCCCTCAGTCGTTGCCCAAAAACCTATTGTTTCAGGGTTTGTAATATCACCTACAAAATACTTCGCCGCAAGCTTCGCTATTCCTGGATTTTTATGCCCCATGTATGCATACAGAATAGAGCTTTTTGCAATCTGCTCAGCAATTGCATGCTCCCTTGCGCCATGGCCAATAAGAAGAACTTTCATAAAACTCTTTCTGCAGTAATATTAAAAAGTTTTGGCCTGCTTACACTTCCCTTTTCTCGCTTTTTTTCTCCTGTCTCTTCTCTTTTGGTTTTTTCTTCCCACTAAACATCTTCTTTATTTTATCAAAAAAACTCTCCTTCTTCTCGTAAACAGCAAACTTTCTTTTCGGATACGAACCCACAATATCGAATTTGTATTTCATAAAACCTTCCCCCAAACTTTTTAAAGCATCAAAAATATAAATGTTTGGCAGAGCGTTCTAAATTTCCATCATGTTTGAGAAAGCTCGCCGATTTGGAGGTAGAAGATTGTAATTATGTAAATCACATATACAAGGAGAAACAGTGCACCACCAAGTTTTTCAAGTTTTTTGTTAACCGCGGCAGCATAAAAAAGAAGAGTGTTTGCTATGATGGCGAATAGAAGGGCAGCTATGAAAACTGGTAGGAGCACAGAAATCGGGTTTATCACGGATGCTATTCCAAGCACAAGCGTAATGTTTGTCATGTTGCTGCCTATCGCATCCCCGAGTGCAACCCCATAATGTTTCCTTTTTATCGCCTGCAGGTCTATCGAAAGCTCTGGGAGGGAGGTACCCACAGCGATGATGGTGGCGCCTATAAAGCTCTCCGCGATGTTGAGAAGCCTCGCAATCTTAACTGCGGATTCAACAACAAACCCCGCACTGG
>JBAMLP010000027.1:0-4718 GCA_039793475.1 Candidatus Micrarchaeales archaeon | reverse complement strand
CAAGCATGGAGGCAGAGAAAAAAAGGAATGCTTGCAGGGCTTCCTTTTTTGTAACTGAGTTGTTCTTTGCATTTTCTATTTTTCTTTTTGTGAAAACATAAATCATATAGCCTGCAAAAAGCAAAAGCATGATAATGCCTTCAAGAAAACCGAGAGCCCTCTCGCTCACCGAACTGCTGAATATTATGTACGAAGAGATCACTGTTGTTAGGACAAGCACGATTGCAATATCTCCCAACTCTTCCTTCTTAATTTTCAATCCATACAAAAACCCACCCAACCCAAGCACAAGAAGGATGTTTGCTATGTTTGAACCGAACACATTACCAGCAGCGATCGCTCCCTCGCCAACTGAAGAAGAAATAAACGAGACTGAAAGTTCTGGGAGGGAGGTAGAAACTGCAAGAAGAAGAAAACCTATTGCTATCTGGCTTATCCCAAAGAATCTTGAAAGCTTTACGAGGTTTTCGACAACTACGCTCGATGACTTTGAAAGAACTGCCAGTGAAACTAGGAGAGTAAGTGCTTCAAACAAAACCATAATAGAGTAATTGCAGTGGTTATTAAAAATTTAACTTTTCTTGCTTTTCATTGAACTTGTTGCATCAAAAACAATGCGAGGAGAGAGCAGGCAGCAGAAAAAACAAATGCTGCCGTGGGAGAGAAAGCAGACCATAGGAAGCCTGCAATAAGGCTTGCAGGAAGGACGAGCAGACCGGTAATTCCCTGGTAGGTTGCAAACCCACCAGTTCTTTTCTCTTTTGGAACAATCTCAGAAGCGAGCGTTCTCTGCAAAGTTTCCAAACCCGCGGTCGCTACTCCATAAACAACCAGGGCAATGATTGAAACCCAGATTTCGTCTGAAAGTGCAAACCCGACAAACGCGAAAAAGAACAGTAGATATGCAAGAGAAAGGCCCTTAGGGGCGCCTACTCTGTCTGCAAAAGTCCCGAAAGGAATGGAGAAAAGCGCGTATGCTATATTGTAGAGAAGATATGCAAGAGGAACAAAGGCAATTTTCATCCCGAGCTCCTGCACCCTTATCAAAAGAAACGCGAAGCTCATGTTGCCAAGGGCAAAAAAACTTGCAGAAAGCAGGAACCAGTTGTAGCTGTCCTTCAGGATGGGTTTTTCAGCATTGTTTTTTGATTTCTTGGGGGATGGAGGCGGTTCTCTCACAAAAAAATAAAGGAGAAAAACAGAAATTATCCCTGGAATGAAGGAAAGAAAGAAGACGAGCGAAAAGTCATCTGTGTACATGCTGAGTATAAGAAAGGCAAAAAATGGCCCAAGTATGGCGCCTGCAGTGTCCATCATCCTATGCAGGCCAAATGCTTTTCCTCTAACGTTCTGAGGAGAAAAATCTGCAACCATCGTGTCTCTCGCAGGTCCCCTCACCCCCTTTCCGATTCTTTCAAAAACACGGAGGACAAAAACGAAAATGCCGGAAGTTGCGAATGCAAAGAGAGGCTTTAGGAATGTGGAAAGTGCATAGCCAAAAAGAATGACCGGCTTTTTTCTGTTGAATTTTTTCTCAAGCACCGGGGAAAGAAATTTTGAGAGGTTTGCTGTCGCCTCACCAGCCCCTTCAATCATCCCTATGAAGAATTTGTCGAGCATGAGCACTGCGGACATGAATATTGGCAGAATGGAGAAAACCATCTCACTTGAAATATCCGTAAGCATGCTAACAAAACCAAGCAGGACTATGTTTTTGTTAAGTTTTTTAAGTTCGGAAAGCATGTGCATGTAGTAATGTAGAATGATTTAAAAATTGTTTAGCGCAAGTGAAATAGCATGTATTACTCCTTGCTTCTACTCGCTATGATGCTCTTTATTTTCATTCTACAGATAGTATTCCCTCCCATTACACAGATTTTCTATTTCGACCCCTCGAAAGTAGTTTCAGAGCCATGGCTGTTCATAACCAGCATGTTTCTGCACGGCGATTTTATGCACATATTCTTCAATGGGTGGGCGCTTTTGCTTTTCGGACCTATTCTTGAAAGAAGAATCGGAAGAAATGAATTTTTGAAAATATTTTTTGCTTCCGGAATAATCGGTTCGCTTCTTTACTGGCTTACGATATTGATTGGGATAATACCACCAATACCTGCTTTGGGCGCGAGCGGTGCAATTTTCGGAGTGATGGGAGCGCTTGCTGTTTTCGAACCAGACATGAGAATATACATATGGTACATACCGATGAGGATGAGGGAAGCAGTTGTTCTCTGGTTCGTGCTTGAGTTCATAGGAACGTTTAACATAAGCTCGGGTGTTGCCTCAGCTGCGCATCTTGGCGGGCTGGCTTTCGGATATTTTTACGCAAAGCATAAAAAAGAAGAGAAAGAAAGATGGTATAATCCATGGGGCGATTATGGGGTTTACTGAATGTTTATCTCGTTCTTCTTAAGCTCGATCCCCTCACATTCCAACAGGTACATTCCTTTCTCTTTTGGAGTGAAGGATAGAATTCCGTTCCTGTCTGTTTTCTTTTCATCAACCAGCATTCCCTCATACTCCAAGTAGATTCTAATGTTCGCTTTTGCAACAGGATTCCCTTTCTCATCAACAATCCTTACCTTAACCGGCTTCCCAGCATAAGGTTTTGTTAGAAGGACTGCTGAGTAAAACCTCTGTTTTGGCATGAGCTTTGTTCTGTAGTAATCAACTGCAAGAATAAGAAGGATTATGAAAATAAGCATGAACAAAAACTCTGGCTTATCAAACAATGGAAGAACGAATGGCGCTTTTTCAAGCTCTATTTGAGCAGAAATGGATTGGACCTTTTCAAGTGGGGTTACCGTGAAAACATATTTTCCAGGAAGAAGGATGTACTCCTCATATCTGCCCCCCATGGCTCGGGCTTCCTTTTCCGCACCGTACGGGTCTTTTATTTTTATGTTGGAATCTATGCTTATCCCAAATGAATAAATGTTTATGGATATTTTTGTAGGCTCGGTTATGTAGAAGGGGATAATAAGGGACTTTGCCTCTCTTAAGTACGCGTAGGTAATAACAGATTTTCTTATCACATACCCCGAAGCAGAGTAGATGTACGCTCCCTCCCTATCTGCTATGTAGCTGAACTGACCATTCTCATCCGTGAGGTAGTAGACTTTTTTGTTGAGCGGGTTTGTCAGTACGATGTTTATGTTGGTTGCATGGCTTCCGTTTGTATAGGAAACGTTCACGCTTACATTCGTACCCACCGGAACCTCAAGCGGAGCATCAATAATTATCTCCTGCGGTGGTGCAAAGGCCGGAGTGATTGATGCTGGCTGGCATGGGTCTCCAGTATAGGTTGTTTTTATTAATAAAAACTCATTAGGAGCAAGAGAGGAGTAATCAAAGGTTTTTCCAGAGTAGGATACTGCAAAGGAACCGAACGCGGCATTTCCAGCATTTGAAATAACTAAATAAGATGTTTTGTCTTCTTTATTTTTCGGGTAGTATTTGTTCACAACATACGGAATGGACGCTGCTCCGAAAGTAGCAGTCTTTTCCTCTGGCGGGCATTCCCCCAAACCCTTCTCTTCTATTATCGGGATTATGGGCGGGATGTACTCCTCTTCCTCTCCGCCTCCTCCTCCACTTGGTTTTTTAGTCGTTCCGTTTGCAGCATAGCCAGTAAAGCCAGAAACCTCAAAATCAACAATGTTTGCAACGCAAGAATTTATTGTTGCAGGATAAACCTCTCCGTTTTGGATTATTTCCTCGCGAGAAAGCGGGAATCCAGTAAGGGAATAAACCTTAACATTGTTGCAGCCATCTGTTCTTATCCTTATGTTAGCAGAGCGGTTGTATTCAGGAAGCAGGGAAGCGTTAAGCGAGACGAACCAGTCATCGGTCCTGAGGTTGTTTATATCCGCAATGGAATTGTTTGGGTTAAGCTCAGGGAAGAACAGTATTCCTGCGGTATTGTTTGCCAAAAATGATATATTTGTTATGTTCATGTTGTTCTGGTGCACATCAATCCACACAAACCATGGAGGAGAACCCTGGTAGATTCTCACCTCATTCAGCGAAACATTCTCGTTCATGTAGTCTTCTGGTGGCCACCACCAGTTAGACGAAGAAACTGCTACACGGGTCGCATTTTTTATTGTAATGTTTTCTCCTGTTAGGTTTACAAGAAGCCAAATGCGGAAAGCGTTCCTAACATTTTCAATGTAGAGATTCTTGATGGTGTTGTTTTCTGCTTTCGGAGGCCAGACCCCAGTATTCCCGACCACTCCAAACCCATTGATCGTATTCATAACCCTGATGTTTTCAAAATAAATGTTGCTACTTCCCTCACTCCCTCCTCCCGTCTGCCTATTGTTTCTCAAATCAACATCAACAAATGATGAGTAGTAGGAATCAAAAATGTACAGTCCGTTCTTGGAGCCGTAATATATATACAGGCCGTTTGCCGCGATGTTTTGTGATGAGAGAACATAAACACCGTCCAAAGCCTGGTAGTAGGAAGTAATGTTTGAAATGTTTATGCCAGTGGAGTTCGCTATAATAATGGCGTTTGAATTGTTTCTCATGTTAAGATTTTTAGCCTCAAAACCGCTCGAATCAACAAACGCAACAAAACCTGCATTTTCCGGTGGATTTGTTGAAATTCCATCCCCTGTTTTGTTTTCAACATAGTAATAAACTGGCTTGAGTTCAGAGCCAAACCCAACCAAATTATTTGAAGTGAAATTATGCCTGTAGTATGCGGGGTT
>JBAMLP010000026.1:1181-7392 GCA_039793475.1 Candidatus Micrarchaeales archaeon | reverse complement strand
ACACCAAACATTTATATTTTTGATGCTTTAAAACTTTCTACACCAAGGTTCCGATGCAATTCCTCCCAGCAACAAGTTGGTGGGTTTCCTTGCAGGTGATCTTATGAAAGTTGGAAAATTTATATGTTTTCTCAAAAGCAGGCCGAAAAAAATTGCAGGGCCTAGGTGGAAGGGTGTGAGAGGCATGATGGAATTCCAGCATAATTCTTTTTAATCCTAACTACATACATATTTTTAAACTTTTTTACACATAATGTAATCATGGAAACCGTTCCAATATTTACTTACATTCCGCCCTCGCAGTATTATGACGAGCTGAGAATAGACCCCACTCTACTCGTTGATAAATTCATAGGGTTGGTAGAACGACTGTATGGAAGTCTTTCACCTGTAGGTGGGCTTCACGACAACTGTATAAGTTTTTGTAGGTGGATTTGTGAAATTATAAAAAACGAAAATATAAGCGCGGTGTATATTTTTGGAAGCAGTGTTTACAGGATGGACAATCCAAATGACATATCAGATATTGATATGCTCATTGTAGGAGATATTTGGAATATTGAAATAAATATTCCGAGCGAGCTAAAGGGGATTCTTCATGTTCAAACGGTCTCTCCAAGAGGAACTCTGTTCATGCATCACATATGCGGATTGTCGCAACAACTTCTGGCTCTAAAAACAAACGAAGATGGAGAAAGGTTGATAAAGAGGGCGAGAGAAATTTTCAACGAACATTATCTTTTTGAGCTTATTCTAAGAGATGTGTATAAAGTGTGCGCAACCAAAAGGATTTCTGAATTAAACATGGAACTAAAAGAAAAAATTGAGAGAATGAGATTGAACCTGAATCAGGAAGAGCAAAACCCTTATTTTGTAAGGACCATGCTAAAACAGAGGCCTGATGGTATTGAAGAAGGCGAGCTTCTTACTCTTCTTGATTTTTCTTTTAAAAGAAGGAGAGTAAAGCAAGAGTACAGAGAAGAGATAAAAGAAAAAGCTAAGCAGTTCTGGAAGACCGGGCGACTTTAATCGGGAGGTTAAAGACAAAAACATTTAAAATTCTATTGATATATCTCTATGTGCTAACGCCGCATCTGCAGTTGAAAAAAGGGGATGTAGGAAGTTTTGTTCTTCTGCCCGGAGACCCCGGAAGAGTTGACGCCATCTCGAAATTCTTGAAAAAACCAAAACTTGTAAAGCACAACAGGGAATTCAAAACAATAACGGGCTATTATGATGGAATTAGAGTAAGCGCGGTTTCAACGGGAATAGGCGCGCCGGCAATGGCGATAGCCGTTGAGGAGCTTGCGGGTTTGGGGGTAAGGGTGATGATGAGGGTAGGCTCGTGCGGAGCCCTGCAGAAAAACATTAAATTAGGCGAGACCGTAATTCCGCAGGGAGCGGTAAGGGAGGAGGGAACATCGCATCTTTATGTCGATGAAAACTACCCTGCGATCCCAGATTATGGAGTTTATTCTGCATTGGTTGCTGCGGCTAGGAAAAATAGGGTAAAGTTCTACACGGGAATAGTAAGAAGCCATGATTCCTTTTACGTTCCGTACAACAAAGAATGGCAGAAATACTGGAGCGGGTATGGAGTGATAGCGAGCGATATGGAAACATCAGTTCTGTTTGTGCTTGCGAAACTGAAGGGAATAAAGGCGGGCTCCGTGCTGAATGTTGTTGATGAGTTCGGGGTGGATGTGAAAAAAAGCATAAGCGCTTATGCTCACCATGCAAAAAAATGCATTGAGGGTGAGAAAAGAGAAATAAAAATCGCCCTTGGAGCGATAAAAATTATTAGGAGGGGAGAGGTATGAAGGAAAAAAGGGGAGTAATGCAGGAGTTCAGCGTATTTGGGATTGCGTTGATCATCCTTGCAATAGGCATAAACTGGGTTGGAGGATGGTTTGCAGCGACATTAAAATTACCCGTGTGGCTGGATACGATAGGCACGATGCTTGTTGCGGTGCTTGTGGGCCCATGGGCTGCTGCGGTTGCTGGAGGGCTGACAAACCTGATTAAATGGGTGACATTCGACCCGGTTGCGGGTCCATATGCAATAGTAAACATTGCAATAGGTCTTGTTACGGGCTATCTCTACAGAACGGGCTTCATCTCGTTGAAAAGCGATTGGAAAAAGATTGCATTTGCAGGCTTCCTGATAGCAATAGTTGCAACTGTTCTTTCTGTGCCCATAACGGTCATGCTTTTCGGAGGGGTGACGGGTTCAGGAGCAGATGCGGTCGCATATGTTTATCTAGGTTTCCAAGGCGCTGAAGTGCATGGAAATGCGCTAATGCTCTGGATTGCTGTTGCGCTTGGCGAGTTTGTAACTGATTTCATAGACAAAATACTCAGCCTGTATGTAATACTCTGGATAGCAAAGGCGATGCCCAAAAAATACCTGGAATAATTTTTTCTTTTATTTTTTGATTTTTATGGTTGTTTTTGCGAGCTTTGTAGAAAAGGAAACAGTAATCCACAGAACGCATCCTGCTGTCAAGGTAGTGTGGCTGCTTTTTGCTTTTGCGCTTTTTTTTGTTGCAAAAACTCCCCTTGTCCCGCTCGTGTTTTTTCTGTTCATGGTTGTTTTTGCGTTTGCGGGAAAGGTGGCGGGTATTTTTTTCAAAAGCCTTCTTGTCTTTATACTTCCGATAGGAATAAGCCTGCTCATCATGCATGCGTATTTTGCACCCCTCGGTGGAGAAGAAACTGTAGAGATATTTTCGGTAAAGCTTTATGTTCAGGGAATTGTTTTCAGCTCTTTGATGCTCTCAAAAATATGCGCTCTTGTTTCCTCGTTCTTCCTTTTTATTTTCACAACGAACCCGGTAAAACTCTCATCCGCATTCGCAGAGTTTGGGATGCCGTATAAGCTGGGCTTCTTCCTCAACGCGGGCTTGCAGATAATTCCGCTGATGTACATAAAGGCGAATAAGGTGCTGGAGGCGCAGATGGCGAGGGGGCTGAGGGTAAAGGGAAGTCTGGAGGACAGGTTTAAGGCGTACATACCCCTTCTTGGACCGGTTATAATCGGGAGTGTTGTGGAAACATTTGAAAGGGCAATAGCGCTTGAGGTGAGGGGGCTGAGCATAGAGGGAAAGAAAACGCACTACCATGTTGTTAATTTCAGAATGGTGGATAAGATTGTTCTTGTGCTCTCCGTTCTGCTCAATGCAACTCTTGTGGGGATGGCTTTATGATAATAGAGATTGATGATTATTCGCTGTGGGCTGGTGGCAAAAAGGTTCTTGACAGAATAAACCTTTCTGTAAAGGAAGGGGAATTTTTGGCAATAACCGGCCCTACGGAAAGCGGAAAAACAGAATTGTGTTATTCAATAATCGGAATTTATCCAAGCATGCTTCCCTGCAGGCAGAAGGGAAGGATAAGAGTGTGCGGAATGGACCCGATGAAGGCAACGCCAGCAGAGCTCGCAACGCATGTCGCGTATGTATTCCAAAATCCATTGGCCCAGCTGACGGGATACGGAACGAGCGTCGAGGAAGAGGTTGCCTTCGGGCTTGAGAATAGGGGTGTTGAGAGGGAGGAGATGGAGGAAAGAGTGGAACTAATCCTGAAAACCTTTGGGCTTTGGGAGGTGAGGAAAAACTCTCCTTTCGAACTGAGCGGAGGGCAGCAGCAGAAGGTTGCGCTTGCTTCTGTGTTCGTGCTTGAGCCAAAGGTGCTTATACTAGACGAGCCGACCGGCCATCTCGACCCCTACGGAACAAGGATGGTGCTTGAAACCATAGACAAGCTGAGAGAGAAGCATAATATTACAACAATTTTTGTTTCGCACAAATTCAAGGAAATAGTGAAAAGAGCAGATAGAGTAGTTATCTTGCATGAAGGAAAAATTATAAGAGAAGGAAAGGCAAGGAATGTGCTCTCCGATGCAGAGTTTCTGAAAAAGCATGGGATGATTCCACTGCCCATCACAGAACTAAGCGAAAAACTAAAAAGAAAAAAGAAGTGGAAGGGCGGAAATGCTGTGGGTGTTGAAGAATTCGCGGCACATTGGAGGAGGCAGGGAAGATGATAGAGGTAAAGAATCTGACGCATGCTTACGAAAACGGTGTTGTTGCGGTGAAAGATGTTTCGCTCAAAATAAAGAAAAATGAAGTAGTCGGAATAATAGGGCAGAATGGCTCGGGAAAAACAACTCTTGTAAAGCATTTTAATGCCTTGCTCAAGCCGACGAGAGGAGTGGTAGTTGTTGCAGGGATGGATGTTTCAAAAAAGGAACCGTATGAAATGGCATCTCTGGTTGGGTATATTTTCCAGAATCCTGATGAGCAGATATTCAGCAAAACAATTGCGGCACATTGGAGGAGGCAGGGAAGATGATAGAGGTAAAGAATCTGACGCATGCTTACGAAAACGGTGTTGTTGCGGTGAAAGATGTTTCGCTCAAAATAAAGAAAAATGAAGTAGTCGGAATAATAGGGCAGAATGGCTCGGGAAAAACAACTCTTGTAAAGCATTTTAATGCCTTGCTCAAGCCGACGAGAGGAGTGGTAGTTGTTGCAGGGATGGATGTTTCAAAAAAGGAACCGTATGAAATGGCATCTCTGGTTGGGTATATTTTCCAGAATCCTGATGAGCAGATATTCAGCAAAACAATTGAAGAGGAGGTTGCTTTTGGAGTAAAACAGACCGGAAAGGGGAATGTTGAATGGGCTTTGAAAACTATGGGGTTGTGGGAAATACGGGACAAGAATCCATACGATTTCAGCTATAATCTAAGAAAGCTCATTGGGATTTGTTCAATAATCGCGATGCAACCGCAGATAATAATTCTTGATGAACCGACAACAGGCCAGGACCCAGAGGGGATTCTGAGAGTAGAAAAACTCATGAATGAGATAAGAGGAAGGCACACGGTAATAGTAATATCACACGACATCGAATTCATCGCGAGGAACTGCCAAAGGGTGGTTCTGATGGATAGGGGTAAGAAAATTTTTGATGGAAAAACAAGAGAGGTGCTGTATAAAAACATAGAGAGGTATGGGATAGAGCCACCTCAGATCGTACAGCTCAGCAAAAGGATGGGGCTTGGAAAAATTTTGACAGTTGAGGAAGCGTATGAGAAATTGAGGAGAAAAAATTAATCAATGAAATTCATAAACTCTTTTAGTATAAGCTTTATCTCGTTTGTTTTCTTTACCATCATATCCACAACCTCTTGGTGGGTAAGTTTGTGGCCTGCGAGCCCTGCGGCAAGGTTCGTTCCCACTGCTATGCTGACCAAAGGAATTTCTGCCTCAGCAAAGAGGGGTACCTCATGGCCTGCTGTCATGCAAACCAGATTGGCACCGAGTTTTTTTAGTGCTCTTATCTCAGCAGGAGTTTCGTACCGAGGCCCAACGGTCGTTGCAATTATTCCGCCTTTTTTCAGCTTGATTTCGTGAATGGCCGCAGCCTCCATCGCGTACCCAACCAGGTTTTTAGCGAACGGCTGGGTAAGATCCATGTGATGCGGACCGTCTTCAAAACTGTCAAAGAATGTTTCAGAGGTGAAGAAGCTGATAAAATCATCAAGAAGAATAAGGTCTCCGGGTTTGTATTTGGAAATTATTCCGCTCGCGTATGTTGTAAACCCAGCGCTGACCCCAAGCTCTTCAAAGGCCCAAACATTTGCTTTATAGTTTACTTTATGCGGGGGGATGGAATGGTTTTCACCATGCCTTGGAATGAACGCAACCTCTTTTCCGTTTATCGTTGCTCTTGAAACAAAAACACTTCCGTATGGAGTTGGAACTTTCTGCCGCACAACCTCTTTGGCTAATTCATAAAATCCAGAACCACCTATCACACCTAGCATTTTCCCACCTAGGTTCTTGCCTCCTTTATTATTTTTTCATACGCTTTCTCCGGGTCATCGGAAAGAAGCTCGAACATTTCGGAAGGGGAGAAGCTTATTTTTCCATCCAGCTGTTTTGTTATTTCGCTAAGAATCCTTTCTCTCACGCTCATTTTTTCCTGCCTAATCTCCTGAATCTCCCTTATCCTCTCCCCGAGCGTCCTTTCCTTCATATCGTTCTGCACAAAAAGGTCGGCCATGGAATCGAACGAAAAATCCGATGGCCTGAGACCTTCCTTCAAAGCCCCGGTTAACTTTATTTTGACTATCGCGTTGTGGCTTTGCTTTTTTATTCTTTCAAATACCTCTATTATTCTCTTCCTCGCCTCCTCCATTCCC
>JBAMLP010000026.1:0-1171 GCA_039793475.1 Candidatus Micrarchaeales archaeon | reverse complement strand
TTCCCTCGCCATTGAATTCGATTTTTTCAATGAAGAAAGGCCTGGAGGATATTTCCACGAATTCTGCTTTTCTTGTTTCAGTATCATAAATATAGAAACCTCTTTTATCCGATTCATCCTCCCTCAATTGGGTAATCACTGTGCTTCCTGGGACAACGAGTTTTCCATTCAGAAAAACCCCTGCTTTATGAATATGGCCGTCCACTACAAGGTCAAAGGGCAGCTTTTCAATGAAATCAAAATCCAGATCATACCCTCCGTACCCCAGGTCAGCCAGCGTCTGGTGGATTGCGAGTATTCTGAACCCCTTCATTTTTTCCATGTTTAAGGAGGCGGATTTGTGTATCGCAACCGCAGCCATGTCCTCGGGGATGCTTCCTATCCCCAGAATAGAAACATTTTCAAACAAAACCGTTTCGTTGTGAAGGTATTTGAGAAGGCCCATGGAATCAAAAATCTTCAGAATATTGACCTGGTCTTTCGTCCTCCGCTCGTGGTTTCCGTGGATTGCAACCATGGGTTTTTTGACTTTTTTGAGTATGTCTATGGTGCGCTTTATAACCTCCAGCCTCGGAACCCTAGCATCGAACATGTCCCCTGTGTGTATTATTATGTCAGCCATTTCGCTCGCTTTGAGCAACGCTTCCTCCCCCTGCCTGTACCCATCCTCTTCGAACCTGTAGTACCCAAAATGAGTGTCTCCAAGGATTGCGACCTTCATCAAAAGGTTAATAAAAACAAGTGTTTAAAAATCCGACTTATGACCGAGCAAATTGTTTTTTATGTCGGGCTTGTGGGGGTCGTGCTCATTCTCGCCTACATCATGGTAAGGTAGATGCTTTTAAAACATTCTGCGCAAAATAAACAAGGTATCAACAAGGGCCTGTAGCTCAGCCTGGTCAGAGCGTTCGACTGATAAAGCTTTCTTTCGGGTTGCCAAAGAAAGTTTGCAAAAAATTGGTCATCGAAAGGTCCTGGGTTCAAACAGCTTTCTTTCGGGTTGCCAAAGAAAGTTTGCAAAGAAAGCTTGGAAATCCCAGCAGGCCCAAACAAAATTTCAGGTTTATTTCTGCAGTTTTATTATTGCTTCCGCGATATCCCCCTTCGTCTCCTTCAGCGCTTTTATCGCTTCATCGCGGGTGCAGTTCGCCTGCTCGGTGACAAGCCCAAC
>JBAMLP010000025.1:6960-7727 GCA_039793475.1 Candidatus Micrarchaeales archaeon | reverse complement strand
TGCAGCATATCCCCCAGCCAATGGAAAGCTTACCTACTTATAGGTAAGTAGTTTACATTTTGACAGCCTCTGCGAGTATTCTTTCTTTCATCTCTTCTCTCACGGCTTTTCTAGTAACCAGATCCACCTTCCTACCAAGAAGCCCTTCAAGAAAATTTTTCAGTGAAAGAAAAGTGAACAGCGAAACCGGTTGACGAAACTCAACCAAGAGGTCTATGTCGCTTTTTTTCCTTTCAGTTCCCTTAGAAAAAGAGCCAAATACATAGATGGCAGCAACCTTGTAGTTTGAACTAAGATAGGAGAAAGCTGCGTTTATTTTTTTCCTAATTCTTGCCAGACTTTTGCCCATAAAGTTGTGTTATTTAAAACGCTTTAAAAGTTTTCGCTTTCAGAAAGGCCAGCTGATTTTATCATAATTTTTCCCCACTATAAATTCCTCCAAAAGCTTTTTTGCTTCGCTATCAGGAAGCTGAATGGGGGGGTGCTTCATAAGATAAGCGGACGCAGGAACTATCGTCCCTCCGATTTTTCTGTCCTTTGCAAGTTTCGCAAGCCTTATCGCATCTATCACAACACCGGCGGAATTCGCCTTATCGTCGACCTCAAGCCTGACCTCCATGTTGAAAGGAATGTCAGCCCACATCTTCCCTTCTATACGCATGAACATCAATTTTGTATTTCCCAAAAATGGGATGAAATCAGATGGGCCCACATAAATCTTCTCATCTGGAAGGCGGTGGCGAAGCTGGGACTGGACCGCCTCTGTT
>JBAMLP010000025.1:3778-6950 GCA_039793475.1 Candidatus Micrarchaeales archaeon | reverse complement strand
TTGCTCTGCAATCTCTCCTGCTCCTTCATGTTAAGAAAATCTGTGTTTCCGCCAACATTTATCTGGTATGTTTTATCTATAACAGTACCTCTATCATCGCAGAGTTTTGCAAGCGTTCTGTGGACGATGGTGGCGCCGACCTGGCTTTTTACATCATCGCCAACAATCGGAATGCCTGCTTTCTTAAATTTAGACGCCCACCTTCTCTCGCTCGCGATAAAAACAGGCAAGGTGTTTATGAATGCACATCTGCTCTCAAGCGCAACCCCTGCCCAGAATTCCGTTGCCTTCTGCGAACCAACCGGAAGGTAGTTGATTATCATCTCTGTCTTGCTCAGCTTCAATTCCTCTATTATTTCTTTTCTTAGTTGTTCGATTGATTTTTTTGATTTTATGGGCTGTACCCTGTTCTGCACCCATATTCCAACGCCATCAAGAGCAGGGCTTTCCTTCACAACAACCTTGCTTTTCGGAAAATCTTTTTTCGGAATCCAATCCACCATGTTCGGGCTTGCGTAAACCGCTTCGTGAAGCGGACGCCCTACCTTATTCCTTCCAACATCAAACGCGGCGACAAAATCTATATCATGTATGGAGTAGCCTGCTATTTTTTCGTGCATTATTCCTATCGCCTTTTTCTCAGGATGCCTTTTGTAAAATTCTATTCCCTGAACCAAGCCCGCAAAACAGTTCCCAACCCCAACAACCGCAGCGCGTATCATATTAACACCATTAATATATTAATGTCTTTAATATAGTAAAAATTTAAAAACCATCCTCTTTGAGAAGCAGAGAGAATAAAAAATCTTCTATTCAAAAAAGCGCAGGTTGGTATGCTCGGAAAACATTACGAAACTTCGATAGAGGAAAAATGGCAGAAAATCTGGGAAGAAAAAGGCGTGTATAAGTTCGACGAGAAGGACAGCACAAGAGAGGTGTATAGCATAGACACACCTCCGCCTTTTACGAGCGGAAAGCTCCACATGGGCCATGTTTTGAGCTATGCCTATTTTGATTTTGTAGCGAGATACAAGAGGATGAAAGGTTTTAATGTCTATTATCCACAGGGATGGGACACGCAGGGGTTTCCTACGGAAGTGAAGGTGGAGAAAAAATACGGAAGGCTGCCTGCGGAATTGTTCAGGCAGAAATGCATTGAATGGACAGAAGAGTTTATAGCAAAAATGAAGGAACAGATGATAAAGTTGGGGTTCAGTCCGGATTGGAGGTATGAGTACAGGACGATGGACCCAGAGTACCATAAAAAAGTTCAATACTCTCTTCTCAAAATGTACGAAAATGAGATGATATACAGAGCAGAGCATCCTGTTCTTTGGTGCCCAGCCTGCCACTCGGCAATAGCAAAGGCGGAGACAGAGGAGCACGAGAGGGACACGAAGCTCAATTATGTTGTTTTTGAGACCGAGGATGGGAAAAAATTGGAGGTGGCCACAACAAGGCCGGAATTGTTGCATGCATGCGTCGCGGTGGTATTCAACCCAACAGATGAGAGGTACAGGGAGCTTGAGGGAAAAACAATAATCACCCCTCTGGGTGCAAGCGTGAAGGCAATTTCGGATGCGGATGTGGATAAAGAGTTTGGAACAGGCCTGGTAATGGTATGCACATATGGAGACAAGATGGATGTTGTGTGGCAGGCAAGACATGGTCTACCAGTAATAAAAGCCATGGACGAGGTTGGAAGGCTGATAAATGCTGGCGAATTCAACGGATTGAAACTAAAAGAGGCGAGGAAAAGAATACTGGAAAAATTGAAAAAAGAGGGAAAACTCACAAAACAGGAAGCGCTGAAGCAGGTTGTAAAAATACACGATAGGTGCAAGTGCGATGTTGAATTTATCCTTTCCTACCAGTGGTTCGCGAGTGTGAAGAAGTATAAGGAAAAAATAAAAGAAATGGCAAAGGAGATAAAATGGGTTCCGGAATTCGGAATAAACTATCTGTTCGACTGGGCGGATAGTTTGGAATGGGACTGGGTGATAAGCAGGCAGAGGGTTTTTGGAACGCCCATTCCTTTTTATGTCTGTGAAAAATGCAATGGAATAGAGCCTGCAGGTGAAGAGGAACTACCGTTTTCTCCTGAAAGGGCGAAAGAGAAAAAATGCAAAAAATGCGGAGGGGAGATGAAGCCGGAAAAATCAACCCTGGACTGTTGGGTGGATTCAAGCATAACGCCACTCGTGATAGCAAACTGGCCAGCGCAGGGATGGCAAAAGCTCTACCCATCTTCACTCAGACCGCAGGGGGTTGAGATAATAAGAACCTGGGCGTTTTATACAATTTACAGGAGCGGAATTGCTTTAACCGGAAAAAAGCCATGGGAAACAATTTTGCTTAATGGAAATGTCCTTGCCCCAGATGGAAAAAAGATGAGCAAAAGTTTGGGGAATGTTATAGAGCCGACAGACCTCATAAACGAATATCCAGCAGATGCGATAAGGCAATGGGCTGCCATGGCAGGAGCGATGGCAAAGGACAGGCCTTTCAGCTACGAAGATATAAAGTATGCAAAATTGTTCCTGAACAAATTATGGAATGCTTCAAGGTTTATAGAGGGGGCGCTCTCTGACTATGACGGCTCAAAAAGACCTTTGAGGGAGATAGATGTGTGGATAATAAGCAGGATGAATGAAGTCATAACACAGGTTAGCGAGGCGATGGAAAATTTCGAGTTCCACACCGCGATAAAAACAATACAGATGTTTTTCTGGTATGAGGTATGCGACTTCTACCTGGAGTATATAAAGCATAGGATATACGGAAAGGATGCGGACAGCAAAAAAGCTGCCCAATATACTTTGGAGTATGTACTCTACAGCACCATAAAACTGCTTGCTCCTTTTACCCCACATGCAAGCGAGGAAATTTATAACCAAGTTTTTAAGGCAAAGGAGGGGAAGAGCGTGCATCTAACAAAATGGCCGGAAACAAGCGGCATTTTCAGCGAGATGGCGATAGAAAAAGCAAACGTGCTGAACCAGATTGTTGCAAAAATAAGACAGCACAAGGCTGCGAACAAGCTACCCATGAACGCCGAGATAAAAAAGGCGGTTGTGTTTTCTCCAGTAGAGCTTGGGGAGATGGTAGAGGATTTGAAAGGGGTTGCGAAGATAAAGGAATTGGAAATAAAGGAAGGGAAGGAAGGCGAAGC
>JBAMLP010000025.1:0-3768 GCA_039793475.1 Candidatus Micrarchaeales archaeon | reverse complement strand
CCAAGCCAAAAACAAAAGAGTTATAAACTTCGGTCTTCTTAAAATATTCAGTGATGACATGAACAACCTCTGAGCAATGATGAGGCTAACAGCGTCTGATAGTATGTTTAAAAAAGAAATTTTTGTTGGTTTTGCGATTGGTTTTCTGCTCTGTTTTATTTTTGCGAATGCCTTTCTCGTTTCTCCTGTTTTTTCTCCTGAAAACGGGGAGGAGATGATCGGCTTCATAGATTCCGCGATGTTTTCCGTGGATGCCGAAGTTTATGCGTTCTCTTCCTGGGATGTTGCGCGTGCACTCGTGAATGCAGAAAAAAGAGGGGTGAATGTAAGGGTTATAGTGGATAAATCCACATTGGATGAGGAAAACAGGGCGATAGTCAGGTACTTAAAAAACAACGGCGTTGAAGTCCGGCTGGCTGATTACTACCACAGAACCCATGCAAAATTCATAGTTGTGGATGGTGTGAGGGTTTTGGTTGGTTCTCATAATTTCTCAAACTTTGCTTTGTACTACAACCGGGAGGCATCTGCAATCCTGAACTTTTTGCGCTTCTGGGAGTTTGGGAGAGTTTTTGAGGAGGACTGGGGAAAGGCAAGGGCTTTTTAAATTTTTTGCGTTTTTGGCTCAGAAGCTACTCTGCTCATCACCGCCGCATCGGAACAACTTTCTCAACTTGTTAAGCGTCATTCCAACGCGTCGTCAGACTGGTGCGGTATCCTCACAGCCACTATTGTTTATGCTCATTACCCTTAATAACTTTTTCTGTCCATAAAAAATGAATATGGGCAACAGACATCTCGCTACGACTTCGCTCGCAAGAGTCAAAGTCAAGGATCTAAACACTGTGAAGAGCTTTCTCATACACCATCTTACCCAGCTCGTAAAACATGAAGACCCTATCCCTCTTGATTACCCCTACCCGCGCGATTTAGATGATTGGCTGCGTCTTTCGCAGGAAAGGGTTTTTTACTTTTTTATGAGCAGTGGCATTCCGCGCGCAAGCGCTTTTGTAATCCCACCAAGCTTTAGAAGGATGGTGTTTAATTATAATGAAAAAGAAGAAGTTGAATTCAAAACAATCTGCTACCCAGAACTTACTGGTGTTTTCGTGCAACCTGAGTTCAGGGGCAGGGGGATTGTTGGAAAATTCCTCTCATTAGCGCTTGAAGACTACGAAGAAATAATAGTTCTTCCGAAACTAAAAACTAAAGCGGAGGAAGCGGGAATATCTCTTCTTTCTTCGCTTGTTGGAATTCCGTTCAACGAACTTCGTAGGACTCTTCACTATAGCGATGAAGCGTCAGTGCTCGAGCCTTTGATCCTTCGTGATGTACCTCCTGACAGCATGGATAAAATACGCGAACTAGTAGGGCAGGTTGATGATAGCTCGATTCCGATGGAAGTCGCGGCAAAAAACAGGGGTATGTTTATAGGCTATTCTTTCCCATGGCTTGGGCCAGTGTATCTCTTGACTCGCGAGCAATAGAGAAAGCTTTTAAAACAAAAACCTCAAATTCTCCCATGCAGACATCCTACGCGCCCGTTTCCACTCTGACGCTGAGGGCGTATGCCCACAAGCTAAGGGAGAACGAGGCATTCTGGAACGCTTTTCTTGTTTTCCTGGGCGCCTTAGGTATTCTTTCTGTTGCACCCTTCTACCCTCCTTACATCATTCCGTTCCTTGCGATAATTGCGGGCGCAATCGCCTACAAAAAACCTCCTCTTGGGGTAATATTCTCAACCTTTCTCGCGCTTTTTTCATTCAGCTACCAGAGCACTGTTTTCGGCTGGATTTTCCTTCTTATTCTGGCTTTTGTTCTTTTTGAGGCATGGGAATACTGGGGGATACTTGCAGCCCTGCAGATTTTGGTATTCCTTCCTTTCGCTCCCTTCCCCATCTCTCTATTGGGAGGGTTTATATACTTGGGGATGGCGCTTGCAGCCCTTTATTTCGGCTCCCGCAAATCCATAGCGATTGCAACCGGATCGATACTTGTTGTTCTCCTCCTTTCTTCAATATGGCAGGTTCAGAACGCAGCATACTTTCCTATAAAGAGCGGGATATACCTAACGAATGAGGATTTGCAGGTTTCAAAACCTCCTTTTGACATGCTCACGATATTTTCCGGTTTCGGGATTGCAACAGGAAACCTTTTTGATTTTGCAACCGCCCTTAGATTGAACAGCGCTCTCTCAGTCGTTTCCACAAACCTGATAAGAATCCTTTTCATGGATTCAGGCATTGCCCAGTTGTTGACATGGGCCACTGTTCTGTATGTTATCTCCTTCCTTCCGGGAAGGGTAAAAGCAAAGAACATAGAACTTCTCTCGTGCCTCCTTCTCCTTCTTGTCCCCATCATATACTATCCGCTGTACATACTATCCGGGGTGGAGTTTAGAATAGAAATGGCTATCTATGTTGTTGCATCCGTTCTCCTTATTGCATTCACAGAATCCATGGGCTTCAGGTTCAGCAAGGAGCTTGAGCTCATAAAAAAAGAACAGATGAAAATTTACGGAAAGTTCGGCCTTCAGGAGCTAACATTGAGCAAGGGTGAGAAAGGGCTTGAGGATGTAGGCGGGTACGAGGATGTTAAAAGCGAGCTCAAGGAAGCGATACTCACCCCGCTGCAGAAGGCAGAGGTTGCTTATGCATATGGCCTAAAGCCCCCTAAAGGGGTATTGTTTTTTGGCCCGCCGGGAACTGGTAAAACAATGCTCATGCGCGCTCTTGCAAAGGAAATAGACTACCCGTTTTTTTATGTTAAGTCCTCGGAAATAATGTCTAAATGGTATGGGGAATCTGAGAAGAACATTACTGAAATATTCGATATAGCAAGAAAGCATAGCCCGTGCATTCTGTTTTTTGATGAGATTGATTGGATAGGAAAAAAAAGGGATGCTAGGGCAAGAGAAGGGCCTGAGGTTTTGAGTATATTCCTGATGGAGCTTGATGGTTTCAGAACAGAAAAACCAGTAATCGTAATCGGCGCAACGAATGTCCCCAATCTTCTCGACCCAGCTCTCCTAAGGCCCGGAAGGTTTGATAAAATAATCTACATGCCTGTTCCTGACCTGGAGGCGAGAAAATCAATATTCAAAGTACATACAAAAGGCCTGCCTCTTGCTCAGGATGTTGATTTTGAAAAACTCGCCAAGATGACTGAGAGGTTTACGGGCGCGGACATAGCGAACATTGTCGCAGAGGCAAAAAAAATCGCAGCAAAGGAGGCGATGGAAAAGAACGTTATCATCCCAATAAGGATGGAACATTTTTCTGATGTGATAAGGGAAACAAAGCCCTCTGTGAGCCTGGCCATGCTCGAGGAGCACGAAAGATTCAAGCTCGATTTTGAGAGAAGCATGGGAAAGAAGATAGAAAGAAAGGAGGTAGAGAAGAAGGTAAAGTTCGCGGATGTTGCAGATTTGGATGATGTGAAGAACGCGCTTAGAGAAGCAGTGGAGATGCCCCTCCTCCACCCTGAGCTTTTGGAGGAGTTTGAGGTAAAACCTGTTTCCGGCATTCTTCTCTTCGGTCCGCCCGGAACAGGAAAAACCTACATAGTAAAGGCAGCCGCGAATGAGTTCAACGTCCCGATGCTTTTCATAAGCGGAGCTGAGCTTATGGAAAGAGGCCCCTCTCAAGCCGTTGAGGTGATAAAGGAGACATTCAACAGAGCAAGGGAGAACGCACCGGCCGTTATATTCATAGATGAGGTTGAGACGGTTGCTCCTGCAAGGGAGGGTGTGAGTCCCATAATGGGCCA
>JBAMLP010000024.1:1714-8360 GCA_039793475.1 Candidatus Micrarchaeales archaeon | reverse complement strand
TGCGACTCAGGTTTATGCAAACCTATTGAGTGCATAAATTATGAGTGTTGCAACGATTCGGACTGCAATGAGTCATACAAATGCATAAATCATGAATGTGTCCCGCCAATGCTAGAAGTTCCAGAATCAGAAAAACCTCCAGAACAGCCCAAGCCAGCTAAATGTTGCTTATTTGGGATATGCGGAGAAATTTTTGGAATATGTTGGTATTATATATTATTGGCATTGTTGCTAGCGATCATTGTATATTACATGTATAAAAAAACATCATCTAAAAGATAAGGTAAGCACTCAAGAATTTCCTCTGACATAAAATTTTACATCATCAATTTGCTGATGAAACTTTAGGGTGAGGTCCAGAAGATTTTAAAAACAAACGCATGAAAAAATAAACCCTTGGGGGAGAAAATGGCTGAAGAGATGGACCTTACGAATATAAAGAACGCTTTTGAAGAGCTTTATTCTATAAAAAAATATAAAGAGCAGATAAACCATCTCCTTTCAGTTTATCCCAGAAAGCGAAGCCTTGAGATGGACTACAGGGATATTGAAAAATATGACCCTGCGCTCGCAGACCTCCTCATAAACGAGCCCGACAGCATCATAAGGGCCGCTGAGGAAAAAATAGCGGAGATGGAGTTCACCCTTCCAACGGATATGAAGTTCGCGCCCCATGTAAGGTTCTACAACCTCCCGGAAAGCGACATGCTCATAGAGCAGATAGATTCTAAAATGATAAACAAGCTCATCACTTTTAAGGGAATAATAACGAGGAGGGCAGAGGTGATGCACAAGGTAAGCGTGGCTGTCTACAAATGCCAGGCGTGCGATGAGATATTCAGGCTCCATGTTACGAAGGATTTCGCCCCTCCGGGCAGGTGCCCTGTGTGCAAAAAAGGAAATCTAAACCAGATAATAGATGAGAGCAAGTTCGTGGACCTGCAGAGAGCAGAGATCCAGGACCTGCTGGAGAGGGTGAGGGGGGGAACGCCAGCCGCAAAACTTCACATCGTTATGGAAGATGACCTGGTGAATTCCATTGTTCCAGGGCAGAATATAGAAATAACAGGAATACTAAGATTGATGCCACCGCTGAAAACAACCGGAAAGAGGGAGCTTATTTTCTCAAGGTATCTTGATACCGTGCACATAAAGACATTACAGAAGGATTTTGAGGACTTGGAAATAAGCAAGGAGGATGAAAAAAAAATACTCGAGCTCGCGAGCATGCCAGATGTTGAGGACAGGATAGTGAACTCGATTGCTCCTGATATTTATGGTTATACTGAAATAAAGAAAGGGATTGCACTGCAGCTTTTTGGGGGAACTAAAGATAAGCGTACAAAAAGCGGAATGATTATAAGGGATGACATTCACATCCTGCTCGTAGGCGATCCAGGAATAGCGAAAACGAGGTTTTTGTTGCAGGTTGACAAGATAGCACCGAAAAGCATCTATGTAAGCGGAAAGAGCGTAAGCGGGGTCGGGCTTACTGCAAGTGCTGAGAAGGACGAGTTGGGGGAAGGAGGCTGGACACTGAAGGCAGGGGCGCTTGTTCTTGCAAGCGGAGGGCTGGCTGCGATAGATGAGTTTGACAAGATAAACGAGGATGACAGGGGAGCGCTGCATGAAGTCATGGAAAGCCAGACCGTGAGCGTAGCAAAGGCAGGAATAGTCGCGCGCTTCAAGGCAAAGACCGCAATAATCGCGGCGGCGAACCCAAGGTTTGGGAGATTCCAGCAGACGAAAAACATTCCCGAGCAGTTTGATGTTCCACCATCACTCCTTTCAAGGTTTGACCTGCTCTTCCCAATAATAGACATTCTCGATACCGCGAAGGATGAGAAACTCGCAAGCCACATCATGAAACTCCATATGGAATCCACGCATGTTGAGGAGATGGCTGGGCCGCCAGTGGATACAGAACTGCTGAGAAAGTACATCGCATACGCAAGGAGGAACATAAGGCCGAAACTTACAACAGAGGCCGCAGATTTGATAAAGGACTTTTATGTTGAGCTGAGGGCGATGGGCCAGAAGCAGGGAAGCGTTGCAATAACACCGCGATATTTGGAAGGGCTGATAAGGCTTGCGGAAGCGAACGCAAAGATGAGGCTGAGCAATGATGTTGAGAAAAGGGATGCGCAGGCCGCAATAAACCTCATGAAATACATGATGGAACAAACCATGATGGACAGGGAAACTGGAAAACTGGATGTTGATATAATAACCACCGGAAGGAGCCAATCTGAAAGGGAAAGAGCAACCACGGTGCTTGACATAATAAAGGAATTGAATTCAAAATTTGACGAAGTGGAGGTTGGGCTTATCTACGAAGAAGCCGAGAAGCACGAAATTGACAGGTATAAGGTTGATAGGATAATTGAAGAGTTGAATAGAAGGGGCGTAATCTACTACCCGAAGCAGGGGCATGTAAAGCTCGCGGAAAGGGGATAGTTTTGATAAAAAGAATTTTCCTCCTTTTCATTGTTGCGCAGATTTTGGGGATGTATGTAGGTGCATTCATTACTGAGGATGCAAAAACAAACCAAGTGATAAGGGAGATGAGGATCGTTGAGGATGAGCAGTCGCCCATGGCATCTTTCCAAGTGATGCTGTATATCCTTGTGGGCGCCGCGATGATGCTCGTTTTGATAAAATTTTACAAGGGGGAACTGCTGTTTAGGCTGATAGAGTTCGGAATCGTTTCCATGGCAACCTCAATAGTTGTCTATTCTTTTGTCCGGCCATTTTTGCAGGTTGATGTTGCGATGGCTTGCTCTGTTTTTTGCGGGCTGGGTGTTGGAACTGCAAGGCTTGTTACGAAAGAATGGAAAAATCTTGTTGCAGTTGTAGCAACCGCAGGAGCTGGCGCTGTTTTTGGGTTTTCGCTTTCTTTGGGCGCTGCATTCTTATTTCTGCTCCTCCTTGCGGTTTACGATTACATAGCTGTTTTTAGAACAAAACACATGATTACGATGGCTGAGGAGATAATAAAAAAAGATGTAGCATTTACAGTTTCACAGGAAAGAACGGTCATGGTGGCTGGAAAGCCAAAAAAAGAAAGGATAGATATAGGAACCGGGGATTTTCTTGCTCCAATAATGGTTGAGGTTGCTGCGTACAAAATCGGCATGGGAGCGATGCTTACTGGTTTTATAGGAGCGCTGGTGGGTTTTTGGTTTATGATATTTGTTCTCTACACGCAGAGAAAGACAATTCCAGCAATTCCACCCATAGCGATTGGGATTGCGCTTGCGTATGCGGTCGCAATGATCATAAGTTATTTCATTTGAGAATTCTCATATCAAGAACAACCTGCACAATTCTCGGAGCAAAGGGCCGGACGATTCTTTTTTCAATTATTTCATAGTTTTTTTCTGGAAGGTAGCGCTTGACCTTATCCTCCGCATCATCCAACGGAAATGGAAGGGAGGCGAATGTGTAGAAGTGAACTATTGTTTTGTTTTTCGCAGCATCAAAAACATCTTTCAGATAGTGCTCCCCGCCTCTTGGGAGTGGCATGAGAATCCGGTCTGCCCATCCCTGGAATCTTTTTTCTTTCAGAACTTTTGCAACATCCCCTTCAATGACCTCAAAATCCAGGTTGTTGAGCTTCATGTTCTTCCTCATGTATTGTACTGCCTCTGGGTTGATTTCAACTGCAACGATTTTTGTATTTGGCTTTTGTTTTTTTATCACGAGCGGAAATGGCCCGATGCCTGCAAAAAGCGCGAGAATTTTTTCGTTTTTCTTCACCTTTCCAGCAACCCTTGCCCGCTCGTAGCTCAAGCGGGGAGAGAAGTAAACCCTGGCTACATCCATATGCATCTTCACATTATTTTCCTTGTAGATTGTTTTTGTTGTTCTTTTTCCTGCAACGAACTTGAACTTCCTTACTCTAAACTCTCCTGCCATGGGCCCGGCTTTTTTCAACACAGTTTTAACATTGGGATGCGCCTGCATTATCGCTTTTCCGATTTCCTTTTCCTTTTTCTTGAGAGGTTCAGGAATCTCAACGATCGCGATGTCTCCGATTATATCGAACGAAGAGAGAATTCCTTTTGCATATATGCCCATCTCTTCCAGCGCCTCTTCAAAAGAATGCGGCCTACGGAAGGATTTTTTGAAATTCACATCAACAATTTCTGTACCTTTAATTTTGGCTTCTTTGGTTAAAGGAAAAAACACAAAATCGCCAGTTGAAAAAGGTATGAAATCTTTTGAAAGAGCGTCCTCCGCGATAAGCTTCTTTCTTACTTTCTCTGCTTTTTCTTTTTTTACTTTTATTCCGATCATTCAATCACTATCGCTGGTTTTAGTGGGAGGGCCTGCTTAGCCTTCTCATGCTTAGCTTCCTCCTCGCTGATAACAAAAAGCTCGGCTCTGAACTCCTTTGATAGAAAATCTTTAGCTTCGCTAAGATGCTCAAACTCGGAGTTAAACGGAATTGAAGGAGGGAGGGAATGAACCTTTTTTATTAAATTTTTTGCTATCTGCTGTAGGGATGTTGGGTCCATGATTCCCTTCGCGCTCTTCATGAATTCACCAATGTTTTTCTTTTCCCTTAAAATTTCATACACCTTCCTCTTTTTCTCGCTCGCAACATAAACATAGATCTTCTTAGGTCTCTTCCCTGTTATTTTGGAGATGTTTTCTATATCCTCCCGTACAGAAACAACAACCTCCTCGGCTTTCTCCAACTCATCATCAATACATTTTTCATTGGCAGATGGAAATTTTTCTAAACTGACAAATGTTTTTTTACCAAGCTCGTGCCAGATTTCTTCTGAAAAAAACGGAATGAATGGAGAGAGTACGACAGGCCAGATTTCAAAAAATTCCTTCAGCCCAGGAGAATGGGAGCGCTTGAGGTACCAGCTTATGTCCCTATGCATTTCATAAAACCAATCAAGGGCAAGCTGTCTAAGCTCAAAATTCTCATAGAGTTTTTTTGCATTTTTTAATTTTCTGTGGATTTTTGAAACAAGCCATTTTCCAGCCCTGCTTCTGTCCTCAGACCTTGCGTATTTCAAAAGGTCATAGAAAAATGAAAGGCGGGATTTTATCCCCTCTGCAACGCTCCTGTTGAAATCAGTGTCCTGCAGCAACTCTGCGCCGCTTACAACGGAAAGCCTTATCACATCAGCACCATATTCCTTTATGGCTTTTCTTAGCGGAAGTATATTGCCCATGCTCTTGCTCATCTTTTTTCCTTCCATGAGGACAAAGCCATTTACAACAATCTGCTTAGGCCAGTATTTTTCCGGAAGAACGGCAACATGGTTCATCACAAAAAACGGAAGATGATTTTTTATCAAGTCCGTCGCACTATGCCTGGAATCAAGCGGATACCAGTACTCAAACTCCTTTCTTAGCTCAAGGGCCTTCCTGTTCCCCCCGCCACCAAAAAAAATGGCATCAAAAAAATCCTCTGTAAGCTCTTCTGGTGGAATATCTTTTATCCTGTGCGCAACAGTGTAAAACATCATGTAGAGTGTGGAGTCGCTCAGGGCCTCTATCATCTGTCCTTTCTCAAAAGGAAATCCTGTCCCAAGCCCCCTAGCCCTTGTGCACGCCTTTTGCTTGAACCAATCTATCGCAGTGAGTATGTCATTCCTTTCTTCTTCAGGAATCACCCTCATCCCAGCCATCCAATTCTTCGCTTTTTCCTTCCACTCAGGATCGCCGTAGTTTATGAACCACTGGTCTTTCACAATCTTTACAAAAACCCTATCACCTGCTCTGCTGAATATTGGCCCGTTAGCAATGTGCCAGAATGTAAACGCATTTCCCTCATTCACCAAATCCTGTTTTATCCTTTCCTTTGCCTCTATCGCAAGCATGCCTGCATAGGGTGAAACAACCATCCTTCCCTCGTGTGCCTCTGCCTTGTACACAATTTTTGTCGCCTCCTCTGCTTTTGGGTCATTTTGGTTTTTCACCCCGAGCTTTTCCACAATTTCCTTTGCAGGATATTTTCCATAGCCCTTTATTTCGATCACCTGCTTCAGCTCTTCTATCCCCAAATCGCGCATTGCCAAATAGTCCAGAGGAGCATGTGCGGGAACGCTCATCACTACTCCGGTTCCTTCGGCAGGATGTACGAATGTCGCTGGGTAGATGGGCACCTCATCGCCGAGTGGAGAAAAAGCTTTTTTGTTAATGAAATATTCGGCAGGTTTTTCCTCAACAACCTCCATCTCTGTCCTCTGATGCCTGAGCGATTCGTAAGCGTCTTTTGTTATGTAAAACAATTCATCGCCGCTCTTCACCTTCACATGCTTTGCGCTTGGGTTCACCCACAAATTCGTAACTCCATAGAGAGTTTCGGGCCTGTATGTCGCAACAACAATAAAACCATCCTCAAACCTGAATTTTATCCCAACAACCTCCTCAAGCTCCGGGTCAACATCCCCTTTTGTATCATGCGCACCAACTGCGCTGTTGAGCTTCATGCTCCATGGAACCGGATGCTCCCCCTTTATCAGCAGCCCCTTTTCCTTGAGTTTGTGAAACTGCCACGCTATAAATTTGTTGAAATGCTTATCGAAGGTGTAGAACTTTCTTCTCCAATCTATGCTGAAACCCATCTCCCTCATTCCAGCCTCTATCTCAGCGCTGAAATACATCACAAGATCTTCTG
>JBAMLP010000024.1:0-1704 GCA_039793475.1 Candidatus Micrarchaeales archaeon | reverse complement strand
TTGCTTTGGACAAAGGAATGCCATATATTTTTTCGAATATCTCAAGGATTTCCCTGTCGCCTTCTCTTATCCTCTCGGCCATGGCAAGGATGGGCGTGCCGGTGACATGGAAGCCCATCGGAAAAAGAACATTATATCCTACGAGCCTCAGGTAGCGGGCGTATATATCAGTAGTTGTGTATGTTCTTGCATGGCCTATGTGCTGTGGGCTGTTGGGATAGGGGAATGCGGCTGTTATAAATTTTTTTTCCTTTTTGGTTACATCCGCTTCGAAAACTTTTTTCTTCTCCCACTCATCGCGCCATTTTTTTTCAACGGTAATGAAATCATACATACTGGCTTTCCTTTGTTGAAATAGGTTTTTATTCTTTATGAAAGAAATGCAAAAAGGGATAAGATGAAAAAATTCATACTGGATACGAGCGTTTTCGTAAATCCAAAAGCGCGGGAAAGTTTCGGCGGAAGCGTGGACAATGCGGTGGAGAACTTCATAAAGCTTATGAAGAAAACGAAGGGAATGGAGTTCTACATGCCCCCCTCGGTTTTCTTTGAATTAAGCCATTTCTCAACCAAAACTGAGGAGCTTTCGCTGTATGTGAAAAAAAGAGCGCCCAACATATACGCGACCTACCTGCCTGCGGCTGTTTTTTATGCATTCATAGACGATGTTAGGAAGAGGGTGAACAAAGGACTGCGGATCGCTGAACAATTCGCCATCGACAACAGGCCGAATAATGAGCAAAAGCTCAGGGCACTTAGGGAAAAATACAGGGAGGCGATGCGTGCGGGGATAGTGGATAGTAAAGAGGATTTTGAGTTGATTCTTCTCGCAAAGGAGATAGATGGAACGATCGTGACTAGCGATGAGGGGGTAATAGCACTTGCAAACGCCCTTGGCTGCGAATGGCTGGAAGGGGAGAAATTTGAAAAAATTATGAAAAAGAAAAAATACTAATCCTCTATCGCATGGCCGGAAAGGAATCTTCTTAATTTTTGCGTTGTTTTTCTGTAGATTTTTGAAAACCTCACACCCAGCCTGCTTCCCTGCCTCCATCTGTAAACATCCGCAACTTCTATTTCCCTGCTCTTCTTAAGCATGGAGTAGATGGCATTCCATGTCTCCTCGCTATTCACAAAAACCCTAAACTCTTCTTTCACTGCACCTTCTTTTTTAAACTGCTTTATTCCTTCAAGCAAAGAAGAATAAAAAGCCTCACCGAGTTTTTCTTTATACTCTTCGGCGTTCATTCCGAGTTCTTCTAAAAACAATGAGCTTCTGAAAATGCGCTGGTTGAAAAAGCCAACGGGCATATCGAAAACAAACCGCGCATTCTGCCTAATGTCCTCTATGTCAGAATTCGGGGTTACATATTTCACTGCGGCCTTGCCCGAACTGCTTTTTATTATCATTCCCTCCTTCTTTCCCTTATTCAGGAATGCGGCGATCTCTTTGAGTTTTTTCCAAGGCATTTCAGTTTTTCTGAATCTTCCCAAGAAGGGAACGGAAAGAAATTTGTATTTTTTGATGAGTTTTTGCTTTTCATCAAAAGGGAGAATCGTTTTCTTCTTCATAAAATCAAAAACATAAAATTTGAAATCAAACTCATCGGTGGGAGGGGTGAAAGGGGTGTTACCGAGCATCTCTCCGCACACGACTATTTCTGGATTTTCTTTGAAAAAATCTTTGAGAATGGAGAGCTTTTC
>JBAMLP010000023.1:0-8577 GCA_039793475.1 Candidatus Micrarchaeales archaeon | reverse complement strand
TATGTATTTCTAATCTCGCTCACAAAAGGTTAAAAATTCTTTCTCCAATGTTTTCTAGGTGATTTTTATGAAAATAGTGTTCGAGATAAGCAGGGAAAAGTTCAAGGATGCGAAGAAGATACTCGAAGAAAATCCATACGCAGAGGACAGTTTTGCAAAGATTGGATATATTTTGAAGGAGGGAAAGGCGCTGGCCGAGGATGAAAATTATTATGTGTATGTCGATGCGAGCGACGATTTCGTGAAGAAAGCAAAAGAAAAATTGAAGGATGTCGCGAAACCGGCAGAGGGAAAAAAAGCAGCGAGAATAATAAAAAAGGTTGAGGATGAGCAGAATTCCGCCGTAAACGGTTTCGGCTCCCTTTTTGGGTAATAAAATGGAAGAAAATAAAAAAATACCGAGTAGGGGGATTCCATCCGAATTTTCATTCTACCTTCCGGCATACAACAGCCCCGAATTGAGAAAGTTCGAGGATGAAAGCGAAACGCCCACGCGGAACTTCTGGCATCTTGATGAGGTTGTTAATTTCATTTTTCCGAAAAAATACCAACAGACCTACAACGAAATTGCGCTTAAATTTCTCGAACTCCTCGTAAGTAAGGTTGAGATTGAGGGAAAGGATATTTCAGAATTTTTAAAGCACAACAACATTTCCAAGGCGACCTTCTACAACAGGGTTTTTCCAAAACTCAGAAAATTAGGCTTGATAAAAATTAGGAGGGAAACAATAACCGCTCTTGAGAGTAAAAGAAAATATAGGCCTATGCATGTTTCCCTGAGTAAGACATTCGGAAATTATATAAACAAAATAGGCGAGAGCTGGCTTGCGATAGTGGATGACGCAAGAACTAGAAAAAAATAAAACTATTCAAAATCCAAGAGTTTTTCCCTCTCCTCTTCCTTTTCTCTAATGCTTTTCTCAAGCCTTCTTACTTTCCTTTCAGCATTCTCTTTCGTTGCTTTCAGACTTTTTGTTTTTTCCTTCTCCCTGAGTTTTGCCGCGAGCTCCTTGCTTTCCTTTATCAACTCCCTTATGCGCGCTTTTGATGCAGCGATCCTCTCGTCAATGTCCTGTTCAATCATGGTCGCCTGCTCCATTTCTGTTTCAAGCTTCTCGGCCATTCTGTCAAGCTCTTCTAAATATTTCTGCAAATACTCCACCTCTGCTGCTTTTTTCACTTTCAGCATATCTGCTTCTGCATTTTTTATGCTTGCCTCTATGTCAGCCATTTTTGTTTCATAATCCTTTACATAATCATGTATTACTCTCTCAACACTTTTTAGTTTTTCAAGCTCTGCAATCATGGAGCCAACTTCCATCGTTCTTTTATCGATAACAACCTTCGCACCTTCTATTTTTTCGCTGAGCACATACCTTATTTCATTCAACTTCACAAGAAGGTCGTTTGCAGAATCCATCTCCATTAAGATCTGGGCTTCCCTCTCTTTGAGCGCCTCCAAACTTTTTTCAATCTCTTTCTGCTTATCCTCAACTTTTCTCATTTTCCTTTCCAAATCAAGAACAACGTCCATCTGATTTTGAAGCTCTTCCCTTGCCGCCTTGAGGTCTTTTTCTAGCGCCATCTCAGTTTCCTTTATCTCGTTTCTTATCCTAGATATCTCAGCTTCGATCGCTTTTACAACCGTCTTTCCCTCATTTTTTATTCCTGCAACCGCTTTAACATAGGAATCGGCTTCACTTATTTTTTCAGGTAGTGAAATTATCTTCTCTTTAATTTCTATTATCTCCTCTTCTATTGCCATCACTTTATCCGATATGTTTTCATACAGCGCTTCTGCTTCCTTCTGGCTTTTCAGGAGTCTTGTTCTGTATATCTCCTCCTTCTCTTCCTTCAGTTTAGTAATCTCACCTCTAAGTTTTTCAATCTCTTTAAGGTAGACATCAAGCTCTTCCCTGAGAGCAAGCGTTTCCCTTTCTTCTACTGTCAGCTCCTTTTCCTTCTCAATCTTCTCCTCCACCCTCTCTTCAGCTTTTTTGGGCTTCTCAGGCTTTTCCTTTTTCTCAGGAATGATTTCGGGTTCAACAATTTTTTTTGGTTCTTCTTCTGGAACGACAATCTTTACCGGTTCAATTTCTTCAACCTTCTCCTCAACCTTCTCCTCAACCTTCTCCTCTTCCACTTCCTCCTTTGGCTTTGTGATGCCTCTGATGATTTCTTCCCTTGGAACAACAATCTTTTCCTTCTCCTCTGGTTTTTCCTCGACCCTCTCCTCTCCTATTTCGAGAAGCCATATCACATAAACTTTAGTAAGTTTGTACTCAAGCTTCACAAACCCTTCTTCCTCAAGAACATGCACCCATTTTTTCAAGGTCCTTTTGTCCACGGCTGCCTCTGCTGCAAGCTCGTCCATCTCCACCCTTTTTTTCCTTGAAAGTATCTTTACTATCTTGTCCATTTCTGTGCTTATCAGCGCATCGTCAGATGGCAAAATTATCGCCCCTTTTTACAACTATTTTAAAAGTTCCAGTGAGCTTTCTGCTCGCCCTTTTAAGCGCCTCCTTGATGAGCGGAATATTCTCCGCGTAAGAATACACGCTAATTACCTGCTGGCCTTTCTTCACCTTCGCGGCCTTATCCACCGGCCTTCCAAAAGAATTCCTCATCCCCTGCTGAATTCTGTCCGCACCTGCTCCCGCAACCATCTTGTTCTCCCGTATTACATGGTGCGGGAATGGCCTAATCCTGAAAAAATACCTCTCCGGAATCTTTTTCTCAAGGTAACCGTTCGAGCTTTTCCTCGCGGCTTCAAGCGCGTTGTCCCTGTGGTAGTACTCCTGCTCAGCGACCAGGTCCACCTGCACGTTGAAATCCTTCTGCCTTTTCCCCATCACAAAGTGATGAATATCCTGGTGGGGAATCGCCTTTATGAAATTCTTCTTTTTCACCTTACTGTGCCTTGTCCATGGCACTTTGTCTGTGTCCCGTATTGTCTTTGCCGGTCTTATTCCCATACCAACACCTTTCTGTCCATCCGCCTTTCTTCTTTATTTTACATCGTAAGAGTTTAAAAAATTACCGCTTCTCAAAATTTTCCTTTGAAAAAGCAAAGATTTCTTAACCTTTCTATCCAATTATTTCTGAGGCAGACCATGAAAACATTAGAAGAGGCAGGTTGAAAAATGAAAATTACATGGATTTTCTAAAGAACGTCGTGGAAGATAAGTTACACGACGCTGGAAAATTTTAGACTGTTACGCCTACATAGGTAGTTTAAAAAACTTTCTACACCAAGGTTCCGATATCTGCAATTCCCGCGGTTAAAACGTGGGTTTTCTTGCAGGTGATTTTTATGAAAAAAATTTTTTTCCTTGCCTTGCTCTTTTGCCTAACATTCGCCCAATACTATCAGGTTTATTTGGTTCTTGAAAACAGCACCATCTACTCACCGGTTTATGACGACCCATCCTTTTCGTACACCGACAACAGCATGGAAAACCCAAACATCTACCTTCGGATCTGCTCTCTCGCTGCGAGCGACCTTCAGAACAAATGGGTTGCGCTCGTTTATGCGGATGGAATAAACGGAGAGTATTTAGAAATAGACAACGGACCGGTTCAGATAACTTCTGTCCCCCCAACTTTATGCGTGAATTTGGATGTGGACATTTCTTCTTTCAGGGCATGGTATCCCTCTATTCCGTTTCTAATCATTGCTGATAACAAAGCCCTAACCTCATCCCCAACAAGATGGAAGCTCTCAACCTCACGCGGATGGTTCATCGGCAATTACACAACTACCGCAACCCGCGTTGGAAATGTTGTTTATGTTAATGTAACCGGCGCTGTTGATGATTCTTTCACAACACCAATAACTCCAGTTGTTGACTATCTTGTTGTTGGAATTGTTGAAGATGATGGCCTTACAACAACAGATACAGAAATAGTCCGGTTCAACCAAACCGCAACCCTTTCTCTTGGCGCCTACACTGGAAATTATACAATAATGGTGAATGGAATAGGCGGAGAGTTCCCCCCGTACGTCAGGATAATTTCCCCTGAACCAAAGGAATACCCTACTGGAGATATTCCATTCATTTTCACAATAATAGAGTTTGAGCCGATTGATTCCTGCTGGTATGTTCTCGATAACCAGAGGCACGACCTTCCTGATTGTCATGCTTCCTATATTCTTTCAGGCCTTTCTGTTGGAACCCACGACCTATGCCTCTATGCAAACGACACCTCAAACAGAATAGGAAGCGATTGCGTCGTGTTTTCCATTTCCAGATACATGCCCCCTCCGCCTGTAGGTGGGATAGCAGTACCTCCGGGAAAAAGACCACCCCCACCTATCCCACCAGCACCCACATTCAAAATAATCCCAGAAGAGCTTTTCATACAGCTTGAGCTTGTTTATCCCTACGAAGCTTCGGACACCTTCTCAGTTTGCGCGGATTATCCGGTTTCAGGTATTGAATGCGGAATATCAGGCCCTTACTCACAATACTACTCTGTTGAACTTTCTTTGGATTCCGTAAACAACACATGCATCAATGGAACTGTTTATGTAAAATTCCCGGTTGAAGTTGCCCTTGATATAGACACAAACGAAAACCTTCTCTACTGCTATGCGCAATACAACAATGCAATACTTGCTGCAAAGGGAACTGTATACACGCTTGTTTTAAAACCAGAATTAGAATCCGTAAACCTCTCCTATTTCTTGTATGTAGGCCAGGAAATAAATGCAACCCTTCCAATAACAAACATTGGCAAAGCAAACGCAACAAACATAACAGTTGAGACCTCTCCAAAATACGAAGAGTGGATCGGAGGATATGCCGTAGAAAGCATTGCGCCAGGAGAGGTATATCCTCTTTCCATCCGCATAAAGGTTCCTGAGAACGCAGAACCCGGAAGATACCGCATACCCATTACAATAATGGGTGAGAACACCCGCGCAAAAACATATTATATTGATGTAACGGTAAAACCAATGCCAGAGTTTATTCCATGCGCATTTGATTTCAACCCTTTAGCTACCATATGGCCCCTCATTCTTGCCATGCTCCAGCCGCTTGCTGTTTTTGAATACTATCGAGAGGAAAAGAAATGGAAAGAAAAATCCATCCAGCGTTCACTTTTCAATGCTCTGCTACTCGTGATTTTATGGTTAGCCCTCTTCTATTTCTTAGCCTCCAAGTGCCTAACATTAGGTTTTTAAAACAAACTTAGCATAATAATTTTGGGGAGTATGAGAATATTATACATCCTTTTGTCTTTGCTTGCCATTTTGGCCAGTACGTATGCTATTTCAGACTGCCAGCCAATTACAGGAGAAAACCTCTCTTTAACTCTGGATAACAGCATAGATGCACAAGGAAATGACTGCTTCTATGTTGAAGGGATAAACATCACCCTAAATTGCAGAAACTACTTTATCTACAACTCCTCAACAGCAATTCTTGTAAACAATTCCCACATGATAAATATAAGCAATTGTAAAATAGAAAATTCAACAAACAGTATTATACTCCAGGTCCAGAGCCCGGTTTCCTACAGCGACCAGTACAATCTTATAATAATGAGGAATACATCTGCTTTTCTTACAAACATAATGATAAACAATGCAACGAACGGAATAATTTTCAACAGAAGCCATCTCAACACTCTCCGTTTTGCAAACATAAGAAACTCCAAAAATGCCCTTTCTTTATTCTACTCTTACGCAAACACAATAGAAAACTCAACATTCTCAAACAACTCGGTTGGTGTTTTTATCTATGATGTTGTAGCCAACAACTCCCAATCAAACGCAACCCCAATATTCGCAAAAGCAAAACCGAATGGAGTAAGCGTAGACCCTGAAACCGTGAATGACAGTGTTGTATACCGAGGGAAGTATGGAAGCATAATAAGGCACAACAATTTTCAGAACAATTCTATAGGAATGATACTGAATCAAACCGCCAACAACAGCGTTTATAATAATATTTTCAACAACACTCAAAATGTTCTCTCGGACTCTTACATTAAAAATTATATAAATTACTGGAACTCCTCATACGACTGTACATCTAAGAGTATAATAAATGGAATGTGCATGGGAGGAAATTACTGGAATGATTATTATGGATATGATGATGGAAGCGGTCCTCCTCCGCATGATGTTTATTTTGATGATATTGGGGATACTCTTTTTCCATACGTTCCGAATGGAGAGGTTTCCGGGGATGAGCTTCCGTTAACAAAAAATCTTCCTCCTGATTGGGTTGCGTATTGCAGAAATATTACAGAGCCAGGAACATATACAGTTAAAAGAAACATTTTTGGAGTCATTTCATCCTCAAATAAAAAATGCATAGAGGTTTTGGCTGATAATGTTGTTCTAAACTGCAACGGGTTCAACATTACAGACAACACAACATACACAGATAGCTATGGAATCTATATTGACAATTACAACAATCTAACAATAATAAACTGCGTAGTGAAAAATTATACATACGGAGTATATGAAAAGAATTCTGACTATGGGATGTGGGATAACAATAGGTTTTCAAATGATGTGTACAATGTGTACCTTGGCTTTGACTGGGCGCCGTATAACTTTTCCCACTATGAGAAAAACATAACCTCAAACAATTATGTTTACAACAAAAAAATATACTATTACCTAAACGGAAAAACAGGGGATGGGCTATCGCTTGCTTCAGGGATTCCTGCTGATGCTGGTTTCATAGGAATAGTCCATTACGATTCATATGAAATAACCAACTTAAACCCAACAAACAATACACCCCTTGTTCTTCTTGTGAATGCCTCGAACATAAACATTCATGACAATATGTTCAATTTTTCATCAGGAAGTATGAGGTTGCATAACTCTACAAACATCTCTGTGAGGCAGAATATAAATTCAGGTCCTGGCGCATTCCTGTATTCACTTTACAGCAATTATGTTAATTCCAGTTATAATAAAATATTCTCTTCTGGTTGCCATTACTTTTGGTACACCGATAACTACGAGATTGCATACAATACAGGTAATAACACATCCTACCCCTTGATTGCATACGGATGCTGGAACGGAACGATCCACCACAATTACTTAAACGGTAGTTCAGGCCTTAATTATGGCATCAAATTTAATGAGTGGAGGTGGAGTGGAAGGAAATGCAATAATACAAAAATATATGAAAATCATCTTCATAGATTCTCTGACTATCCAGGTAGAGGTATAATAGATGTTTGGTATTCGGATAATTTTGAAATCTGGGGAAACAACGGAAGTTGGGGGACTTATAACCCACAATATGGCGACTTTATAACTCTGAATAGAGAGTCTTTCAACTGCACTGTGCATAGCCATACCCTTTCGAATTTCAGGTACCCAATAGCCCTAGGGCATGCAAGAAATTGCAGCGTTTTTAACAACACCCTGTCAAATCTCCACGGTCCAGATGGCGATGGCTGTGGCATCATGCTGGCGTATGCAGATTACAACCTTGTTTATAACAATACAATCTCAAATGCCCAGGAGAGTGGGATTAGAATGTTCGTCTCTGCAAGTACGGTATTTAACAACATGATTGTTAATTCTTCCACAGGCATCATGCTTGTAATGTGTGCAGGGTCTCGCATTTACAACAACTACCTAAACAATACACAAAATGCAAACGATACGGACATATGGACTAATTATTGGAACCTCCCTGAAATAAACTGTTCGCTTGGGCTAAACATAATCGGCGGCCCTTGTTGGGGAGGAAATTACTATAGTGACTATGCTGGCTGTGACAGTAATGGAGACGGGATCGGCGAAACACCCTACCCAATACCCGGAGGTTCAAAGGTTGACAACTACCCGCTTACGAATACTCCATGCAAAATCCAGCCAAAGGAAGAAAGAGTGGAGGGTAAGCCATCACCACAGCCTCAACCAGCCCCGGTTTCTGCAGTTCATTCAGAAAAAACAAACAAAAAACAAAACTCAACTTCAGTTTCTGTGAACTCCACCCAAATTTCTTTACCTTCATCCATTTCCATACACTAAAATGGTTTCTATTTATGTTGTTTTATATTTTTTCGAGACAAAACATACAAAACATTTTTAAACCTTCCTCTTGAATTTTAAGCAGGTGAAAAGGATGAATGGAAAAACACTATTGGTAGCCTTTATGGCTCTCTTTGTACTGGCAGGAATAGCGTGGGCAAGCACACCAACAAACGCAAGCGTTGCGGCCGGACCGCAGGATAGGTATGCTCAGCCTAGCAGTGCAGCGGGTTCTGTTACCACGGAAGGTGGAAACGTAACAGAAGTGAACCTTACAGGTACGAACACATCTACAGAAAGATGGGCTGGCTTCTACGGAAACCTTACGGGTTCCAACCTGATTCTTGGTGACAGCAGTGATCATAAGTTCTATATATGGAATGTCGGCACTCCAAACTCTCTTTGGAAGGTGTACGCGTCAGAGCAGAACAACCCTGAGTGGGCAAGCCTTGCTGCTGGCCAATGTTCCGGAGACCACTGTTATGACTGGGTATTCCACGGTGCATGGGCAGACAACTACACAAACACATTTACAAGCTCAGGTGCTGGCACTTTTG
>JBAMLP010000022.1:7670-8866 GCA_039793475.1 Candidatus Micrarchaeales archaeon | reverse complement strand
TGATAGAAAGGAAAACGCGGATGGATATTGAAAACTCCATAATAGATGGAAGGCTTTTCAAGCAGCTGGAAAATATGAAACTGAATTATAAAAACGTGGTTGTGGTTGTCGAGGGAGCAAAGGGCGAGGAGAGGATAAAGAAAGAGGCGCTTCTCGGAGCTTACGCTTCCATAATTACGGATTACAACGCAACATTATTTTTCACCCAGAACAAATTCCGCACGGCTGAATTGATTTTTGCGATCGCAAAACACGAACAGATGATTGAAAAAAAGCCCCTCCGCCTCTTTGCAAAAAGAAAGGCCTCGACCTTGAAAGAGCAGCAGATAATGCTCGTTGAATCCCTCCCGACAATCGGAAGAAAAAAAGCAGAAGCTTTGCTGGAATATTTCGGTTCTATAAAAAACATCGCGAAGGCATCTGTAAAGCAGTTGAACAAGGTTGAAGGAATCGGGGAAAAAAGGGCAAAGATAATTTTTGAGATATTTTCTAAAAAGTTCAAGAAAGAGTGTCATTAATCTTTTAAACTCTTTCCCTCAGTTCCTACCATGCCCTCAATCCCTCTTGGAGAAGTTGAAATCGGTCTTGATTCAAACGACGGCCACATATCATTTTTGAGCCATGCCCATCTCGACCACATAGGTCCTGTTAAGGGGGCAAAAAAAATCATAGCCAGCGAGGAAACAAAAATAATTTCTGGTCTGGATGCAGAGTTTGTTTCTTCTTTGAATGGAGTAGAATTAGTAAACGCAGGCCATATGCCCGGCGCAAGGCAGCTGGTGGTTGAAAACGGAAGCAAAATAGTTTACACCGGAGACCTGCGTTTAAAAGACGGAATACTCGAAAAGGGTGCGGAAATTGTAGAATGCGACGAACTCTACATAGAGGCAACCTACGGTGACCCGGAATTCAGATTTCCAAATCCGTTTGATGTTTACGCAGAAATACAAAAATGGCTTAAAGAAAACAAAGAAAAAATAATCCTTTTCGGCGCCTACAAGCTTGGGAAATCCCAGGAACTGATAAAGGTGATGAACGAAGTCGGGATAGTTCCGGTTGTTGAGCAGGAAATTGCAGAAATAAATGAGCGCTATGAAAAAGCAGGTATAAAACTAGAGTATGAGAGTATTGGAAGTGAGGAGGCAGAAGAGCTGATGAATTCCTCGTTCATCGCAGTCGTTACTCCAAAAAAAGCA
>JBAMLP010000022.1:5801-7660 GCA_039793475.1 Candidatus Micrarchaeales archaeon | reverse complement strand
AGCAAAGCGCTATTTCGCAAAAGAAATTGAAAAAGCTTTTGAAAAACCAACGCTGTGCGCTATTGCAACGGGCTGGGCATTGAAGTACAGGTTCAATGTTGACAGGGCATTCCCCCTTAGCGACCATGCTGATTTCTACGATATTGTGGAATACATAAAACAGGCGAACCCGAAGAAAGTGAATTTTATGCATGGGGATGGAAGAGAAATTGAGGATGAGATAAAATGTTTAACCCCGACGAAGATTGTTTCCGGAACCCACCCCTGAGGAGATTTTTAAACCCTTGCCTATAAATAAAAAATATGCAACTCGGAACAGTAATCGCCAATGCAGAAAATCCAAACACTTCTGAGTTCGCATTCGTTTTCGATAAAAATGCGAAGGTGAAAAAAGGCCAGTATGTGCAGGCGGAGAGCGAGGACGGCCTGGTTTTCGGCTACATAGCAGATGTTTATAGGGGGAACAGGTATTTTGAAAGGGCTGAAAGCGTTTCCGAGTACGAGATGGAATCAAAAATTGCAGAGCAGTTTCCTGTAAAAGATTGGGAGTACATAATCGGTAAAGTTAAGATTCTGGGAAGCGCAGAAATAAACAACGGCTCGCTCAAACAAAAAAGAACTTCCATCCCGCCCTTCCCTGGCGCAAAGGTCCATTCCGCAAACGAAGATTTTCTCAGGCAGTTCGTCGGTTTCACACACAACGGTCTTCTGCTTGGAAAACTACAGAACCACGAGGTTGAGGCAAGGGTGGATATGACAAGGCTTCTGCAGAAGCATGTGGCAATACTAGCCATGAGCGGGGCTGGCAAAAGCCACCTCGCGAGCGTTCTTATAGAGGAAATTCTGGACAGAAAAAAAGAGGATGGGAGGATTGCTGTAGTCGTGGTGGACATACACGGCGAGTACTACGGGTTCAAGGAGGACCCGGCGTACAAGAGCAAAACGAAAGTGGTGAACGGAAAGGATATAAAAATTTCTTTCAGGAGATTGACGCCGGCAATCGTGAGGGAGTTCTTTCCAAACCTTTCCCATCCCCAGTATGCAACGCTTGCAAACATTCTGAAGGAAATGCGAACAGAGATGAAAAACGAGCACAAGGAATTTTCCATCAGAGACTTGATAGCAAAAATCGAGGCTTCTAAAGTCGCAACCGAAAACGTCAAGCTTCCACTCTTAAGGGCACTGCACGAGCTTGGCAGCTACAGAATCATCTCAACAGCCGAAAACCCGAAATTTGCAAAGGACATAAAGCCCGGGGAGCTTCTGATTCTTGACCTGAGCGATTTGGATGATTATAAGAAGAAGCAGATCCTCGTTTCCTACGCTGCGAAAAGGCTTTTCAAGCTCAGGAAAGACGGCCGCATCCCGCCGGTGATGTTTCTTGTTGAGGAGGCGCACAACTTCGCGCCAGAAAGGATAGACAAGTACTCCGGGATTGCAAAACGAGATATCGAGAAGATTGCAAGGGAAGGAAGAAAGTTTGGTATTTCTCTCTGCCTCATCTCACAAAGGCCGGTCAACCTCTCCACAACCGCGCTCAGCCAGTGCAACACGCACATAATCCTCCGCGTCACGAACCCTAACGATTTGCAGCACATTGGAGAGAGCAGCGAGGGGATAGACCAGAGAATGCTCAGGAATATCACGGCCCTGCAAACAGGGGAGGGAATAATCGTCGGCTCAGCGGTAAACGCGCCCATATTCATAGACATACGCGAAAGGAAATCAAAAAAGAAGGAAAGGGGAAAGCCCCTGCATGAACAGGCGCTGGAGTTTGAAAACCGCCAGCAGAAAAATGAAGAGGATGTTGAGGCGTTCTTATGAAGAGAAAGGTAATAATCATCGGTGCTGCGGGTAGG
>JBAMLP010000022.1:0-5791 GCA_039793475.1 Candidatus Micrarchaeales archaeon | reverse complement strand
GGGATTTTCACAATTTTAATGTATTTTTCAGGAACAACAAAAATTATGATGTTGTTTGTTTCACAGCAGCGCAGATTCCTGGGATAGAGGGAAGAAAATATCCAGCGAAGCTTGCGGGCGAACTCTATCCAAATGGAATTCCAATCTACGCAGAAAGCGAACTCGAGGATTTAATAAAAAAACACAATGTTGATGAGGTTGTTTTTGCATACTCTGATGTAAGCCATGAGCATGTGATGCACATTGCTTCGAGGGCGCTTTCCGCTGGCGCAACATTCGTTCTCCAAGGCCCAAATCATACAATGCTGAAAAGCAAAATACCGGTTATTGCGGTCTGTGCGGTGAGAACCGGCGCTGGAAAGAGCCCGCTTACAAGAAAGATAGCGAGCATCTTGCGCAGAAAAGGAAAGAAATTCGTGGTAGTGCGCCACCCAATGCCGTATGGACAGCTTGAAAAGCAGGAGGTCGAGCGTTTTGAAAAATTGGAGGATTTGGAGAAATACAAATGCACGATTGAGGAGATGGAGGAGTACGAGCATCACATAAAAAACAGAACTGTCGTGTACGCAGGAGTTGATTATGAAAAAATTCTGAAGGAAGCTGAAAAAGAGGCGGAAATAATTCTATGGGACGGCGGAAACAACGACATTCCCTTTTACAAACCAGACCTGCTTTTCGTTGTTGCGGATTCCCTGAGAGCAGACCACGAGCTTGCCTACCATCCGGGTGAAACGAATTTTAGGATGGCGGATGTAATTGTTGTTAATAAATACTCCGGAAACGAGGAAGGCGGAAACAGGATAGTGGAAAATGCGAAAAAAATAAACCCAAGAGCGGAAATAGTAAAATCAGATATGGAGCTAACGGTCGAAGGCGATATCCAGGGAAAAAAGGTTCTTGTAGTTGAAGACGGGCCTACGGTAACCCATGGTGGCATGGCCTACGGCGCCGGCTATGTCGCCTCAAAAAACGCAGGAGCGAAAATAATAGACCCGAGAAAATTTGCCGTGGGGAGCATAAAAGAAACTTTTGAAAAATACCCCCATCTTAGGGAGGTTCTGCCTGCGATGGGTTATGGGGAGAAGCAGATGAAGGAGCTTGAGGAAACGATAAACAAAAGCAACGCTGAGGTTGTCGTGATTGGAACCCCCATAGATTTGGGCAAACATTTAAAAGTGAACAAAAAATGCGCAAGGGTTGCCTATTCCATAAAAGAAATAGAGGGAAGTGTGGAAAATAAAATAGATGCATTTCTGAAAAATATTAAAAACAAAAAATAAAAAAGGGTAATTAATTTTACTTCGCCAGGGTTATCTCTATGGACGAAACCTTGCTGAGCCTTCCATCCTCGCTCGTCAGCTCCTCAGTCCCTATCTTTATGTCCTTCACCTTCGCATCCGGCATAAATCTGTTTTTCACTACCTCCACAACGTCCACAGCCCTTGAAATTAGTTTCCCCCTTGCCTTGACTGTGACCTCTGGTGCGCCGTTCGTGAACTGCGTAACGACTGCAAGGACATAGCCCATGAGGCCCTTCTTCCCCACGTATATCGTATTCTCCTCTCTTTCCTTTTTTTCTGTCTCTGCCATATTTTCACCCCACTTGTTTTCCTTAGTGCTCGATATATTTCTCGTTTCCATTTAAAAATCTTTCTCACGCTTCAACTCTAGATATGAAAAAGAAAAGGATAGCAGTAATAGACCGCGAATTGTGCATAAGAGAAAAATGCGGGTACGTATGCATAAACGTCTGCCCAGTGAACAGAATGGGCGAGGAATGCATAACAAAAGAGGAGGAAACCAACTTCCCTCTGATAAACGAGCTCGCATGTATAGGATGCGGGATGTGTGTGAAGAAATGCCCGGTGCATGCTATCATGGTAATAAATTTACCTAAGGAGAAAGACGACCCGGTTTTCCAGTACGGCCCGAATGCTTTCAGGCTCTACGACCTTCCGCTTCCGAAAAAAGGCGTGGTCGGAATAGTGGGGAAGAACGGGATAGGAAAATCAACCGCAGTAAAAATTCTCTCAAAACAGCTAAGGCCGAACTTCGGCGATTATTCCAAAGAATATTCGTGGGAGGAGGTGCTTTCGAGTTTCAACCCAGAGCTCAAGGAGTATTTTTCCAGAACGCAGAAAATTTCCGTGAAGCCGCAGAATGTTCTTTTCATAGCCGATGCGTTCGGCGGGACAGTGGAGGAGATGCTCAAGAAGATGGACGAGCGGAATGCTTTTGAGAATGCGGTAAAAATTTTCGGGCTTGAAAAGATACTCAAAAGAAAACTGAGTCAGCTGAGCGGAGGAGAGCTGCAGAAGGTTGCGATCGCAGCTGCGTATGTGAAAGATGCGACTGTTTATTTTTTCGATGAGCCATCCACCTACTTAGATATAGGAGAGAGGATGAGCTTAGGACTATTCATGAAGGATTTTTCCATGGAAAAAAACATAATGGTTGTTGAGCACGACCTCACCATCCTAGACTACATGAGCGATTATGTCTATGTTTTCTACGGGGAGGAGAACGCCTACGGAGTCGTTTCCAATGTGAAGCCGGTCCGTAGGGGGATAAACGAATACCTTTCAGGTTTTCTCTCTGATGAGAACACGAGATTCCGTGACCACGAGATAAAAATTTCAAAATACAGCGAGAGCGAGGTTTCCGCCGCCACGTTCTTTTCATATGGCAAAGTTTCCGAGAGGTTTGAGGGCTTCTCCCTTCATGCAGAAAAAGGAGAAATAAAAAGGGGCGAGATCATAGGGGTGGTTGGAAGGAACGCACTCGGAAAAACTACATTCGTAAAGGCTCTTTCTGCCTCAAAAGGTGTTACTGTTTCATACAAACCCCAATACATAAAAGCCGAGGACGCGCTAGTGAGGGATGTTTTCTCCTCCCGCAAACTCCTCGCGGATGTTTTTGATGAGGCGAAAGTTAAGTTGGGAATCGAGAGGTTCATGGAGAAGAATCTTAAAGAGCTGAGCGGCGGTGAGTTGCAGAAGGTTGCTGTTGTGCTTGCGCTCAGCACAGAAGCAGATGTTTATCTCTTCGACGAGCCAACCGGGTTTTTGGATGTTGAGCAGAGGCTCGCGTTTTCCGAGCTTCTCAGAAAAGTCATAGACAGCCAGAAGAAAGCAGCGTTCGTTGTGGACCACGATGTCGTTTTCATAGATAGCATTGCGAGCAGGCTCATTGTTTTCACCGGCGAGCCATCAGTCAGCGGTTCAGCAACCTCTCCGATGGACAAAAAAGAGGGAATGAACCTTTTTTTGAAAACAATGGGCATAACGATGAGAAGGGACAAGGACAGCAACAGGCCGAGAATAAACAAGCCGGGTAGCGTTCTGGACAGGGAGCAGAAGGAGAAAAATACCTATTTCTATTCGGAATAACGAATAGCACACTGTTTTTTAAATCTTATTTTTAAATATCCCCATCATGAATGCCATGAACGAGCGCAAACAAAGGGTTAAGGCAGCAACGCTTGCGCTTGCGCTTATACTCTTCGCAGGCACTGTTTTTTACCGTTTTTACGAAGGTTTTACGTGGGTTGATGCATTCTATTTTACTGCCATAACAATAACAACGGTTGGATATGGAGATATCCATCCCACACATGATATCAGCAAAATTTTCACGGTGTTTCTAGCATTTTCAGGTATAGGCCTTGTTTTCTATTATTTTACAATCAGCACCGGGTATTACCTTGATTTGATACAGAACAGAGTGATGGCCAAGGGCAAAAAATAACATCTCGCTTTCGCTCAAAAATCCCCCTAGTCTTTTGGTCAGACCGCACGTCAATCATCATTGATCAGAGTCGTACGTGTCATCATTCGACTAGGGGGAGCTTAAAGTATTTCTCATCTCCCCCTTACTCGCCTACCCCCTAATGGTATTTAGGAAGTTTTGGTTGGGGGGAATCAGGAAATCAAGGAATTGAGCAAAGCGAAGCTTTGCGAAAGATCTGAGCGGAGCTCAGAGTGAAAACTGAAGGGGGGCTTTTGCCCCCCTGCGGTTTGTCTTCCCCTCCGCAATCACGCTCGTAAACTCGCTTGGAGATAGATTTTTAAGTAGTTAGGAGCATATTATAACATATGAGAATAAGTGGTATAAAAAGGAGGGAAGAGAAATTTTCTGAGGGAGTTAGAAGGAATTTTGAGAAGTTTAAGGAAATTGTTGAGAGAAAAGGAAAGGAGATGTTAGTTTTAGGAGCACTTGGGGTTGGAATAGGGCTAGGATGTGCAAGTAATGGGAATAATTATGTATATGTTGATCCAGTCCAAGAAGCTATAGACAACCTGTACGTGGACAGGTATAGTGGGTGTTATACAAAAGAGGATAGTATAGCAATGACGGCAGTTTGGTGGTCGAGATTTACAGGAAGTAAGGACCCATTAGTTTGGGAAGAATTAATAAAGAGAGATAGTATAGCATACGAAAATAGAGAAAGTTTTGAATTATTCTATTTATATGACCGTATGGCAACAGCTCCTTATATTGATACTTTAATCCAACGAGCAAAAGACGGCAAACCACTTTTCCAATGATAAAACTTACTCACCTTTCTTGGATTGTTCTCTTAATAGTTTAAGTTCTTCATCAGCTTGTTTTTTTACTTCTGGGAGCGCCATCATTCCTAAAGCATAACCCAACACTGTTTTTGTTTTTATTGCAGATTTATCGTAACTAAGTGAATTCAGATTATTTGAGCTTTGAGAAAGAGTTGTTGCATATCCTGACAATTCTTCTGGCTTCATAGAGGATAGCATGGCTGACCAAACTTTTGTTTTATATTGTTGGTCTAGCTGCTGGTTTATCTCTGGATTAGTAAGGTATTCTTGGTAGACTAAATTATTGGCTTTTGTGGATGCTGATTCCGTACTTTCGCCTTGGGAGACGAAATCCTTGGTAATATAACGATACAGGCAGCCTAGGTAATCTTTTTTGAAAACCCCAGGATGCTCTTGTCTAATTCGCTCTGTAAACATAACCGCAGCGTCTTTATCTGCCTTTATAATTTTTTCTACTTCTAATTTCTTTTGTTCTTCGCTCAACTCTTTATTTTCTAATACCGCTGCTATATCTGTTGACATTTTTCCTGCTCTTTCATATAACTCTATTTTTTCTTTTTTCCACTCGTTAAACTGTTCTTCTTTAAGTATTTCTTTCCCTTTTGTTACATACGCACTATATAAACTTCTCTCTATTTCTGTTGCTAGCATTAATTCTGACCATCCTTTTCCATATAAAGAGATTATTTTCTCTCTCACTTCTTTTAACTCCTCTTTATTCAATCCCAGATTCTTTATTTCTTCTCCAATCTTTATGTTTCCCACCCAAGCGAAACCCAGGGGAGGTCGTAGAAGGTATTTAGAAGACGACCTCCCCCATGTTCTACGCTCCTCCCCACCCCCTCCGCAATCACGCTCGTAAACTCGCTTGCATATAGTTTTTTATTTCGACTAGGGGGAGGGTCAGGAAATCAAGGAAAAACTGGGGAGGGGGTGAAACCCCCTCCGCGGTTTGTCTCCCCTTACTCGCCTACCCCCTAATGGTATTTAGGAAGTTTTGGTTGGGGGGAATCAGGAAATCAAGGAATTGAGCAAAGCGAAGCTTTGCGAAAGATCTGAGCGGAGCTCAGAGTGAAAACTGAAGGGGGGCTTTTGCCCCCCTGCGGTTTGTCTTCCCCTCCGCAATCACGCTCGTAAACTCGCTTGGAGATAGATTTTTAAGTAGTTAGGAGCATATTATAACATATGAGAATAAGTGGTATAAAAAGGAGGGAAGAGAA
>JBAMLP010000021.1:7361-8884 GCA_039793475.1 Candidatus Micrarchaeales archaeon | reverse complement strand
TACTATCCCCACGATCTCATCCATCCTGCTTTCTGGAATCTCCTTCATTCTCGCAATCCTTTCCACGACCTTCAGCGCACCCATGCTCTTCGCCTGCATCCCATTCTCTATTCCCTCCATGGCCTTCTTGTAAAAGTGCATGATATTTTTCAGCATCGCGTACTGCTTTTTCAAGCTACAGTACATGTCAACCTCATGATAAGCGTTTTGTTGCAAATAATCCTCCCTGAGCATTTTTGTCACCAAAAGAATTGCCTGCTCCTTTTCAGGAAGCGCATCAGGCCCAACAAGCTGCACGACCTCCTCAAGCTCTGCCTCCTTCTGCAGGAGCGCCATCGCCTCGTCCCTCAAAAATGCCCAGTCCTCTGCAATATTCTCAGCATACCACTCATCCAATCTTTCCGTGTAAAGCGAATAGCTCCTCAGCCAGTGCAGAGCAGGAAAATGCCTCCTGTGAGCTAAGGACGCATCCAGCGCAAGAAACACTTTCGTTACGCGCAAAGTGTTCTGACTCACAGGTTCTGAAATGTCTCCGCCCGGCGGTGAAACCGCGCCTATTATTGTAACGCTTCCGTACCTGTCAGCAGATCCTAGCGTTTTCACCCTTCCAGACCTTTCGTAAAATTCCGCGAGCCTTCTTGCCAAATAAGCAGGATATCCTTCCTCACCCGGCATCTCTTCCAACCTTCCACCAATCTCCCTCATCGCCTCTGCCCATCTGCTTGTAGAATCAGCCATCAAAGAAACATTATACCCCATATCCCTGTAGTACTCAGCAATCGTGACGCCCGTGTAAATGCTCGCCTCCCTTGCCGCAACAGGCATGTTCGATGTGTTTGCGATAAGAACTGTTCTCTCCATGAGCGGCTTTCCGCTTTTCGGGTCTTTAAGGTGCGGAAATTCAGTAAGCACTTCAGTCATCTCGTTTCCCCTCTCTCCGCATCCTATATAAACAACAATTTCTGTATCGCTCCATTTCGCCAGCGATTGCTGCGTCACCGTCTTTCCTGACCCAAACGGTCCTGGAATGCATGCAGTCCCTCCCTTTGCAATCGGAGCAAAAGTATCCACAATTCTCATCCCAGTAAGAAGCGGAATTTCAGGTGGATATTTTTCCTTGTACCCCCTCGGCTTCCTCACCGGCCATTTGTGATAGAGAAATATATCCCTCTTTTTTCCCATATGCTCTATGCTTCCTATTCTATCATCAAGTTTGTACTCGCCTGCCCTGATCTCGCTCACCACTCCGTCAAAAGGGGAGAGTATGCGGTGCTCTATCAGCTCGCTTTCTTTCACTGTTCCAAGAATGTCTCCTGTCGAAACCCTCTCGCCCTTTTTGATTTTCGGTTCAAACTTCCACTTCTTTTTCTTGTCAAGCGGAGGGACTGAAACCCCTCTCTTGATATAAGTGCCGGTTTCTTCTGCGATGAGAGCAAGAGGCCTCTGGATTCCATCATATATGCTCTTCAGCAGCCCAGGCCCGAGCTCAACGCTCAGCGGCATCCCGGTTCCCTCAACCTGCT
>JBAMLP010000021.1:524-7351 GCA_039793475.1 Candidatus Micrarchaeales archaeon | reverse complement strand
CGTAAACCTGTACAACATAATCATTTCCGACTATTTTAATAACCTCTCCTATAAGGTTCTCCTCACCAACCCTGACCACATCGTACAGTTTTGAATCTATATTCCTCGCGACAACAACAGGACCACTTATTTTAACAAGTTTTCCTTTTCCCATTTTTCCACCCACCAATTATTTTTTCTTTAGTTCAAAACCAAGAGCCTTTTTTATGAGCATGTCCAGCGATTCCTCCTCCTTTTCCTCGCCCTTCGCTCCCGCAACCGGCAGGATTACCGGCGAGGCAATGTTTTCTATTCTTTTCTTTAGCCTCCAATCAACTCTATTAAACAAATTTTGTTCCACGAGCACTATTCCTATGTTTTCATTTGCAATCGCATCCTCAATCTTTTTCTCAAGCTCCTTCGTCTCCTCCACAACCTCTCCCTCTATCCCCATCAGCCTGAAACCCAGCACGGTCGGACCATGGCCGTATACAACTATCCTCTGCGTCATGCAATCATCTTCCTTATTTTCTCTTTATCCAGCCCGAACTCATGCGCTCTCGCTATCTTCCTTATGTTGTTCGCTTCTTCTTCTTTTAGTAGAAGAAAACCAAGGATTCTTCCTATGTTAAGCATAGACTTGTGGAATATGATGGATTTTCTTTTCGCAAGCCAGTTTTCCATCTCAATTTCTGCCTCCTCTGGCTTCTTTATTTCAGTTATATCAAACCTGCTCAGCAGCCTAAGCATAGTTCTTTCGTTTTTGTAAGCATCCATCAAATCATTTATACGCACCGTTCCGCCCGGCACCAGGTATTCAACAACATTTTCATTTTTCTTTTCCCTAAGCCGCATGACAGTGGAAATGTTTCTGGCATCTATCTCTTTTCTCAGGAACAGGAGGATGGTGGATGCATCTGCTGGCAACATTTTTGACGCAATCTCCTCAGCATACCTGTAATAATAAAGGTCTAGGAGCACGAACACCTCCAGAAGCACATCCCCTTTTTTTGCGGCTTCCATAAGTATTCCTTCCTTCTCCTTTCCAAACTTTCCCATTCCAAGCGCAAAAATTTCCCTTCCTATTGAGGTTGTTTTGAACGCGTTGTAAGCATCAGAGCTCTCGCCAACCTTTCTGTATTCCCCTATCTCCCCAACCGGAATTATGTAGGGCTCAATCTCATTCCAGCTCCTTCCTATCATCCTTCCCGAAAAGACCGTTTTGTAATTCGTAAGCTCCCACCTTTTCAGGAACGCCTCAACCACTTTTACATCCGACTTTGGTGAGACCTTCTTTATCCTACTTGCCATCTCACCGAAATGCTTTCCGCCCGCAAGCTCTATGAGTTCGCTTCCTTTGTGGGTTATGGAAAGCGAAACGAGGTATTCTTTGTAGTATGTTCTTTGGAGCAGTTCTATCATGCCGTTGATGGTATCCACATTCACTAGCTCATCATAGAATTCCCTTTTGAGAAGGTATCCCTTCATTCCAGAAACCCTCGCGTTTGAATAGCCGTACTTGAGCGGTTTGTTTACGGGTGCAAGCGCAGTTTCGATCAAAGAGGATATCCTACTTCCTCCCCCCAAAAACTCTAGCATATACTATCCTCCTTATCTCCTCCTTTTTCATTTCCATCAAACTTTCGAAAGAATAATCCACCCTCACGCTCCCATCGCTTCTTTCCACCACAACCCCGCCCAGCGAGTCAAGGTCCTCTTTCACGCTCCCCATTCCTCTCACAAGTTTTCCATCTCCTTCGGCAACATGGAGCACCATACTCTTTTTTCCCATCTCCTCCTCTGCCTTTCTTACAAGCCCTTTAAGCAAACTCTCATACCCAGCGCTTTTTCTGTATCTCTTGAATTTCTCAGCCAGGCTGTCCATCACCTTTTTCACAACCTCATCCTTCGCCTCCTCTATTTTTCTCTTGCTCTCAAGCCTTGCCCATGCAAGCCTTTCCTTTCTCTCTTCCTTTATCATTTCATCTACTTGCTTCAGCACTTCCTTCTCCTTTTCCACCCACTCCTTCTCAACATGGGACAGGAGCTCTTCTGCCTGCTTCTCTGCATTCCGTATTTTCGCGTTGGCCTCCTTTCTGGCATCTGCTAGCACAGAAGAGCCCAGCTTTTCTATGGGCATTTCATTCACCGCAGTTGTTTACGCTGCGCCCATGTTCAGTACCATCATTATTGCGATAACGAAGCTCAGAACTGCCATGGTTTCTGGTAGGGCAATCCAGATAAGCACATTTCCGCTAAGCTCAGGTCTTTCTGCTATCGTCCCCATGGCTGCTGCGCCTATGCTCGCCTGGCTCCATGCTGTTGCCAAGGATCCCAGCCCAATTGCCAAACCAGCGCCGATTGCTATCAATCCGCTAGTTGGTATTCCTGTTGCCACAGTTGCTACATCCGCCATATATTTTCACCTCATTTTTTTGTTTTTTGAGCATATACTGCAAATGGCTTAAAAGCCCTTCCTCCTCCCTCAAAGAACTTCGAGCCAAACTCGACCAAATTCAACCTTCCTCCCTGTACCAAACTCTCGAACATCGCCAAAACAATATTTGCAAAGTGCAGACCTATAAACAAAGGCAGGATTATTAAGTTAAGCAGTCCTGCTTCCAATGATGGAACGAAAAATTTGTTTATCAATTCAGCAAGCACCACCCCCGCAACCCCAACAGCCGCGATCCTTGCATAGCTCAGTATGTTTCCAAGAACCCCTGGGATTTCAAACAGGCCCGCAACCCCCTCACTTGCCGCGGTTATTCCAACCCCCAATGCAAGCATGGCAAGCCCGAACTCACCCGCAAACTCCGGAAGGAGGGCGAAGAGGTATGTTGTGATCGCGAGCAGGCCTCCGTACATAGTCAGCACCCAGCTTATTTTTCCGATTGCATGCTTTTTGCTGTGGTCCCATTCCTTCATCGCCCCAAGCACAAAACCTATTGTTAGATGGAATATGCCCATCAATATAGACGCCACCACCACATACGGAAGGAGCGCCATCCTGTGAAACCCATGGTAAAGCGGTTCTGCCAGCCCAAGCCAGAATGCATGGCTTGCCCCAAACCATTCATCGAATACTATTCCCCATATTATCCCACCTATCGCTGAAAACTGCCATATCCTCGAAAACCAATATACAGGGCCTGATGGCCATTTTTTCATCAGCCATCCTGCAAACAAAATAGAAACCAGCGCATAGCCCACATCGCCTATTATCATTCCGTACATTAGAGGAATCGTAAATGCGAATATTATGGAAGGGTCAAACTCTTTTCCTTTCGGAAGGGAGTAGAATTTTACAAGGAATTCAAATGGTTTAATAATTTCTGGATTATCCAGAACTGTAGGTGGGTTTTTTCCCTCGATTTTTTCGGTGTATATTTTATCACCAAACAGACTTTTAAGTCTTTTTTCCATTTCACCGAACTTATCCGCAACAATCCACCCTTCGATTACAACAATTTTTTTCGAGAACCCAAAGCGTGCCGCAATCTCGGCCCTGTCAGCAGCAATCTTCAAGCTTTCCTTTACTGTCACTATCTCCTCATAATGCTCAGCAGCAATTTTGTTTAATTCTTTTTCTATTTCATTTTCCCTTTCTTTTATGTACTCAAGCTCCCTTCTTACATCCTTGTTTTCTTCCTCAATTCCTTTTTTCGGAATAGTGTAAACATCTATACCATATTTTCCAAGGAGTATTCCCGGAGACCCACCCTTCTCCACACCTACAATACCAACTATATTTGGGCCAACCTTTTTTGTTTCAACAATTATGTTTTCGAACGATTCTTTTAGCTCGCTTAGAATTTTTTTGAGCTGTTTTTTCGCTGTTTTTTCATCCAGCGTGAACATGAAAAAATCAAGTGAGCGCGGCAGGTCTTTTGTTTCAAACCCAGCCCTTAAAAAGAACCTCAGCTCCTGCTCACTTTCTTCAAGCACCTCCTTTCTTTTCTCCAACTCCTCCAGCTCACTCTTCATTTTTGCAAGCTCATCGTACAGCGGTGAGATTTTTTCAAAGATTTTTATAGCTTCCCTATAACTGACTTTTTTCCCTGCGATATATTTTTTCGGGAGCATCGCCTCCATCGCCATAGTTTTTACGAGCGCCTGGGAGATGGCATCATGCGTTTCGAGGGGTTTGTGGGTTTTCAGCTCTGCGTACTCCACCTGCTCCATCTCCATGGCTCCCATTTCGTGCAATTCCTCGATTAGCTTTTCGAGTACACCGGAGGTTGTAAAAATTCTAATCTTCTGCATTCTTACAGGCTTGAACATTTTTCTCCCTCATGTGCCAACTAGAACTCTGAAGCATTCATCTATTATTTTTTCACTAATTTTTATTTTCCTTACCCCATCAGCTTCCTTCTCAGCTTTTTTCAATATTCCCTCAACCTCTTTATTCAGCTCGGCCCTCGCCGCTTCCAGTTTTTTTGCTTTTTTTGCCGCTATCCTCTCCTTGTATTTCATCTCTACTCTGCTCATGCCCTCGACAGCCTTTTTGAGAATTTCCTCGCTTTTTTTGTTCGCTTCTTCAAGGATGGCGTCAGCCTTTTCTTCCGCTTCCTTCAAATTTTTCATAACTTCTGAAAAGCTTTTTTCCTCAGTCATACTCTCACGCAAGAAGAAATAATCCAGGGAGGAAAGGTTTTTTAAATATTTGTTCCCTCAAAACGAAAGCACGGATGATTTTATGGCCGCGTATAAGTATATAACGAAAACATTTGAAAAGGAGTACAAGGAGGGCACAGCCAATCCCATCTACAGGCAGAAGCTTGTTTCGTGGAGAAAGGGACCTTCCATCATAAGGGTTGAAAAACCCACGAACATATCCAGAGCGAGGAGCCTAGGCTACAAGGCAAAGAAAGGAATTATCGTTGTGCGGGTGAGAATCGACAAGGGTCTGAGAAAGAGAAGGCAGCCCCATGCTGGAAGAAAGCCAAAGCACAACTACCGCTACACCCAGACTGCTCTCAGCCATAAGGCGATCGCAGAGCAGAGGGCGAACAGAAAATACAGAAACTGTGAAGTTCTGAACAGCTACTGGATAGGCGAGGATGGCCAGAGTACTTTTTTCGAAGTGATACTCGCAGATAGGAGCATGAAATTCGACCCATCAACTGAGAAGATGCTCTCGCAAAGGGGAAGGGTATACAGGGGTTTGACTGCTGCAACTAAAAAATCCCGTCCGCTTGCAAAGGGAAGGAGAAAACAAAGGGCGTAAGCTATATAAACCTATAGCTACATATAGATTACTTATGGAATACACAACTATCATGATTGATGTTGAACTGAAAAAGATGCTTGACAGCCTTAAAGTTCACCACCGGGAATCCTACAATGAACTTCTTAAGAAGATTATTGAGGAATACACAGAAGATCGCAGACTTAAAGAGTTTGTAAAGAATGCGCAGCGCAGGAAAATGAATTGTTGAAATTGACCGGGTGCGAAAGATACAAACAATATTATCTATTTCTTGTAGGTAATTGACCTATTTCTTCCAGCAAATTTTTTCCTGTTAGCATTTCATAAAGCTTCAGATACCTTTCTTTCGTTTTCTCAACAATTTCTTTTGGAATTTCAGGAGGATTGTTCCTGTCCCACTCTATTCCCAAAAGATAATTCCTGAAAAACTGCTTGTCCACGCTCTCCAGCTTTCCTTTCTCATAATCGTCTTTCAGCCAGTATCTGCTTGAATCCGGAGTGAACGCCTCATCTATCAGTATTATCCTGTTTTCCAAATACCCAAACTCAAACTTCGTATCAGCCAAAACCAACCCCTTTTTCAGCGCGTACTCATGCCCGAATTTGTAAAGTTTGAGCGAATACTTTTGCAATTCCTCTACGCAATCCCCAAAAATTTTTTCCGCCTCCTCAACGCTTATAGTCACATCCTTATCATGTTTTTTTATCGCTGGCGTAAATATCGGCTCCCTCAATTTTGCGCCGTCCTTCAACCCCTTCTCAAGCTCATGCCCCCAAACATTTCCGTTTTTTTTGTATTCGCCGAAAGCGCTTCCAGTAAGATACCCGCGGACAACGCATTCAAGTTCAATCGGTTTTGTTTTTTTCACAACCATGCTTCTGTATTTCAGGATCTTAGGCAGGTTTTTAGGAACATCTAGAGTAATGAAATGATTTTTTATCATTTTTTTTGTTTTTTCAAACCAGAAAGCAGAAAGCATGTTTAGAACATTTCCCTTGTACGGAATTGGCGTTGGAAAAACTACATCGAAGGCGCTTATCCTGTCGGTCGCGACCATCAGCAGATTCCCATTCAGAAAAAATGTCTCCCTTACCTTCCCCTTTTTGAAAAGCTTCAGCCCAATCTCCCCAACAGTATACACAGCTTTCATGAAACTTAATCGAGCAGATAATTTTAAAATCATTCTGCTTTTATTCTCTGCATGAAGAAACTCATCGCCCTTTTTTTCCTCCTCACAGCTATTTTTTCCATTCAGGTTTCCTCATTTTCTTCAAAGCAAATAGCGCTGAACAGAGGAGAAAACACAACCCTTTCAATAACAGTGGTGAACGACAGGCCGTATACCCTCGAATCGATTGTAAGCTATATAGGAAGCTTGGGTGTTTCCCTTCCTCCTACAACTACCCTCAATCCATACGAAACAAAAACCATGTACTTTACGATTTTTGTTCCAGATAATTATACAGGCGAGAACCCCAGCAAGGGCTATGTTATTGTTAGCGAAAAAACAGAAGGAATCGTAAGTTCCGCCATCCTCAGCCCGCTTACCGTGACCATTCAGGACGCTGAGATGCGAAGTGGGCAGGAGCTTGCGAATCTGGCAGAAGAGATAAGTGTTTCACTTGAGAAAAAAAT
>JBAMLP010000021.1:0-514 GCA_039793475.1 Candidatus Micrarchaeales archaeon | reverse complement strand
ACGAAAGCATACTAGTTTTTCCCTCCTTTTCCATCCATCCAGTCTCCTCCCAAACCTATCTTCTTCTTGTATTTCCGAAACTCCCCCAGCCTCAAACCCAGTTCATTTTTTTCGTTGCTTCATTCTTCCTTACTTCACTTGCTATTTTCTTTATTTTCAGCGAAATAACGAAAGAGCACGGCAAAGTTTAACTTTTTTAAAAGGTTATGTTTAATACTAGGTATTATGGTATCCTTAGATAAAGCGATTATTGCCACATATGAGAAAGAAGGGGAAAAATTCGAGGTTTTCCTAGACCCTGACAAGACATATGAATATCTGGATGGGAGGAAAACTGACCTGAGCGGGCTTCTTGTAGTTGATGAGGTCTTCAAGAATGCTGCAAAAGCAGAAAGGCAGACCGCATCTGCCATAAACAAGGCTTTCGGTACCACAGAACTCCTAAAAGTGCTCGAAATCATACTCACGAAGGGCCATGTCCAGCTTACGACCGAGCAGAGGAGGAAGATGGTGG
>JBAMLP010000020.1:4623-9065 GCA_039793475.1 Candidatus Micrarchaeales archaeon | reverse complement strand
AATGCATTTCTATTGTGGGAGAAAAACACGCAAGATACAATGAGCTGTTAGGAAGAATGAAGAGCATTGAAGGACAGATAGAATAAACAAAGAAAAAACTTAGAAAAGAATAATTATTTAAACTGGCTTTTTTACTACCTCTCTCTTTTGTTCCTTTCAACATACCCTATTTTCTTCTCCTGTGGCATGATCGTGTCCATGGCAGATTTTTCTATCTCCTTTATTTTTTTACCAGAGTGAAACAAAAGCCGCGTATAGTGATAATGGAACGCTCTTGGTATCACCCATGTCATAAGCGAGGAGAGGAAAACAACCCCAGCAGTAAGGCTTACGATATCAATGCTGAAAATTGGGGTGAATTCCTTTGCCATTATCATCGAAAACTCCCCGGTTGATATCATCAACAGCCCAATCAGAGCGGATTTTGCCCAGTCGTTGTTTGTTGCTATGAGCATCGCTGTTGAGGAAGAAAGCTTAGCAATGCAGCTCGCAAACGTAACTACCATTATCGTAACTACAAAAATTGGGTTGAAGAATGAAATAACATTTGCATTCATGCCCAACGAAAGGAAGAATGTTGTTATGAAAAGGGAAGTGAGGATATTCATCTTCTGTATGGTATTTTTCAGCTCCCTTTGCCTTGATGACAGAACGCCGACGATGAATGCAGCAACGCTCTCCGGGACTGAAAAAACATGCGCCACGAGTATCACGACCACCGCAATTGCTATGTAGAAAAGAAAATATGTTTCGTCGTTCTCCGGAAGATGCCTCGCAATCATTTTCGAAATCCAATTTATCAGAAAAAGCGGGAATGCGAACATCAGCATGCTGATCAGGGCCGAGATTCCCAGGTTGCCTGTTTTTATAAAAGATACAAGGAAAAGAGTGAATAAAACTGCGAACAGGTCCTCCCATATAAGCTCAACATACATTGTTGTCGTTTCCTTTCCATAAACAATTCTAAAATCCTGCAAAGCCCTGGAGAATATCGCAGTGCTTGTGATGGAGAAAATTATGCCCAAAACCAATGCCTCAAACAGAGAGAGGCCGAATAGAAAAATCGCGACAACTCCGACAACAACCGCCGAGAAACCCATCTTTAGAATAGAAATGCCGAGAGAGTTCATTCCCACTTTTTTTATGAGATCGATTCTCATCTCGAGCCCTATCAGATACATCAAAAGAATCGCTCCTATAGATGAAAATATGTCTATGCTCTGCTGGTTTATCAATGAAAAGCCATTTGGCCCAGCAAGGGCAGCGATTATGAGCAGTATAGGAATGGATGGAAGCCGGAATTTCGCTGAGATGAAGCTTGCGATGAATGCAAGCGTAAGCGCGATGAGGAAACCAAGGGTCGCTGCCGAAATATCCATAAACCCAATTCTCTCGTTCAGTTTAAAAATATTGTTTTCCATAAAACATCAATGCCCCAGTAGCTCAGCGGTAGAGCGACCGCCTCGTAAGCGGTAGGTCGTGGGTTCAACAGCCAGGGGGAGCTTAAAGTATTTCTAATGTCCCCCTAGCTCCAACCCCCTTATGTAATTAGGAGGTTGGGGGGCTTAAAGTTTGTTTGGCTGAAAATCCCATCTGGGGCTTAGAATTTTGCGTGAACTAATAATAACTATTTTAAACAATCCAGCATATATCCATGCATGCACCCAATAATCGTTTTTTCTTCAAGAAATGTTGCAAGCAAAAACATCGCCGAGCATCTGGTCAAACTGGGGTTTGAAAAAATAGGAGAGAGCGAATGGAAATACAAAAACATCCGCCTGCTGGATACACGCGTGGATTCTATCCTAAATGTGCCTACTGATTTTGAGGAGGATTACATGATTGTTTTGAGCACACACAAAAGCGAAATGTCCCTCCCCACTTTAACAGTTCACATTACAGGGAACTGGGATTCTGCGGATTTCGGAGGCGAGCCGAGAACCCTGAACATTGCTTATGCAGGTAAGATGCTCCAGATTCTTAGATACCTCAAAAAATACGGCCAGGAGCTAGAAAAAAGCGGATGGCAGGTTTGCTATGAAGTCGACCATCACGGGCCCACATGCAAAAAACCAATAATGTTTGTTGAGATAGGAAGCACAGAAAAGGAATGGAGAAACAAGGAAGCCGGTGAAGCGGTTGCAAAAGCGGTTTTTGACGCTATGAATAAAGATGAAGAGCAGGAATTCTGTTTTTTTGGAGTAGGCGGAGGCCACTACGCGCCGAAGTTCACAAAACTCGCTCTTGAAAAAAACATGGCATTCGGCCACATCCTTCCCAAATACCGCGCGGACAGCATTGCAGAAGATACCTTTAGGCAGGCGATAGAAAAAAATGTTGAAAGACTAAAAGCAATCGTTCTGGATTGGAAGGGATTGAACAAAGAGCAGAGGGATAGAGTGGTCAAACTGGCAGAAAAGTTCGGCATCGATATAATTCGGGAATAACCTAAGAATATTGCAAGCATTTTTAAAATTTGCAGGAAACAAAAATTTGGTGAAAACATGAAAAAAATTATAGTTGCTTTCGCATTTGTCTTTTTGGTTCTTCTGTTTGGTTGCATCCAACAAAGCCAAAATGCTTACATGGCGTACACGGTTAGCGAGTGCAGCAAGGATGAGCAAACTGGTTTATGGGTAGAAAAAGCTGGTGATGTGCTCTACATAAAGCAGGTTGAGGAGTATGTATGCTGTGCAAACATCACGCTTACCATGAACACAACTGGAAAAACAATAAAGATATATGAAGAAAACATAGGTGAGATGTGTAGATGCATCTGCCCGTTCCGCGCAGACATCTATCTTTACAATGCAACTGCTTATGAAAACATAGAGATATACGGAATAAAATACAAGGATGTTTATGATTATGAGCTAAAATATAATTATTCCTTAAGCGGGGATGGCGGTAAGAACGAAACTGTTGATGAAAAGTTTTGCAACTCTGATTCTGACTGCGCCTGCGGGGTGCATAAAAAAACCAATGAGTGTTTCTTCGGGAATAAGGAATATGTTGATGAGACGAAGCAATGCCCGGATTTCTGCACCGGGATCGCAGGAAATTTGGAGATAAAATGTGAGAATAACACATGCATCCAAAGAACGAAAGAGACTGGGATTCCAAACCCGGCTTCTGTCTACTGCGAAGAGCAGGGAGGAACGCTTGAAATAAGGAAAGATGAAAGTGGCAACGAGTATGGGGTTTGTGTTTTTGAAGATGGAAGCGAATGCGAGGAGTGGGCATTATACAGAGGGGAGTGCAAAAAGGGAGAGCGGTTCTGCAAGGATATGTGCGGGGACGGGGTTTGCCAGGAGTTCGTCTGCATGGCGGTTGGTTGTCCATGCCCCGAAGACCCAACATCCTGCCCGCAGGATTGTAAATATGATATAAGAGCGGAGTGCAGCACTGATTCAGATTGCATCCATACTCCTTCCTGCTGCCATCAGGAATCCATGCAATGCATTCCAAAATCTGCGGTTAAAGAATACCCAAACTGCGAGGGGGTTGTATGCACGCTGGAATGCAGACAGTGCACAGAATGCAGATGTGTAGGTGGAAAATGCCAAACAATGCCATTGCCCATAGATGTTTGCTGCGGATAATTCGGTCTTTATCATAAGAAATAAAATTCCTTTAAGCTTATGCCGATTCCTACAAAAAAGCAATAAACCCCAAACCACCAAAGTTTTCCTCTCGCTATACTCTCAACCAAAAACTTCATGGAAAGATATCCAACAATCGCAGAAGCAAAAAAACCGGAAAAAACTGAGAGTAGATTTTGCTGGATGAATCCAAGGGATGCGCCCTCCAGCCCTTCAAAAATTCCAGCGCCCAATATTGCCGGCAAGGAAATCAAAAAAGAAAACCTCGCAACCTCTATCCTGTCGTTCCCCAAAATCATTCCCCCGGCAAGGGTTGAACCGCTTCTTGAAATTCCCGGAGCAACAGCAAAGCCCTGAAACACTCCCATAACTAGCGCATCGAAATAGGATGGTTTTTTCCCCTTTATCTCCTTTGTTTTTTCAGCAAGAAAAAGAAGGACGGCTGTTATTATTAACGCAATTCCAACATATTTTATTTCAAAAAACATACTCTCAAAAAAATCCTTAAACGCAAAACCTATGAGCGCAGTTGGGATCAGTGCAGTAAAAACCATAATAGAAAGTTTTACCCCGCGGTTGCTGAAATTTTTTGTTTTTATCGCATTGAACCAACCGAAAACAATCTCAAGAATCTCCTCTTTTAAGAAAACTACTGCCGCAAGCGCGGTCCCAAAATGCAGAACAATATCAAACATTACCGGCACTTCCAACCTAAAAAAATTTTGTGCTATCGCCAAATGGCCTGAGGAGCTTATTGGGAGCCATTCTGTAATTCCCTGCAAGATCCCCAACAAAACAGCATAAATGACATCCATCTATATCCCCAAAGGATTATCCATC
>JBAMLP010000020.1:0-4613 GCA_039793475.1 Candidatus Micrarchaeales archaeon | reverse complement strand
CTTTTTTCAAGAAGTCGTCCAATCCCGAAAAAGTTTAGCATCCCTGCACCAAAAACAATGCACGGTGATGGCAACATCTCATTCATTTTTTGTAAAAAACTGAATTGCATGAGCGCAGGCCCATACCTCTTTTTCCATTCCTTTTCATATCCTTCCGGGTCTTGAATATACCCTGCAGAAAGCTCGGCTATCCTCAAACCATACGCAAGCCCACCACCACTGAACGCTTTCACATGACCTGCTGCATCACCTATGAGCAAAACATTCACCCCATTTTTTCTTATCCCAGTTTTTTTCCTCACTTCCAGCGGGATTACTGCGCTTTCTTTTATCTTTATTTTTACTTTAATATCCCTACAAAATTTTTCAAAAGCATGCTCAACATTATTCGGTAGAATAACCCCACATCCAACCTCCTGTTTTTTTCCCTGGTCAACAACCCAGGAAAAAAAACCCTTTGTATAATCATTAAAATAAAGGTATACGCTCTGCTTCTCAGCAATCCGATCCTCAGTTCTTGCCGTTGCTGTCAAAACAAATTTTTTAATCTCTGGAAACCTGAAATGCTGAGCGACAACAGAATTCGCGCCATCAGCCCCAATAATGTTTTTTGCTTTGTACTGCGAAATTCTATCTACCCTCTCCCCAAGGTTCACATCCGCCCCTTCTCTTTCGGCCTTTTCAGCAAGTAAAAAATCCATCTTTTTTCTGTCAACAACATACGCCCCATCCCTATGCTTTATCTCTATCTTATTTTCCCCAAAATGCAAAACCGCCTTATCTATTTTTTGCAGAATTATTTTTTCAGTATCGATATATTTTTGTAGAAAATTGATCGTCTCTTTTGAAACAAGTCCTGTGCACACAGTACTCTCCCCGGCCCTCCCCTCCTGCTCAGAAACATGAACCTCATAACCCTTCCGGAGCGCGGAGATTGCAGCTATGGAGCCAGATGAACCAAGGCCTATTATATGAACATCCATCAAATTGGATTAAAAGTATAATTTTTTAAACTTACAGAGTATAAAAAATCCATGCGGGTTTTTTATTTTGCTATCACTATACTCTTTATTTCTATTTCATCTTGCGCACAGGCAGAAAATCCCTTTCCACAAGAAGAACTCGCAGGAATTTATGAAGAGAATTTTGCAGGCGCAAATCCCGGAGATTTCATAATCGTTGAGGGAAGCAGGTTAAGTAGTGTGGAGGTTGCGGTAATAGAATATGCAAAATCCCAATACCCTGACCTTGCGCAGTACTACGCTCCCCTAAAAGATAATGAGGAAACAATGCAGATCGTAGGAAACGCCCCATCGAATAAAATAATAGTTTTAATCGGTGGCCCGAGCCAGAATAAAATTTCAAAAGAGGTTCTCTCTCTAGGCTGGATAAAGGAAGAGAGCAAGGCAACATACTACGCGCAATTAGTTGTGCAGAACGGCACAAACCCTAACGGTGCAAAAATATTCATTCTTTCAGATAATAAGGGATACAACAACCTTCCAAGGAAGAGCGTGGAATACTCCCCTCTATCCAAAGTCATCCCTCCCGAATATGTTCCTCCAGCGGCAACCGGGATAAGCGCAATCCTCCTCCACCTTTTCAATCTTGGCCAGACCATGGTTGAGGAAACGCTTGAGGAATTTGGAAAGAAGAAAAAGAAAAAGGGAAGAAAAAAGGAAGATGTTATAAAAAAATATGCGAAAGAGATCCTTTCTTTTATTTTAGCTTCCCTTGTTCTTGCAATAGGGATTACCTGGACGTTTGTGGGTTCAAACTGGGTATTCATTCCCTACCTTATTCTAAACATAGGAATATGCTTCTTTCTTATAATGAGCTACGATGGTTTTAGATGGGCTGCCGCTAAGGTTCTTAAAATACCAGCGGAGTACACCTTCTGGTCTGCTGGCGCCATGATAACGCTTGTGAGCAGTTTTCTCGGGAATCCTTTCGGGCTTTCCGGCGTCCTTATTGAGGAAACAGAAAAAGTAAAAGAAAAATGGAAGGTTGGCGTTATGAATCTTTCTGCTTCATTGTTGAGCGTTTTCATAGCCCTCGCGTTCTTCATAATAAACTTTATTTTCCCCTGGGAAGTTTTCCAGATGATTTTCAGCGCTTCTTCAACAATAGCCATGGTCAGCATGCTTCCGCTCGGTTCGCTCGGCGGGAATGAGATAATGAAGTGGAAATTTTTTGTCTGGCTTTTTGGTTTTATTTTTGTTGCCGCGGTTTATGCGGCCATAACCTTTTTGATCGTCTAGTAAACCAAACCATTAAAAACATTCATCACAAATAAAATTCCTATGTGGTTTGAGGTATTTGCATTCATTCTTGCGCTCCTGCTTGTTGCAGCCGTATTCAAGTTCATATATGAGTTCAACATTAAAAAGCTGATTCTAAATGCGATAGCAGGCCTTGTTTCTCTCCTCATCCTTAATATTTTAGGAATCGGAATCCCGATAAACGTAATAACCATATTCATAATAGCAATAACCGGGATTGTTGGCCTTATAATAATCCTTCTGTTTCACTTTCTCGGCATTGCATTCTGATTAGGGGAGAAACATGGACTTGGGAAAGGGGCTTAGAGATGCGCTGAAAAGGTTTGCTGGCAAGTCCGTCATTGATGAAAAGGCGGTCAAAGCCCTCATAAAAGAATTGCAGAGAATTTTGATTGCGAGCGATGTTAATGTAAAACTGGTTTTTGAATTAAGCAAAAGGATAGAAAAAAGAGCGCTGGAGAGCGAAAAACTGGAAGGGCTTACACTAAGGGAGCATGTACTCAAGGTTGTTTACGATGAGCTTGTCTCCTTTCTTGGAGAAGGGTACGAGCCGAAGCTTTCCCCGCACAGAATTCTTCTCGTGGGGTTGTACGGAAGCGGAAAAACAACAACCGCAGGAAAGATTGCATACTTCTACAAAAAGAAGGGCTTGAGGGTTGCTCTTGTAGGCGCGGATGTTGACAGGCCTGCAGCGAGGGAGCAACTAAAACAACTTGCAGAAAAAATAGGCGTTTCCTTTTATTCAGAAGGAAAAAAAGAAAACGAAATAATAAAAAACGCGCTTGCAAAAGCAAAGGAGGATATAATAATTGTTGATTCTGCCGGAAGGAGCGCTTTTGATGATGAGCTTGCAAAAGAGCTTGCTTCGATATACAAAACAGTAAACCCCGAAGAGGTTTATCTGGTGATAAGCGCGGACATCGGCCAGGTTGCGAAAAAACAGTCAGAGGAATTTTCAGCTATCTCTCCGCTCACGGGAGTGATAATAACGAAGATGGACGGCTCTGGAAAAGGAGGGGGAGCGCTGAGCGCTGTTGCCGCAACCAAGGCAAAAATAGCGTTCATAGGAACCGGAGAAAAGATAGACCAGTTAGAGGTTTATAACGCAAAAAGATTTGTCTCCCGCCTCCTTGGAATGCCTGACATAAAATCCCTTGTTGAGAAAGTTGAGGAGCTGAAAAAAGAAGAGGGAATGGAGGAGCTCGTGGAGGAAGAATTTACAATAGAAGCATTCTACAAACAGATGAAAGCCGCTAAGAAAATGGGTCCTTTGAGCTCGATCCTTGGAATGATGGGGATGCATGACCTTCCAAAGGAGATGGTTGAGAAAAGCCAAGAGCAGCTGAAAAAATACGAGGCCATGATAAACTCCATGACTCCTGAGGAGAGAAAAGACGCATTGCTCGTGAGAAAAAGCAGGGAGAGGATAGAAAGGATTGCAAAGGGTTCAGGTACGAAAGTAGAAGAGGTGCGCGCATTCCTAAACCAGTTCAACCGGATGAAAACAATGGTGGAGAGGTTCAAGCACGACAGAAGCTTCAAGAAAAAAATAGAAAAGCTTATGGGCGGGAAATTGCCAATCTAGAACACACCTACGGGCTCCTTTAAGATCGTTAGTATTGTTGCGGTATTTGTCCTCTTCACGCCAGGGCTTGTTGCTATCTTATGTATTATATCCTTGAAATTGCTTGTGTTCTTTGCAACAATCAAACAAACAGCATCGTACTCCCCTGTTATCTCATAGATACCAATAACCCCGCTTATTTTAGCAAGGTCATCTAAAGAATACTTTCCGACCTCGTACTGAACAAAAACAAAGGCAGATATGGGATAGCCGAGCTTTTCATAATCAATACTTACCGTATATTTTTTTATCACCTTTTCCCTTTCCATCTCCTTTATTTTTTTCATCACAGTTGCTGGATGCATCCTGAGCAAACTTGCTATCTCCCTGCAAGAAAACCTGGAATCCTTACTCAGAATTTTCAGTATGTACAAACTCTTTTCATCAATTTCTTCTACCATATTGTTTTTCCTAGAACAAAATATTTAAATATATTTGTTTTTTTATATCAAATGCTATAATTTTTTTCCAAAAAGTATAAAAAGAAAACCACTGACATAATGCTGGTGGTTTTTATGCCACGAAAAAATGGGGGTAAGGTTAAGGCGGGAAAGGTTATTACGAAGAGAAGACCTGTGATACGAGTAGATGAGCACACCATGATTTTAAAGATAATAAATGACGCGAGCAAGGAGCTGGATAGGCAGAACAACAAAAATTTTCTTGAGATGGCCTATTCCCTCAGAGACACCATAAACAAGGCGAAT
>JBAMLP010000019.1:5623-9096 GCA_039793475.1 Candidatus Micrarchaeales archaeon | reverse complement strand
TTTATTGGTTTTTATGATATGTTTTTATATATTTTTGTGTATAATGAAAAGCATTTACAAGAAGAATTTTTACGGCGGAAACGCTGAAAAAATCAGTTCGTTCTCCGGGAAATCTCCGCTTTATGAGAGGCTTACTAGATGTGCGGATCTTTCTCTTATTGGGCTTACAACTGTTCAATTCCAATTACTTTGTCTTCTTATGATCCCCGAGGATAAAGCAAAAACTATTTTTGGAACGCTCGTGGACCTGCCGATGAAGATAAAACCAGAGCTTTGGAACTATCCTTGGTACCAGGGCGTGCACAACGCTATGTGGGACAAGCCGCTGGAGCATATCGCCCTTTTAATCGCTGGCGAAGCAGCTGCTCTTTTTACAATTGCAGTAGCACTTTATGCATCCTCAAAAATTGCTGAGAAAAGAGAGAAGTTATAAAATTATCCCCCCAATTCTTTTCATATGCCAGAAAAAGAGCTTTTTATCCTTCAGTTGAAGCACAACGGAATTCCCGAAAGAATATACAGAACCTTAGGGATAAATGAGAAGATGATGTTTGAAAAAAAAGGGGGGAAGTATTTTCTGAAGGAAGAGGAGAGAAGAAAAATAAAGGTTGTTTTGACTGGAGGGGTTTTTGACATCCTGCACGCTGGCCATGTCTTTACTTTGTATGAAGCAAAAAAATTTGGGGATGTTTTGGTTGTTGTTGTGGCAACGGACAGGACGGTTAAGAAATTTAAAAAGAGAAAACCGGTAAACAACCAAGAATACCGGGCGTTCATGGTAAATGCGCTCAAACCGGTTGATGTGGCGATAGTTGGTAAAAATAGGTTTGATGATACGATAAAACTCGTTAGGCCGGATGTTGTTGTTTTCGGATACGATCAGAAGGAATTTCCGGTTAATGGTGCAAAAATAATCAAGTTGAAAAAATCACTGAACGAGAAAAAATTTAAAACGAGTAAGATAATAAGAGAGCTGGAATTATAGGGGTGAGAAGATGGTTGAAATAAAACTTGTGGAGGTTAAAATTCCGGAAGGATGCAATGTAATCTTAGGCCAGAGCCATTTCATAAAAACAGTTGAGGATATATATGAAACGATTGCGGAAAGCGGGATGGGAATAAAATTCGGAATCGCTTTCTGCGAATCAAGCGGAAAAAAACTTATAAGGAGTGATGGAAACAATGCTGAGTTGGTGAAGCATGCGGAAAAAGAAGCCATGAAAATAGGCGCAGGACACTCGTTCATAATATTCGTGAAAGATGGATTTCCGGTAAATGTTTTGAATAGAATAAAAAATGTGAGCGAGGTTTGCACCATCTATGCAGCAACAGCGAATGCTTTGCAAGTGATAGTTGCAGAAACAAAAGAGGGAAGGGGGATCCTTGGAGTGGTTGATGGGGAAAAACCGGCTGGAATTGAAAAAGAAGAGGACAAAAAAGAGAGGAAGGAGTTTTTAAGAAAATTAGGGTACAAAAGATAGCAATCCTTTTAAATTTAGGCACGCCTAAATATTTCATGGCATTGGAAAACAAGGAGATAGAAGAATACTTAGAGATTATGTACAGGAAAAAAGAGAAAGGGGAGAAGATAACGACAACTGGCATGGCAAAAGAACTCTCAATTTCTCCAGCAAGCGTGAGCGAGATGTTCAAAAAACTTGAAAAAAAAGGATTTGTCAAACTTGTTCCATATAAAGGGGTCATGCTAACTAAAAAAGGTGAGGAGGCTGGCAAGGCAGTACTGAGAAAGCATCGCCTGGTTGAAAATTTCCTTATCATGTTTGGCCTCGGGAAGGAAAAAGCACACAAGAATGCATGCGCGCTTGAGCACGCACTTTCCAGAGATTCGGAAAAGACTCTCGAAAGGGCCGTCGCACTTGTAGAGGGCAGAAATGCAAAGCCATTAACCGACCTGAAAGCGGGGCAGGCAGGGAAAATCCTGTGCATCCACGGAGGGATAGGTGCGTGCAGAAGAACGATGGAGCTGGGCCTGACCAAGGGAACGGCTGTTAAGGTTTTGAGAATATCAAAGTATGGTTGCCCGATAGAACTGCTTGTAAGGGGTTCAGAAATTGCGATTGGAAGGGGAATAGCGAAAAAAATATATGTTGAGGCCATCGAATGAACGAACTGACGATTGCACTCGCAGGAAATCCAAACGTAGGTAAATCTGTGATATTCAATCAGTTGACGGGCGAGCAGCAACATGTGGGAAACTGGCCCGGAAAAACCGTGGAAAAATTCGAAGGAAGACTTAATTTTTTGGGAAGGACGATCAAAATCATAGACCTTCCCGGTACATATTCTCTGTCAGCATTTTCACAAGAGGAGAAGATAGCAAGGGATTTCATAAAACAGCAGAAGCCGGAAGTTATCATAGATATCGCGGATGCTGCTTCGCTTGAGCAGAGCCTTTTTCTTACACTTCAGCTCCTTGAACTCGGTGCAAATGTTGTCATTGCACTGAATATGGTTGACGTTGCAAGGGAAAAGGGCCGGGAAATCGATGCAAAAAAACTTTCAAAGCTTCTCGGCGTGCCTGTTGTCCCGACAATCGCTACGCAGGGCAAGGGAATACAACAGCTGATAGTAGAGAGCATAAATAGCGCACAATGCAAAAGAAAAACAAAAAGGACGTTTCCCAAAAGCATATCTAAGCGGTATGAGTATATCCATGCCATAGTGGAAAAATGCCAGAAGGAAACGGCTGCCGGCCGAACGCTGACGGAGAGGTTGGATGATGTTCTGCTTCATGGATATTCGGGTTATGCATTTCTGGTGATTATCCTTTTGCTCATGTTTTTTCTTATATTCGAATTAGGGGATGCTACTTCTGAGTATATGATGCAACTAATTGAGCATTTCAAGCAGAACATTCCTCAGGAAATCTCTTCAAATGCGCATTTCCTTTTTTTCTGGAAAACGGTTATCGAGGGCATTAGCGCCGGAATCACGATTGCAATTCCCTACCTCGTTCCATTCTATATTATTCTTGCCATTCTTGAAGCATCCGGTTATCTGCCCAGGATTGCATTCCTCACTGATGGACTGATGCACAAGATCGGCCTGCATGGAAAGGCATTCATACCGATGTTTCTCGGTTATGGCTGCTCTGTTCCTGCATGCATAGGATGCAGAATAATGGAATCAGAGGACCAGCGGTTCCTTACAGCTTTTCTTGCCACCATGGTACCGTGTGCCGCAAGAAGCGTTATCATACTGGGAGTTGCCGGAGTATCTCTCAGTTTCGGATGGGTTATGGGAATCTACGCGTTCAACCTTCTTGTTATTTTAATGCTGGGACTTCTGGTTTCCAGGTTCGTAGTAACAAAACCGGTCGGGCTTATTATGAACATGCCATCCTACAAAATGCCTGATATCCAAACAATAGTGAGGAGGGCATACTTACAGATAAAGCACTATGTTGTTGTGGCATTCCCGATAATAATACTGTCAACATTTGTAATCAACAC
>JBAMLP010000019.1:0-5613 GCA_039793475.1 Candidatus Micrarchaeales archaeon | reverse complement strand
CCTAGATTCTTTCGGTATGCTTAGATATCTCTCTGATTTTATTTCGCCTGTAACCGTCGGTCTGCTCGGACTGCCGTCTATTGTAGGAATAACGCTGATAGTTGGTATTCTAAGAAAGGAGCTTATAGTTGTACTTCTCGCAGCACTGCTAGGTACAGAGAATTTCGGTGAAGTCCTTACTCCGCTGCAGATGGTTGTTTTTACAATAGTCTCAATATTCTACATTCCATGCGCTGCAACAATTGCAACGCTTGTGAAGGAATTTGGATGGAGGAAGGCTTTTTTCGTAACTGTGTTTGAAATAATCTTTGCAATAGCGCTTGGGGCGATTGCTTTGAGGGTTCTGCCACTGCTCGGTCTTTTATAATAATCATTTAAATTCTTTTTGTATAACAAATTGTCATATGGCAAGCCAATTGGAGGATGAGGTATATATATATGCATGCGGTCTTCCATTCGAAGAGTATAAAGAAAAAATAATGGAGGTGGTGAAAAAAAGAAAAGGGAGTGAGTTAATTGTTGCGAAAGTTTTAACGCATCCGGATATAATGGGGAAAAGTTACAACTTAGAAGTGCTGAAAGAGATTTTTACAAAACTGGTTGAAATTAATGAAGATGTTTTAAAAAAACTTGAAAAAGGTTTGAGATTCTGTGAAGAGGATGAAAAACTGGATGTGGTTAGAAGGCAGAACGCAAAAGCAATCCTTGTTCACATCACAAATGGAGAACGAAAAGTAAGAATGGTGATCCGGATAGCATGCAGAAAAATGTTCAGAAACACCGGAGAGGAACCGTTTGAGATCGCAGAGGAAGTAGTCGGCAGAAATCCAAAGTTGTTCTATGAATTATCGTACTATCTTTTGAAGAGATTGGGAGAAGAAAAAAATCCTATTGAAGAAAGAATTCTTAGAAAAAGAATGTTAAAGAGCATTTTAAACATTTTTGAAAGGGTCAGTAAGGATGGTGGGGTTGTTCGTTGCATTGTTAACCCGCTTATATTCCATGTTTTGGAGGATGGATTGTTTGAGGATGCGCTTGTTGAAATCGGAAAAAATTCTACGGTTGCAAGAAAGATGATGAATAGGTGGAAAGATGAGGATGGAGTAAGTAGAAGAAAAGTTCTCAATGGTGTTTGGCAAAAAATAATGGATGGAGAAGTAGAAAAAAAATTCGGAAGGGAAACAAGCGTACCAAGAGGACTTGGAGACGCGAGGAGGCAGAAGATAGGTTAAAAATGTTTTCCCTCTCATTTTTTCTCATGCTTAAAGAACATACTGTTGCAGAGGCAAAAGAAAAAAAAGGAGAGGTTAGCATATCTGGATGGGTGCATGAAGTAAGGAACCTTGGAAAGCTGAAATTTATTCTTCTAAGAGACTGGACCGGGATCATTCAGATTACTGCAAAACAGGGAAAGGTGAGCGAGGAAGTTCTGAATGCGATGGATGTGAATAAAGAGGATGTTGTTCATGTTTTTGGAGAGGTTGTAGAGAATAAGGTCGCACCGGATGGAGTCGAGGTGATCCCAAAAGAATTCAAGTTGCTCGGAAAGGTAAGCAAAAAATTGCCGGTTGACCCAACCGGAGTGGTGGACAGCGAACTGGATACGAGGCTTAATTATAGGTTTATAGACCTGAGGAAGAAAAATGTTGAAGCAGTATTTAAAATAAAATCCCAGATAGCAAATGCATTCAGAAATGCACTTCTCAAAAAAGGGTTTGTTGAGATCCATCCCTCGCTTATAATAGGCGCGGCAAGTGAAGGAGGGGCGGATGTTTTTCCTATTCAGTATTTTGAACAGAAAGCATACCTTGCACAGAGCCCGCAAATCTATAAACAGCTCGCGGTCATTGGCGGGTTTGAAAAGGTTTTCATAACAACACCTGTTTTTAGGGCTGAGAAACACAACACCACAACCCACCTAAACGAGATAATACAGATGGATATAGAAGCGGCATTCTACACGGATAAGGAAGCCATCGAAATGATGGTGTATGTTTTCAAGGAAATGCTAAAAGGGATAAACAAAAAGGACATGGGAGTTGTGAATAAAGAATTCAGGGAGGTAGAAAAGGTAAAAATATACACCTATACGGAGCTTGTGGACCTTCTGAATGAAAATAAGTATAAGATGGGGTGGGGAGAGGACTTTTCAAAAGAGGCTGAGAAAAAACTTTATGAAATATTGGATGAGGAGGCGTTTGTAATAAAAGATTGGCCGACAAAAGTAAGGGCTTTTTATTCCATGCCGCATGAAGAAAACGAAGAGATATGCAAAGCGTATGATTTAATGTACAATGGGATAGAGATTGCGAGCGGCGCGCAGCGAATCCACATTCCAGAACTTCTTGAAGAGCAGATAAAGAAAAGAGGGCTTGATCCCTTGGATTTTGAGTTTTACATAGACGCATTCAGGTATGGCGCCCCGCCGCATGCGGGATGGAGCTTTGGGCTTGAGAGGCTTACGATGGCTGCAACTGGAGTAAAAAATATAAGGGAGGCGATGCTTTTTCCAAGGGATAGAACAAGAATCCATCCGTAAGCATCGGTGGATAGCATGATACTGATAACGAATGATGATGGGTATACAGAATCAGCTAAGGTTCTGATGGAGATTGCAAAGGAGTTTGATAGGAAGGTTGTCGGCATTTTTCCTGAGAGGCAGAGCAGCGCTGTAAGCAAATCCATGACTTTTCACAAGCCCGCAAGGGTAAACAAGATAAAAAAGGATGTGTATGTGATAAACGGAACTCCTGCGGACTGTGTTTATTTCGCGGTTGGAAAGTATAAACTAGATATGGTAATTTCCGGAGTAAACCTTGGAGATAACACAAGCCTCCACTCCATATTTTCCTCTGGAACTGTCGGTGGAGCGATAGAGGCAGCGCTTTTCGGAATTCCTGCTATGGCTTTTTCAAGGGCGAAAAAAGGGCATTGGAAAGAAGCAGATTGGAGATGGGAGGATAAGGAAGAGATGGAGTACTGGATAAGAAAAATAATCAAAAATTATAAAGTAAAAAAGGGCCAGGCATTGAGTGTTAATCTGCCGGAAAAGCTTACAAAGAAAGCACGGATTGTTTTTGCAAACCCGCAACAGCATAGGTTGAACCCATGGATTGTAAAAAGACTCGACCCAGATGGCACTCCCTATTACTGGCTAACTGGAAAGTACGCAAAACCAGAAAAGGGAACTGATGTTTATTACATAAGCAAAGGGGATATAAGCATTACGGTCATTGAGCCAAAAAAAATTGTTTCCCATTCCTAGTGTGGTTTTAATTTTCTGAACTTGTATATCATAGAACCAAGGGTTTCCCTTCTTCCTATAGATACAAGAATGCAGGCAGAGTTCCATTTTTCATCTTTTAAAGCAAACCACTCAAAACCCTCTCCCTCTCCAACCCCAAAAAGAGGAGAGGAAAGGGACTGGGCATTAAGCTTTTCAAGTTCTTCAAGTTCATAAAGGGCTCTTTCCCCATTTATTATTACATAAAGCCTTTTTCTATCAACTATCGCTGCACGGTTGTCGTCTATTACATGGCAAAAAGCATCTTCTTCCACATCCAATTCAGAAGAAAAACTTTCCCCCCTGGAATTTATGAATATGTATTTTTTATTTTGAGTATCAACAACAATGATTGATTTATTTTTTGCATGCGCTGAAAATTTTGAAAGCTTGAAGCCAAGGGAATACTCTGCAACATCCATCGCCATCCCTCCTTCCCTTGGAAAAAAGAAATCAACCCTTTTGCATACGCTCTCTCCTTGTGGAAAAAAGAAAACGCTTGCCCGCTCCTCTTCTTCGGATACAAGGAACGCCTTTCCCCTCACGCCCAGCTTTTGTGTAAGGTTGTAGATTGTTTTTTCCCTCTTATCTATGAGAACTACTTCCTTATTGCTTTCAATCTTGAAATGGGAGAATTTTATTTCGTTTGAAATTTTCTCAGGCTTCGCAAACCAGCTTAGAACTTTTGCTTCATCTATCTGCATAACCTTTCAGCCCTGATTTGAACCTGCTTTTTTGCTTCATTCTCATCAAAGAATGTGAGCCTCCCGTTCCTCAGAACAACTTTTCCATCAACAATTACATACGCAACATTCGAGGGGTTGCCGGCATAAACGATGTTGTCCACTATGTTATGAACAGGAGTGAGGTTTGAATCCATTCTGAGAAGAACAACATCTGCCAATTTTCCCTCTTCTATGCTCCCAGCATTTATGCCCATTGCCTTTGCTCCATTTATGGTTGCAAAATCCAATGCATCCTGCGCGTTTATAGCGGTTGCATCCCAGTGGGAATGTTTTTGGAGAAGGGACGCCATCTTCATCGTCTCAAACATGTTGAGAGAATTGTTGCTAGATGCCCCATCTGTTGCAAGCGTAACATTTGCGCCTGCATTTTTGTATTCCAGGAGCGGGCATATTCCACCGGTCGCCAACTTTAAGTTTGAAATGGTATTCGAGCTTATGTGCGCTCCTTTTTTCGCAACAATGCCAATCTCCCTTTTCGTAACCCAAGAGCCATGGGCAAGTATTGTTTTTTCATCCAGGACATTTAGAGAATCAAAGTATTCTATGACGCGCATTTTTTTGCTGTTTAGCAGGTCAAAAACCTCTTTTCTTGTTTCTGCTGCGTGAATGTGAAAAATCAGATTGCGCTTTTTTGCGTATTCTTTTGCCTTGCTTATTAATTCAGCGCTGCATGTGTATGGTGCATGGCATGCAACAGCAACGCCAACCCGCTTGTTATTCTCCCATCTTTTCCGTATTTCTTCTGTTTTTTTCAACTGCTCGCTTATGCTTCCACTTATTCCACCAACATCCATCATTCCAAGGGAGATGAACCCCCTTATTCCAGAATGCTCTATTGCTCTTCCAATGTAATTGATATCATTGATGTACATGTCAAGAAAGGTTGTTATTCCGGAATGCAGGCTTTCCGCAATTCCGAGCATAGAGCCCCAGTACAAATCATCGTTTGTCAGTTTTCTTTCAGCAGGCCAGATTTTCTTTTCCAGCCATTCCTGCAGGGGAAGGCCTTCTCCATACCCCCTGAAAAGCGTCATGGGAATGTGCGTGCTTGTGTTTACGAACCCGGGAATCGCAACCATATTCTGCCCATCTATTGCCTCCCTAGCTCCTTCAAGCTTTTTCGTGCTTCCAACCGCCTTTATCTTTTTACCTTAAATTAGAATATTCCCTTTTTGCATTCTGGGTTACAATGAGAACATTTTTTATGAGAAGCATGAGGATACTTGTAAAGAATTGTTTTTTAATATTAACTTTTTTTCAAAACAAAAAACAACGGAATTGAAAGAATACCGAGCAAAACACACAGTCCAATTTCAAGTAAAAGCTCGGGATGGTATAATGGATTGATGTAAAAGGGCCAGAATGGCTGAATATCAGAATATAAAAATGAATCGAGGAATACGTGCAAAAAACTGCCCAACACTCCGGCAAAAAGAAAATGTTTTGCATCCGACTTGATAAAAATAAACATGAGTAATCCTAATAAGACGCCAGTGACGGGTAAACTACTTACCTACAAGTAGGTAAGCTTTCCATTGGCTGAGGGATATACTGCACAGCAGAACTCCTCCCAGCCGCATCTGG
>JBAMLP010000018.1:0-9984 GCA_039793475.1 Candidatus Micrarchaeales archaeon | reverse complement strand
ATATGGAATGTTTTGTTTTATTTATTTGGCCGAGAGTGCAACCCTCACTCTTGCGAGCGTGGATTTTTTCAGCATGGCAACATACCTAAAAAAGGATGCTTGCTTTCTTAAGTCAGCAAGCTCTTCCGCACTGTTCTCCCCAAGCTCCTCCCTCGTAATCCTCAGCAATGCCCTGAAAGGCGCGTTGAATCTTCTCAGGAGCATTTCCTCCCTAAGCGCTTCAAGCTCCTGTATGCTTGGATCTTTTTCGAGTGATTCGTTTGCGTAGTGGACAAGAGCCATAGAATCCATTTCCTGCAAATTCATCTCCCCCATTTCCATATTTCCCTGCCTCATGGTAAGAATTGCTTCTTTTCTATCTTTTCCTTTATGTAATCACCGACAAAAGTGAGCCTCTGCCCCTGAAGCGCATCCTGCTCCAGCTTCTTTTTCGTTTTCACAACAAGCTTCAACTCCTCTATCCACTGCTTGTGCGCCTTTATCCAAGGATACTCCATCATCTCCATCGCTCTTTTTACATCTATCTCCTTTGCCTTTATCGTAAGCTTCTCGAGAAACTCATATTTTTTAATATCGCTCATGGTCACTCCAATAAACTTCGCTTCTGGAATGCTGAAATCCCTTCCCAGGTAAGCGAGGTTCATGCTACCCGTTTTCATCGTCCAGTAAATGTACCATCCCCATGCATCGCAGTCTGTGAAAACATAAATCGGCAGGCCCAAGTCAGCGAACTTTCTCAACAGCCTTCTTGTTCCCCTAGAACTCTGCCCCTTTGGAGTAATGAGTATCGCCTTTTCCTTTTCCCAAAACCTGTCCTCGTTAAGCCTCTGCCAGAGCGCATCCTTCTCCACAACGAGCACATATTTTGCATCTGTTTTAACTATCTCCATTCCATTGTCAACATCGCTCGGTATCATCCATCCGCTCCTTCCCTGCTTCATTCCATCTATGAGAATCTCCTCCCCCGCAAACCTGTCCCTTATCACAACCGGCCCGGCTAGGACGCCTTTCCTATCCGTTGTTAGATTAAGGTCCTCCCTTTTCACGCCCAGCGCAACCTCCAAATCCTCGATTAATGCATTGCTTTCGCTCTGCTCCTCAAAAAGAGATTCGTCCACATCCTCTCCTAAACTAAATTTCAGTTGGTAGTAAAGACCCCTTATGCTTGTATGGAGCCCTTGCTCCACAAACGACCTTGTCTTGTTTGCAATCGCAATTGTCTGCATGAATGTCCTTGACTGCGCGATGTTCAGGAACTTTCTTGTTTCCTTTTTGTCGCCCAATTTCAAATACCCCAAATTTTCATCGAATGTTATGTTCCCCTTGCTGTGCAGATAGGTTTCGAATGTCGGGCTCTCGCCCCTGTTTATCTCATCCACCATCCTCTTTCCGAGCAGCTTGAGTTTCTCTATTGCAGTGGTTGATTTTTCAGTTTCCATATTTTCTCTCCACTATCTCGATAAGCTTTTTTTCAACCAGCTCTTTTTTTGTTCCGGAAAGCTCGGCTATGTCACTGCTAAGCTGGTTTATGTACTTTACGAATGTCTGCTTTTTCGTTTCCCTTTCCCTCGCTCTTATCTTTCCGGAGATATGTTTTTCAACCTCCCTCGCGACTTCAAACACCGCATTCTTTATCTCGGCCATTATCTCATCATCGCTTGCTATCGCCTGCTTTCCCGAACTCATGTAAGGAACATAAACACTGGAGAAATTAACGAACACCGTAACCGGCTCATTCTCAAAATCCTTTATCCCGTACCTTTTCCAATCAATATTCTTGACAACTTCTGTAATGGCGCATGCAGATGCATCAAAAACAAGCGGAGCCCTGTTCGCGAACCGCATTATGCTTGATTTCTGGTTTCCTCCATATGCGATGCCAGCCTCAACAACATATGGTATTCCTCCCTTGTAGACTTTCGGCGGCCTTTCAACAACCGCAACAATTTCCGGGTTGAGTATATTCTTCAAAGATTTTTCTATCTGCTCTTTTCCTATTGGAATAACGGAATCAGTTGCCGGGGCGATCCATCTCACCTGTCCGAAAGCCTTCACGATTTTTTCAGCCTCTTCCCAAGTTAGCGTGTTCGGGTTTCTCTTGAAATCTAGTTCTGGAACGAGCGCCTGCAGCTCCTTCACCTTATCAGCGCTAACTCTTGAAAAACTCGTCTGCAGGAACGAGCTTATCCTTGTTGATTCCGAAGCTTTAGCCCTCTCAAGCAAGTCATGGGCATCCACTCCAAGAGGATGCGGAAGCACCTCCTTTGGCCTTTGCGGAACCTGCTCAACAGAGCGCGGGAACAGAAACACCTGACCTTCCGGGTCTGTGAGTTCTATCTGCGCGTGAGGATTTGCGAGCGCGGTTCTCCTTAAGTATTCATACGCTCCGTACTGCCCCTTATCATACTTTACCTTGAAAAATTCCCCTCTCACCACCAGCCCCCTAAAATTCCCTTCGCTTTCAGAAATATTCGTGACAACCGGCTTGTTCGTCTTCAGGTCCACGCTTACATCGCATTCAATGATTTTTCCCTTGTGCCCCGAGACAACATGGACCGGCTTACCAGTTGTCATGAGCGCGTACATCGTGCAGCCAGCAGCGCCTATCCCCTGCTGCCCCCTCTGCTGCATGTACCTGTGGAACTTCGTTCCAGTGAGCATCTGGCCGAGCGCCTTTCCCACAAGCTTCGGCGGTATTCCCGGTCCGTTGTCCTCCACCCTTACACTATACCTTTCTTCCCCAATTTCCTCTATTTTTATTTTTATATCCGGCAGGATTCCGGACTCTTCGCATGCATCCAAACTATTCGTTGTATACTCATGTACTATAGTGGTTAAGCTCCTTATCTTTCCGCTAAACCCTAGCATCTGTGCATTCTTTTTGAAAAACTCAGTAATGGAATATTCCCTGAAATTCTCAGCCATCCTATTCACCCTTCATTCTCGAGAGCATAAGGTCCCTTCTTGCCTTTGCAAGATAGTTCAGGACTGTTGAGTGCATCGCCCCATCTATAATCATGCCGATCGCTTCTATCGCAATCTGTATGCTGTCCATGGGGCCTATTATCCCAACCGTGTGGCCGTACACGCTTATGTAGCTGTCCGCCGCGTTTTCTATCTCAGTTTTTATTTTCCCTTCCTCACCTATAATCCTTCCCTTTATCCTTTTCATCGCGTTTTCGGTATTCGCATAATCCTTCAAGTTTATTATATGAAAATGATACCCCTCCCTAAGAATTTTGAGCGCAACCATTGCCTCAAACCCCCTTCCAACCGCACGCACTACATCTTTTACAAAAAATATTTTTTCAGCATCCCCTTCTATCACCACCTCACCCTCTTTATCCACCCTAAGTTTCACCCCGGCTGCTTTTTCCACCTGCTTTTTCGTCTCCCCATTTTTTCCTATGAGCGCAGCTACCCTTTCTGTGGGTATTTTCACTATCTCCTGTGCTTTTTCGTTCATCTTTTCCCCTCGTTGTATTCAACTATTCTTTGAAGGAGGTGTGCAATATATTTATTCTTTTCCTCTTTTAAAGCTTTCTTTGCCTGCTCTGCAAGAAGCTCATTTTTTACATTCTGCATCGCCTCTGCGGAGAGCATTCTCACCTTTTCATCCCAGTCATCTATAAGGGCTATGAACACCTTCTGCACCTCTTCATCTTTTTTTGCAATATTTTTCAGTGCCTCGAGGGCCATGTACTGCACATCATCAATTTCTTCCCTTGCTGTTTCTATGAGTTCCTCCCTGAATTTTTCCTCAACCTGCTCGTTGTTTATTTTCGAAAGCACAGCGAGAACCGCTTCCGCATTCTCCTCCATCAGCTCTCTTAGCCACTCAACAACCTCGGGCTGCTCTTTTATCAACCTGTCCATTCCTGTAACAACCGAAGCAGACCCGTTCCCCACCTTCACAAAATTGTCGAAAGCATCCTTCATGTTTGCTGTGAAAAAAAGTTTTGCCGAGAGGTAAGCGAGGCGGTTTGAGCTCATGTCAACTAGGTATGTTCTTTTTGGAGCGTTTGCATACTCCGCAGCCACGCTTCCCATCATCGCGCCCGCATTTTTCGCAATTTCTATCGCCTCCTTCTCCCTATTTTCCACCATAAGCTCCATGCATTTCCAGAATATGTCGCTTATGTTTCTTTCAGCCAGTTCCCTGCTCTCAATATACTTCCGCATGCCTTCACCTTTTTAAAACCTTTCTACCACTTTCCATCGTGTATGGTTTTAAAATTATTCCATCAATCCCAATTATGGATAATAGAGAAATGGTTAAAAGGTTAAGGGAAACAGGCTTTCTTTTTTCTCCCATTGTTGAAAAAGCCATGCTCTCCATAGACAGGAAAATTTTCGTTCCAGAAAGATACGCAGAGGATGCATACTATGATGTTGCGCTTCCGATAAAAAACCAGTCCACGATTTCCGCGCCAGGCATAGTTGCTTTCATGCTCTCCCATCTTGATCTTAAGAAAGGGCAAAACGTTCTTGAGGTTGGAGCAGGTTCTGGCTATAATGCAGCCATCATAGCAAAAATAATCTCACCGGGCAAACTTACAACAACGGAAATAGATGCTGAGGTTTTGGAGATCGCAAGAAATAATCTTGCCCGCTTCAATTTCAAGAACATAGAGCTAGTTCATTGCAACGGGAGCGTGGGTTATGAGAAAAATGCACCATATGATAGAATAATAGTCACGGGCGCCATGCCAAGAATTCCCGAATCCCTAAAATCCCAGCTCAAGCCAGATGGCCTCCTCCTCTCGCCGGTCGGCCAGTATTTTCAGAAGCTCGTGCTCTTTTCAAAATCAACCAATGAATACAAAGAGCTTTTGGATGTTGTTTTTGTTCCAATAGTTGGGAAGGATGGATTTAAACCTTAAGCCTCGGGCGTGGATTGAACACGCGACCTCTTGCTTACCAAGCAAGCGCTCTACCACTGAGCTACCGAGGCAGACAAACCGCAGGGGGGCAAAAGCCCCCCTTCAGTTTTTCCTCGATTTCCTGATTCCCCCCAAACCACCAACCTCCTAATCCCATAGGGGGGTGATTTTGGGAACGTAGCTTTTTAGGGGGGATTTTTCCCCCCTAAAAGCTCGAGGCAGACAAACCTCATAGGGGCTCCGCCCCCTCGCGGTCTTCACTAATTTTTTAACTCTCTCAATAACATTTTTTATTCTTTTCCAATGCCCTCCCTCCCAATAAACCTGTCCGCATTTTTCGCACACCCAAAACGCATGAATTTTCTCAAGCACCTTCTTCGGCACCCTGTGTTTCACCTCCTCTTCCTCTGCTTTCCTAAGTTTTCCATTGCAAAGCGCGCATCTCGTTTCTCTAATCTTCAATCCGAGCCTGAAGTGCTTCACCACATCAGCCATTTTTTCATGGAATGTTCTTCCTCTGACAACATATATCTTGGCCTCGTCGCTTCTCATCCCCTCATCCCCGGTCAGAATTATTCTTTTCTCCCTGGCAGCCCTTTTGATAATTTCTTCATCTTCTACTTTTTTCATGTAGGCAGCATCGTACCCAAGGATGCGGAGCCATCTCGCAACATCGCCCAGCATCTCATCGACGAGGAATTTAGGCATAAAGATAATTATCAAACAAGATTATAAAAAACTAACCCAAAATTATTTTTACAAAAACATCATCCGGCACTTTTATCCTGAGAATCTGCCTTAGATTTTTCTCGTCTCCTTCTATCTCGATTATTCTCCGGCTTATTCTTTTCTCCCATCTCTCATATGTATCAGAACCATCACCGCAGGGAGTCCTCCTTGTAGCAATGAGCAGTTTTTTTCTTGGCATTGGTATGGGCCCCTTTATTTTCATGTCAAGGGTTTTTGCAATCTGTCTTATCTGCTCTATTACATAGTTTATGCTCTCTGGTTTTTCAGCTTCCAAGCGGATCCGAGCCTTTGCATCTACCATTCTTTTTCACCAGCATGATAACATAAGAAAAGAGAGAAGAAGATTACGCTGCCTTCGGCTTTACATCAAGGACTATGCCTGCCGCAACGGTCTGGCCCATGTCCCTGATCGCAAACCTCCCAAGCGGTGGGAAGTCTTGGAATTTTTCCACAACTACTGGCTTCGTAGGTTTTATCTTCACAACGCCAACATCACCTGTTTTCAGGAAATCCGGCTTGCCGATGCTCTGGCCTGTTTTTGGGTCTTTCTTCTCCATCAGCTCTATAATCTTTCCTGCAAACTGTGCGGTGTGGATGTGGAAGACCGGCGTGTAGCCCACGGTTATCGCAGTTGGGTGGTTGAGCACAACAATCTGCGCTGTGAACTCATCAGCAACCTTCGGTGGGTTGTCTGGGTGGCCTATGACATCGCCCCTGTTGATGTCCTTTCTTTCAACCCCCTTTACATTGAACCCGACATTATCTCCTGGAACTGCCTCGGCAACCTCCTGATGGTGCATCTCTATTCTCTTTACCTCTCCCTTTGCGCCCGAAGGCATGAAAACGACATTCTCGCCAGGCTTGAGCTTTCCAGTTTCCACCCTTCCGACAGGAACGGTTCCGTGGCCAGTAATAGTGAACACATCTTGTATAGGCAGCCTCAATGGCTTGTCAAGCGGCTTTGGAGGAACCTTCAGCATGTCCAGTGCTTCGAAAAGCGTCGGCCCTTTGTAATAGGGTGTTTTTTCACTCTTTTTTACAAGGTTGTCTCCATAGTACGCGGATGCCGGAATTATCTGCACCGCCTCAGCTTTGTATCCTATTCCCTTTAGGAGATTTATAACATCATTCTTCACTTTTGTATAACTAGCTTCTTTGTAGTCAACGGCATCCATCTTTGAAAGAAGGACGATTATCTGGTCTATCCCAAGAACTTTTGCGAGGAATGCGTGCTCCTTTGTCTGCGCCTGAACGCCATCCTTTGCTGAAACGACAAGGACCGCAGCATCCGCTTGGCTCGCGCCAGTGATCATGTTCTTCACAAAGTCCCTGTGTCCCGGCGCATCTATGATCGTGAAATGGTACTTTGGCGTTTCGAACTCCTGGTGGCTGACATCTATCGTCAACCCCCTCTCCCTTTCCTCCTTCATCGTGTCCATTACATATGCAAACTCGAAAGTCGGTTTTCCGAGTTTTTCAGCCTCTTCCTTCAGCTTTCTTATTACATTATCTGGTACCTTGCCCGTTTCGTAAAGCACCCTTCCCACTGTTGTTGACTTCCCCGCGTCAACATGTCCTATAAAGACAATGTTTATGTGTTCCTTTTTTGCCATGCTTTCACCCCTAAGTATTCTATTCAAAATCTATAAAGTTATACACATATCCTTTTTTAAATGTTTTCCTGTCTTCCTCCGGAGTTTCTCGAATAATGTGGTGAGGTGGTAGGCACTAGGCTCCACCCCACCCCCCATTTATTCCCTAAAGGGAATAAGCAGATAGTAGGAAATGTTTTTATAACTTTTGCTATCCCATCTTTTTTATGAAGAAAGTTTTCCTGCCTGTTTTCATTTTTCTCCTATTTTTTCTTGCATGCGTGCAAAGGGAATCCCTCCAGCCGGTTGCCGAAAACATAGCAAACATCACCTTCCAAGCCTACCCTCCAGATGATGATTTTTGGACTGAGCAGGCCATCTACAACAATGATTTTCGCATATGCAAGAAAGTAAGCGAGGAGAACAGGTCTGAATGCTATTCTCTATTTGCGTACGCAGATTTGGATGCATGCGTTCTTCTCTCCCCTCCGCAAGAGGACGAGTGTCTCTTCTTCCACGCAACAAATCTCTCGCAGTGGGAACTCTGCTCAGCAATCCAGAATGAAACGCTTAGAGGGGTGTGCGGTGAGATGGTCAGGCCGTGTTCGGATATCTACGGAGCTGAAAAGGCAAGGTGCCTTGCATTCTATTACAACGATTCCTCATACTGCGAGGACGAGAGCTGTTTGTTCGACTATGCAATATCGTTCAGCAACCCTTCGCTGTGCAACTCCATCTCCAGGCCAGATTTAAACTCGGCATGCAAAACATATCTCCTTAACCATGATTACTGCAGGGAGGTAGAGGCGAACAATGCGGATTTCTGCTACTATTTTGTTGCGACGCACAAAAACCAGACCGGTTTGTGCGCTAAAATAAATTCAAACTACTACCGCCTACAATGCGCCATATACAAATCAGTGCACGAAGGAAATCCATCCGGTTGTACCCTCCTACAGTACAACTCTGCGTACTACACGTGCCTTAAAGAGTATGCAATGCAAACGAACGATGTAAACGGATGCCTTCAGATAGATTACCGTGCGCCTTCTTACAACGGCTGCTTCTACTCTCTCGCAGAAAAATACCGCAACCCCTCTTACTGTGTTTATATTACAGATTCCAACCTTAGAACAAACTGCTTCCCGATGACAATGGGCGTTCAGAAAATAACATACACGCTCTCTGATTGCATGAAAATAGACCACGAAGTTTGGAGAGAGAAGTGCATACTGAGAATTGCCGAGAGGGACAAGGATCCTGCTCTCTGCAAATACCTAACATACTATTATGTGCACTGCGTTGCGCTAGTTTCCGGGTAGTCATTCCTCTTCTTCCAATTCAAGTTTTTCGAAATGGCTTATCGGATACTTAAATTCACTATAGTCCTTTATCGTGCCGTTCTTCACCATCATTTCTCTCGCAAACAGCCAGAAAAATACTGCCAGCGATTTTCTTCCTTTGTTGTTCATTGGAATTATAAAATCCACAAACTCAGTTGTGTTGTCCGTATCCACCAGCGCAATCGCTGGAATGTTCATCATCCCCGCCTCCCTAAGGGCCTCCCTCTCCCCCTTCGGGTCGCACACAACGATTATTTTCGGCTCTCTGAAACTTTGCGAGTTTACATTTGTAAAAGTTCCTGGGTGGAACCGCTTTGTCACAACATCAAATCCGACAAGCTCCTTTGCTTTCAGGGCAGAGTTTCCAGAATAAGTTCTTGTCGCGACGACAGTTATCTCCTCAGGTTTGTAGTTCTTTAGAAGATTGAACGCAAGCCCCAGTCTTTCGTCAACCTTCTTCAAGTCTATTATGTATATCCCATCCTTCCTTTTTTTGAAAACAAACCTCTTCATATCCCCAGTTCTTACCTTGGTGCCTATGTGCACCCCTGCCTCAAGATACTTGTCCGGGCTTATCAACATTCCATCTTCTTCAGCCATGTCATCATCCTCTATGTTTGGGGCCGCCGAGATTTCCAAACCTTTTCCGCGTTTTGCGCAAGAAAAAAGGGTTCTTTGGACTCGGATAACAGGCACCCCAAGCCTGCAGGATACCAGATTACCTCACGGCCCCTCCAGCGTTTACATTTTTCTGTACTTTATTACCTCATCCTCCAGCTCCACATGGGTTATGAACATCCTTCTGCAGCAGTACCTGCTTATCCCAAGCTCGTCCATTGCCTCTTTCGGGCTTTTTCCCTCTCCAACAAGTTTTTTGTACTGCTCGTACATATGCCCTATAACCTTTCCGCATGTGAAACATCTTACTGGAAATTCCATTATTTCACCTGTATGATTTCTGGAACCTTGCCCTTGCCTTTGGCCCCTTGTACTTCTTCGGCTCCACTTTTCTTACATCATCAACTACAAGATGCTTGTCAAGTTCGAAGTATCTCTCCTTAAGTTTCTCATCCTCAAAATATTCCACAAGCCCCTTTGCTATCGCAGTTCTCGCCGCCTGCATCTGGCCCATCGTGCCCCCACCCTTCACGCTCACATCCACATCAACCTTTGTTGCCCTATCCCCTATAAGCGTGAAAGGTTCCATGAGCATTTCCTTTATATAATTGTTATCTATGGCGTTTATATCAAGCCTGTTTATCCTTATTCTTCCCTTCCCCTCCTTCACAACCGCCCTGGCAACCGCGGTTTTTCTCGTCCCCCTCTTTATAACTGTCTTTATCTCCCTCGCCTTTCTTTTCTTCGGCTTCTGCTTCTTCTCGCGCTTGTTCTCTTTTGAATGCACTTCTTTCACTT
>JBAMLP010000017.1:4463-10083 GCA_039793475.1 Candidatus Micrarchaeales archaeon | reverse complement strand
TCTTCTCATTGCAAAAAAAGAAAAAACAAAATATGTGTTCAGGGTGCTTTTTGATATCTGACCCTTCTCCCCTCAATTTTGAATTTTCCCTCAGCAAACATTCCAACAACTTTTACATAAAGTTTATGCTCTTCCTTCAAAATTCTTTCTTCAACTTCCTGCACGGTTTTGCAGTCGCCTATGTAAACGCATGTTTGTTCTATTATAGGGCCGCCATCCAAGCTTTCATCAACAAAATGCACGGTGCATCCGCTTACCTTCACCCCATGCTCAAATGCCTGCGCTTGTGCATGCATTCCGGTAAAAGATGGGAGGAGGGCTGGATGGATGTTTATCATTTTGTTTCTGTAACCTTCCAGCAGTTCTTTTGTTTTTATTATTCTCATAAAGCCAGCTAAACAAACCAGGTCAACCCTATACTGGTCAAGTATCTCCTTTATCCTTCTCTCGGCCGCTTCCCTTCCTTCTCTGTAATCAACAAATTCAACAGGAATGTTATTTTTCTTCGCCCTTTCTATAGCCTTCGCCTCTTTATTGTCCGTAATCAAAACAACAATCTTTGAGTTTTTTATCCTTCCATCCCCTATTCCATCAATTATCGCTTGGAAATTACTTCCCCTCCCGCTCGCAAGAACGCCAATGTTCACAAATCTAAAAGTAGCGTAAAATTATTAAACTCTTGCGACTCAAAAAACCCTATGCCTGGGTATTCTAAAAAGCCAAAAGTAATAAACAATTCAGATAAAATAGTTCTTGCGCTCGAGGAGTTTGTTTTTTCCGTTGGGTTGAGAAAGGATGGCACAACATTCCATGTTGAAAAGAGAAAGATAGAAGAGGCCATTCTCTCAGTAAAAAAAGCGGTAAAAAAGAAAAACATACTTTGGCTCGATTATGTTGTAGAAGGAAATTTTGAAAAAGAGGTTCTGAAATCATCAAAACTCCTCGGATTCAGCGAGCTTCTTGTAAAAAATCTTCTAAAAGCAAAGTATGGAAATTACGAGGATTTCGGAAATGAGATGGGCATTCTTTTACCAGTGATACATGTTGAGGGCTTCAATGTAATGATACGCCCCTTACTCGTTCTCATAAGAGAAAACCTCATTGTAACCATGCACACCGCAGAGGTTAGACGGTTTTTTAGGCTAAGAAGATACGCCGCCATGCTGCTCAGGAAATTCCCAAAAGAAATGTCAAACAAGGACAAGATAACAATGCTTCTTATAAGAATAATAGATGAGAACAACGCAAGAAATTTTGATTACCTCCGCGCTATTGAGGACCATGGCGACATGCTGAGCGCTAAGCTCGCAGACCCCAAAACGCCCCGGGCATTCATCGGCACGCAGATACATGAAATGAAGCATGCGCTCGTAACATACCTTGATGGCCTTTGGGCGACCGTAGATGTGCTGAGCGCCCTCAGATATGGTGATGCTGACCTTCTTACAGATGATATAAAGATAATAGAAAGGATCAATGCCCTTACTACAGAAGTGAGCGCCCAGATAGGCCTTGCAGAGCACATGAGCGAGGTTCTCGCAAGCGGGCTTGAGGTTGTCCAGAGCATATACAACAACCAGCTCCAAACACTCAACAACAGGCTTGCGCTCATTATGACTTACCTGACAATTTTGGGTACTGCAGTTCTTGTGCCAAACACCCTTGCAACAATTCTCTCAAACCCGGCCTACAACTTAGGCCCACAGGATGTGTGGTGGTACAGTGCTCTGATGGTTGTTTCCACTGTTGTTGCAACCCTTCTTGCATACTGGTGGGTGAAGAAGATGGGATGGCTGAAAGAAACCCCGGACTGATTTGTATGGCAGTATACACGCGTGAGGGAGATAAAGGAGAGAGTTCTGTTGGAGGTCCAAAACTTCCAAAGCACGATTTGATTTTTGAGGTTCTTGGTACAATAGACGAGCTGAATGCTTCCATGGGAATTGCTGCATACAACTCTTCGGAAGTTTCCAAAAAAATCCTCTCCCGCATCCAGTCAAGGCTTTTTGACATTTCTGCATGCATGATAGGAAAGAAAAAAGAAAAATTTGATGGCGATGTGAAGGAGATGGAGAGAATTATAGATGAGATTGAGGCAAAACTTCCCACCCCCAAATCTTTCGTAGTTCCATCAGGAAACGCTTCCTACATTGATTTTGCGAGAACGGTTTGCAGGCGGGCAGAGAGAAGGGTTGTTCTGTTCTCGCGGGTTAACAAAATAGAGCCGAGCATAATAACATTCTTCAACCGCCTTTCGGATTTGCTGTTTATTCTTGCGAGGTACGAAGAAGAAACTACACGAAATAGGGCGCCATTCTAAAGTTGAGCGCTTACCGCGAAAGCAAAGGCTTTTTAAATATTCCCTCCATGAGATATCCACCCCTATACTATTTTTGGTGATTTGTATGCAGAATATAGATGTAAAGGATATGGAAAAAAAGACCGGAACAACCACGGTTGGCGTTGTCGTAAAGGACGGAATTGTTTTCGCGGCAGACAGAAGAGCGACCATGGGATATTTCATAGCTAGCAAGGATATTGACAAAATCTACCCAATAGATGAGCACATAGGGATGACGATTGCTGGCTCTGTCGGCGACGCACAGAAGCTTGTAAGGTGGATGCAGACCGAAGTAAAGAACTACAGGCTGGAGCACGGAAAAGCTATAAGCGTGGAGGCCGCTGCAACCATTCTGGCGAACATTCTTTCAGCTTACAAATTTTTTCCCTTTTGGGTGCAGATCCTCATAGGAGGCATAGACGAAAGGCCCAGGCTTTTCAGCGTGGACCTGCTGGGTGGAGTGACTGAAGAGAAGATGACCTCAACCGGCTCAGGAAGCCCGATTGCGTTCGGTGTTCTTGAAACGCAGTACAAAGAGGACCAGACTATCGAGGAGGGCGCGAGGGTTGCTGCGAAAAGCGTGTGGGCTGCAATAAAAAGAGATGCTGCAACTGGAGAGGATATTGATGTTGCCGTAATTACAAAAAAAGGCTTCAAGAGGTTCGACAAAAAACAAGTGGCTAAAATGGTGGAGTAATGCAGTTTGCAGAGATAGAAAAGACTATAAAAGAAATAGTGCCGCCAGAATGCGGTTTGACTTCTATAGAAGCGCTAGGCCTAGTGATAGCCATATATGTAAAGGACATAAGCAAATTCTATGAGCATGAGGATTTGGTTAAGAGGATTGCAAGCACGATAAAAAAGAAAATTTATGTAAGGGTTGACAAGTCCCAGCTGATGGACCCTGAAAAAGCAAAGGAAGAGATAGCATCGGTGCTTACGGAAGAGGCAAAGATAACTAACATGTGGTTCAACGCGGATTTTTCTGAAGTGATAATAGAATCGGAAAAACCTGGCTTGATAATAGGAAAGGGCGGGGCGGGGTTGAAGGAGATATTGATAAGAACCGGCTGGGCGCCAGTGGTTTTGAGAACCCCAACAATGAAATCCTCAACAATAGATGGAGTGAGAAAAAGCGAGGTTGCGTATGCAAGCGACAGGAAAAAGTTCCTCCTTAAGCTTGGAAAAAAGATAAACCAGCCTTCGCAAGAGATAGAGTGGATAAGGACAGTGATGCTCGGGGGGTTCAGGGAGGTTGGAAGAAGCTGCCTTCTTCTGCAGACAAACAAGAGCAAAATACTTATAGATGTGGGGATAAACCCCGAAACCTTGGACCCGAAGTATGCGTTCCCGCACTTAAATATTCTGGGTTTTCCGATAAACGAAATAGACGCTGTGATAATCACGCACGGCCACCTTGACCACATGGGCTTCCTGCCATACCTTTTTGCCTATGGCTACGATGGACCGGTTTACGCGACGCCGCCAACAAAAGACCTCATGGCGCTTTTGCAAAGGGACTACTTAAACATCGTGAAGAAGTTTTGGGGAGCGGACGCGCCATACACAAAGGAGGATATACAGAAAGAGCTGAAGAATGTAATAACGATAAATTATAATGAGGTCGTTGACATTACGCCCGGTGCGAAGCTTACATTCTACAATGCGGGCCACATAATCGGCTCTGCAATAGCGCACCTTCACATAGGAGAGGGAAAGCATAACCTTATTTACAGCGGGGACATAAAGTTCGGGTTCACAAATTTATTCAACCCAGCCCACACAATATTCCCTCGCGTTGAAACCCTTTTCATAGAGTCAACATATGGAGGAAGGAACGATATAGGAGTGGTGAGGGAAGAGAGGGAGGCAAAACTGATCGAAGTGATAAACAACACGATCCAGAGAAGGGGGAAGGTTCTGATTCCTGTTTTTGCGGTTGGAAGAAGCCAGGAAATTCTTCTTGTTATGGAAAATCATGCGAGAAACAACCCAGATTGGAACGTACCGATTTACATAGATGGGATGGTCATGGAAGCTTCGGCGATACACACCGCTTATCCTGAATACTTGAAAAACAGTTTGCACAAGAGGATACTCTCAAACGACAGCCCTTTTGAATGCCCTCTTATAAAGGTTGCAGAAAACAGGGAGGAAATAGTGAATGGCGAGCCGGCGGTTATTCTTGCTCCTTCTGGAATGCTTTCCGGAGGGCCCTCGGTGGAATACTTAAAATTGATGGCAGAGGATGAAAGGAACACACTTATTTTTGTAGGATACCAGAGCGCCCTTTCCCTCGGAAACAAGGTTCAAAACGGGGTAAAGGAAATACCCGTTGTAGGCGAGAACGGAAGGGCAAAGACGCTGAATATAAACATGGAAGTAACTACGGTCGAAGGGTTTTCTGGCCATAGCGACAGGAGGCAGCTTGTGGCATGGATACGGAATGTCACGCCGAAGCCGAGCAGGGTTTTCACGATGCACGGAGACTGGGGAAAAACAGAGGAGTTCGCAAGGGATATTGCAAGAAACATGATGGTCGAATCAAGAGCGCCCATGAACCTTGAATCGATAAGACTGAGATAGCTATCTTCTGAATATTCTGTTTAAAAGAGGAACCGTATAGAAGGTCATAGCAAATCCAGCGATTCCTCCTGTGATCAATCTTAGTTGATTGGTGCTTTCCCAAAAGCCAATAAGCTGGAGTCCGCCATCTATTGCCATAGGAATGATTGCTGCTATAAAAAATATCAGTGGAGGGATCTCTAAACTGTCTTTTTCAAATATTAATGGATAGAGAAGGGCTGAAAGAAGGGCTACTCCGTATATACCTACATCCCTCGCGCAAACCGGAAATTTATAGCCAGTGCCGAGTTCTTCTCTATATACGATGGGTTGCTTGCTCAAACTGAATTCGCTTGATTCAAAACAATTTGTTATTGTTAGGTTCGCTGGAAAATAGCAAATAGAACGAGAGGTTAGCTGATGGCAGAGTGGCGCATATGTCTCCTGCAGCATCAGAAAAAGTTGCCTGTTCCAAGGACCTAGGAATGGTGTTATCAGAATGGGCAAAACAAGAATGAGTAAAATTATTGTGTATATCCAATACCCGGCAGCTCTCATAACTCCTCTACCTTTTTCTTAAGCATCCTCTCTGTTTCTCTCTTTTCCCATGGATAAACTATCCAGGCGCTCGTTTTAGCAACATAGAAATCCGGCTTTATTGCTGAGGACGTTGGTTTGTAGTGAAGCGTCGCTATCCTTACCTCTTTCGCTCCT
>JBAMLP010000017.1:0-4453 GCA_039793475.1 Candidatus Micrarchaeales archaeon | reverse complement strand
CCTTTGCAACAACAAGACTTTGGCCGGTATCAGCAACATCATCCACAACCAGAACATTTTTTCCTTTGACATTGACCTGAACGGGCTGTGTAATCCTCGGAAAATCCTTTGTTTTGCCAATGCTTTTGTAAAACTCAATTCTCATTATTGCAAGTTGCGGGCAGTCAAAATAATCTGAAACAAGCCGGGCTGGAAGCAAACCTCCCCTAGAAATTCCAACAATCCAATCAAACCTGAACCTGCTTTTCTTTATTTTTTCCGCAAGTTTTTTTGTCAACTCCTCTATCTCATCCCAAGAAGGTTTTATGAATTCCATATTTCCACCAATCGGGCCTGGGGGGATTTTCGAACCTTTTCTAATTAAGCATTTTCGCTTCTCGAAAAGGGTTCTTCGAACCCCCGACACCCGGATTAAGAGTCCGGCGCTCTGACCAGGCTGAGCTACAGGCCCTAGGTTTTTGTTTAAACTAAGAAATATTTAAAAACAAAGCGAAGAAGGGACGAGCGAAAGATATTTAAGCATATTTTACCATAAAAATACATTGGTGGGTTATGTTTGGAAGGGATGTGAAAAAACCAACTGGGCCTGGAACAAAACCGGACAGTGATGGAAACATTGAATTCTCAAAATTCAAGGATGTTATGTCGACTAAGGTAGAAAAAATAAAAGACGAGATAACTAACAAGATAAATAAAGAAAACATGGAAAAAATTGCAGAATGGTTTTGCAAAGAAGTTGATAATGATAAGATTGGAAAAGGAAACGCTTATTTTGATGCTTTGATCGAATTATTAAAACCACTTCTGCAATCTGATGAAGCGAACCAGTATATAGAACTTATTTCAGAAGTCTATGTTTATTTTACGAATAAGATGGAAAACAAAGAAAGAGGACAGATGCACTGGGAGAATATGCAAAAAAGGTTTAAGGACGCTGGTCTGCCTATTGAGATAGAGTAAAAAACATAGAGAAGACAAACCTCATAGGGGGCTCCGCCCCCTCCCCAGTTTTTCCTCGATTTCCCCTTCACCCCCAAACCAAAACCTACTAATACGATAGGGGGGTTGGAGCTAGGGGGGAATTAGAAATACATAAAGCCCCCCCTGGCTTATGGGCCCACCCAGGATTGAACTGGGGATCTCCACCTTGTAAGGGTGGCGTCTTAACCACTCGACTATGGGCCCTAAAAACAATGAACGTTATTGTAAAAAAACAAATAAAAATGAGAAGGTTAGAGGTTGAAGTATTTGTAGAACTCGTAGCTCGTAGGTCTCATCTCATTTTCCCTGTGCTCCTTTATCTTGTTCTCAAGGTAGTCTGCGATTATGTCGGATGAGAATGTTCCTTTCAGGAATTCATTATCAGCTTCAAGGAAAGCGATCGCTTCCATCAAGCTGGTTGGCAGCTCTTTTATTCCAAGCTTTCTCCTCTCCTTTGAAAGCATGCTGGAAACATTTACATCAACAGGGTCCCCTGGGTCTATCTTTTTCTTTATTCCATCCAGCCCTGCTGCAACTATAGCAGCATAGGCGAGGTACGGGTTTACGAGCGGGTCCGGCGAGGTGAGGGTTATTCTTTTCCTCTCCTCGCTTTCTCCGTGCCTCACTGGAACGTACGCAACCGCGTCCTTGTTTTTAGCGCTCCACATTATGTATTTCGGAGACGCGGAAAGCCGTTTATACGAATTTGTGGATGGGTTGGTAAAAACACAAAGAGCAGATGCATGCTCGAGCAGGCCTCCTATAAAATACCTACCCGTTGAGCTGATGTTCGCGTATTCCTCTTTTGCATCGTAGAAAATGTTCTTCTCCTCTTCCCACAAACTTATGTTCACACGGAGCGAGCTTCCGCCTTCTTTGAAAACAGGAAGGGGCATGAAAGTTGAGAATACATTTGACATTATAGAAATATTCTTCACTGCATTCTTGAAGGTAATGAGCGAATCTGCACTATCTAAGAGGGATAATGGTTGTATGGAAGCAAACTGCTGGCCCGTTGGACCTTCTCCATGCCCATGGGATTCCACGAATACATGGAAGTTGTCATTCATAACATTCAGTATTTCTGTTCTTAGTATGTGGTATGTATCGTACGGAGGGGAGATTAAGTTTGCCTTCTCAAAGTTCACCATGGGCGAGGGGTTCCATTTCGCCTCTCTTGTATCCAGCATGACGCTTGGCCCTCTCTCAGGGGTTGTTTTGTCAACCGCAACCCCATCGAAAAAATAGAATTCGACCTCACTTCCAACCTTCACATCAAACCCTGCTGCGCCCGCATTCTTCACCACCCTCTGGAGCATGTACCTCGGGTCCTTTAGGTAGAACTCCTCCTTGGCGGTGTAGATGTTGCACAGCATACGCGAGGCGGAATCCATCCATGGAACGAACGCGAATGTGTTATGGTCTGGTTTTAGGAAAAGCTCTTCGCGGTCGTTGAAAACCGCTGCTACATCACTCCTCGAAAACCCTTTCTCAAGCTCCTCTTCACTAAGCGTCTGAACCGGCACGCCAATCGAATGGGCGTAGCCAATAACATCCAGAAAATCAAGGTAAAGCCATCTTATTCCTGAAGACGATATCCTGTCTAAAACATCTTTTGCTGGCATACTCTCACCGATGAGGATTCAAAAAGAATGTTTTTAAAGTTTTTCATTCACTTTTGGGCATGCCAGTTTTCTTCCACAGACAGTTGCAGGATAAAGAGGAGAAACTAAAGAAAAATATATTCAAAAAAGAGGAGAGGATTACCGAGGGAATTTCTATCGCGAGCATAGCAGGCTATGCTGAAAAAGTGCTTTCTGATGTGCAGTACGCTGGAATACTTGCAAGGGTTGTGGGCAAGGATTTTGAGAAGAGAATGGTGGATGTCAAGGATTTTGAAAAATTTGTTTCAGTATATAATATAGACCCGAAAGGAACAAAAGCAAGAACGATAATGGGGCTCATTCCTATATACAAAAAGGGCTACCAGTGGCATTCCATTCATTCAAAAAGATTGAGAAACAAGTACATGGAAAAGGCTAGGATGCTTTTCAACACTGCCGAAAGGGTGGATATCAATTCACTTTTTATGGCCAGCGCTATTGAGATATATGGAAAGGATGTTCTGAAAGCAGAAGAGAGGGGGACTGAATTCAACAATGCGTATGCAGTGGTTGAGAAGAAGCCGAGAAAGAGGAGGGCAAGCAGGCCGTCCGTAAGCCTTCTTTTGCAGGAGATGTATTTCGGAAAGCGGAGGATTGTCGCGTTTGGAATGTTTGATGGAATAAAGGAGGGGAGGGATAGGGAACACGAAATCTCATCCTTTGCTCTTGATATTTTCAAATCATACCTCGAACTTTTCAGAGAAAAACCAGATGAGGAGAACGCCTTGGACCTACTCAGAAGCTTTGCCAAGGAGGCCGACGCACTCATAAGCGAGAGGTTTGAGGGAGGGTGCGAAGCGCTTGCCGGGTTTGTTTTCGGGGACAGGGCAGTTGTTTTGAAAATAGGTAACCTAAGGCTTTATGGAATTTCTGAATCTGTAAGATGCTTCACAGCAGATGACGGAATTTCGGGTATGCTGGAATTTGAGGAGAAGGTAACAAAGGAAGAATTCCTAAAGGAGAGGGGGATTCCGTTCGTTTATCTAGGTGGATTTTCGCAGAAGATAAACGGAAAAATCATGAAAGTGCTGCTCAGTGAATTCACTCTCGGAAAAACAAACCTTTTTTCGCTTGATATCTCAGGCTTCGACATGCTCGTTGCCATGAATAAGGGGGTGTGGATGAACGCGCCCTTCAGGGAGGAAAACGGAAATGTTGTTGACACATCCGCCGAGAGATGGTTTTTCGAGCTGTCGAATGGAGGGTGCAGAAAAACCACGCAAAACATCATGAGGGCTGCTAAACAGAACATGAACATCTATGAAGAAAAAGATGGATTGGTTGTGAAAGGAAGCGCGCAGGATACCGGAGTCCTTGCCTTTGCGGTTTAGATTATCGTTTTCTGCGGCTCTGAGGGCAGGCCGTGCTTTATCCTGTATCCGTCTATCACAAGAACCGCTCTCTTCGCCCTTTCAGCCTTCATCTTATATATCTCCTCTCCTCCAGACCTTAGGAACCATTCTATGTACAGGCCGAAATCTGCAAGGTTTTTGCTTCCGTCTTCAACGAGTTTTTCAAGAATGAGCGCAACCATTTCCTTTCCCTTATCATCATCGCCCCATATGCTCAACGCGAGGGCAACCTGATTGACAAAATGCATTTTGTCCTCGGGGTTCATGGTTTTCCATACCGCAACCATTGCTTTTTTTGCCTCCACGCTAACCTTATCGAATGCCCCCATCCTCACCACCTGTTCAAATACTTAGGGTCTCCCTTATCTAAACATCTAGCAAGATCTTTCGCATCATCATGCGCTTTTCTGTATCTTTTTTCAGATATCTCTTTTGTTATCTCTTCTGTCCTTTTTG
>JBAMLP010000016.1:3158-10698 GCA_039793475.1 Candidatus Micrarchaeales archaeon | reverse complement strand
TCCGCATTTTTTGTGTACCCCGCGAGGTTTTTTGTTTTTGAATGGCATACTGTAACGGTTGCATTTTTCTGCAAAAGCAACGCGGCAACCGGTTTTCCTACAATAACGCTTCTTCCGACAACAACCGCGTTCGCACCATCAATTTTCGCACCGTAGTATTCAAGGAGGTGTATAATTCCTTGGGGGGTTGCCGGAACGAAGTACGGCCTGCCGGAGGATAGGAGCATGCCGAGATTGTATGGTGAAATTCCATCAACATCCTTTTTTGGATTGATCTGCGAGAGTATTTCAAACTGGTCTATGTGCTGAGGAAGCGGGAGCTGAACTATAAATCCATCTATCTTTTTGTTTTTGTTGAGTTTCTCGATAAGCGCGATGAGTTTTTTTTGGCTGGTTTTTTCAGGAAGGTGGAAAAGCCGGGCTTCTATTCCAACTTCATCAGCGCGCGCCGTTTTTGTTTTCACATATTTTTGCGAAGCAGGATTGTTGCCAACGAGCACTATCCCGAGTGTTGCCCTTGTTTTTTTAGCATCTTTCTTGACCTGCTCCAGAATTTCATCGGCTATTATCTTACCACTCAGGATCATAATCTGTATTGGGAGAATACTTTTAAATACTCTTTCTTAATAGAAAATTATGGAAGAAAGACATCTGCGTGCGTTAGGGGCTACAACTGAGGAAGACATCGAAAAAATGGCTATGCAGATGAGCTGGGAGCAGATAGTTGAATTCTTGAAAAGTTTGAGCGTAGAGCTTGAAAAAACAGGAGAAAAGGAGAAAAAACTGCAGGCCAAACTAAAGATAGCAAAGCAGCTCCTGCAGGAATACGGTGGGCATCCTGAAAAAATCACCCCAGAACTTTATACCCGGCTTTTTGAATTCACAAGGGAGGTTGAGAGCAGGCTCGAGGAGTCAGCGGAAGAGAGGAAAGAACTTCTCGTTACATTCAAGATTGTGATTGCAAAGCTGAGGAAAGAAAAGCTTGCATTCAAAACGCGCGAACCGGAGGAGGATTAGATGCTCGTGTGCGAGAGCCCACGCATAGAACTTGTGGGCCCATTTCTTTTCATAGATGGAAAGCTTGCTAAAGGAAACGCACATGGTTTGAAGTCTATGGGGAAGGTTTTGATGGAAAGGCCGAAAACAAACAAGCTTGTGTATACGGAATACGAGATAGGGAAAAGCAAGGATGGAGAGAGGGTGAGCATAATCACAATACTCGGAAGGGTCATGGGAAAGGAGTTCGGAAGGACGCATGGGTGGAAAGGGGATGAAACTTTTCAGGTGCTGAGCGGGCATGGACTTTTCATGCTCCACGATCAGAAAAGGGATGAAAGTATTTCTGTTGAGAGGGTGATCGCGAAAAAGAATGGGGTTGTTGAAACGGCCGGGAAGGGAGTTGTGATATACAATATTGAGAATGAACCGCTTGTGGTGGCGTGCGCGAGCAGTGGAAGGAGGGAGTATGAGTTTTTTGAAAAAACAAAAGGCCCCGCGCTTTTCTTGACCAAGGATGGGTTTGTGCAGAACCCCAACTGCCTTATAAAATCGAATGTTCAAAAAAATGCACAGCCTGGAGACGCTGTCGCGAAAAAAATCAAAGAGGTGTTGGCTTGATAGTTTATGAACATCCATTGAGAGTAGAATGGGATAATGATACGATAATGGTTGATGGGAAGTTCATGAAATACGAGGCGAGGAAGATATCGGAGATGAACGATGTGCTCTACTCGTTTGAAATTTTCAACGATGACTATCCTGTGTACTTTATGTACAGGAACATAGCTGCGAAAAACGGTGTGAGGTACGACATCACGCTCATCCCGAACAGGATTTTTGGAGAGGAGTTTGTAAAAACCTATGGCCACTACCATCCACTCGCTGAAAACAACCTAACCTACCCAGAGGTCTACCAGGTGCTTTATGGAGAAGCGCTTTTTCTTCTTCAGGGAAAAAACAGGGACGGGAGCGTGAATGTTGTGAAGGTGAAAGCGAAGAAATGGGATGTTGTTCTTATTCCGCCGAACTTCGGGCATGTGACAATAAACGCCTACTACGCTCCCCTTCTTCTTGGAAACTTGGTTGCGGACGGGTTCAGGGCTGAGTACGAGGAGTATAAAGAGAACCATGGGGCCGCACTCTACTACACAAGGGGAGGGTGGATTTCGAACGGAAATTATGTTGTGCGGAGCATAAAGGAATACAAACCAGAAGAGATAAACAGCCAGTTCAACTTCAGATCAACAGATCTACTGAACGAATTTTTTGCAACCACAAATAAATTTGAATTCCTGAAAAGGCCGAGTTTGCTTCTCTCAAAACTCTAATCTCTCCACCCTGTTCACTTTTCCGAATGCAATCTGTCCCTTGCCTCCTCCCTTCCCACCGAGCTTTTCAACGACCTTTGCGGCTATCTCTCCTGCACCTTGTTTCGCGTTTTTCCCTGTAGCGACTACGAAATTTCCTTCTCTATTCATTATTACGACCATTGCCTTCTCATGCTGAATGAAGATGGATGCCATCTTCTGCATCGCAGTAACATCGTACTCGCCAAGGACGAAAACAACTTTCTGCTTTGCTATGCTTTCATGCACGAACTCCTGCACCTCAAGCTGGGCTATCTTTTCCTTAAGCCTTTCCACCTCCTTCTTCTGCGCCTTCCACTCCTCAAAAAACCTCTCCACGGAAGAAGGGAGTTTCTCGGGCTGGACGCTTATCTTCGAGGCGGCTTCGTGGAGGAGTTTTTCCTTCTCCTGGACATGGCTGACCGCAGCCTCCCCTGCCTTCAGGATGATTCTTTCCACCCCATCCTTTATTCCCTCCCTCCTGACAATCTTGAAAAATCCTATCTCACCAGTTGTTTTAAGCATACTGTGGGTTCCGCCGCACGCCTCAACATCGATATCCCCTATCCTCACTATCCTAAGCTCTCTTCCAGGAACCGCTCCTCCCTGGTAGATGCGCATTCCGTATTTCTGCTCCGCGACATTTCTCAGTAAAACTTCGACTGTTATTGGCATGTTTGCCATTATGTATCCATTAACGAGCTTTTCCATTTCCCTCATCTGCTCTTCCGTAATCTTCCTGTAATGCGTGACATCCAAGTGAGCAATGCTTTCATCTTTGTAGGAGCCTGCCTGCCAGACATGGCCTCCCAAAATTTTTCTGCACGCTGCATTAAGGAGATGGACAGCAGTGTGGTTTCTCGTAATCTGCTTCCTTCTTCCCAAATCAACTTTGCATTTTACTTTTTCTCCTTTTTTCAAACCGCCCGCATTTTCAACAACATGACAAACTACGCCATTGATTTTTCTTGCGTCTATGACTTTTGCATCGCTGATAAAGCCAGTATCGCCAACCTGCCCACCACCCTCGGGGTAGAAGGCGGTTTTGTTGAGAACAACCGCTTTTTTTCCTTCGCACTCAACAAAACCCAAAACCTTTGCTTCAAACTCTTCAATCTGCGGCTCTTGGTAGTAGAGAATTTCTGTTTTCGGGAATCTTGAAACATCTACCATCATCTTCTTTTCTTCCTCCTTTCCCTGCTGCTTTTCAAGAAGCTCGTAGAAATTACCTGGGACCTCCACCTTCACTCCCCTTTTTTCTCCCTCTTCAGCAATCAGCTCTGGAGGGATTCCATCGCTTTCGTAAAGGGTGAGAAGCTCGTTCTGCGAAATTGTTTTTTTTGCTGAAAGCAGCATTTCAACCTTCCTTCCGGCGTTCTGCTTTGCGTTTTTGTATTTGTTTTTTTCCTCATGCACGACATCCGCGGTCAGCTCCACCCCTTCCTTGAGTTCAGGAAAAATCGCGCGCAGAAATTCCGCATGCCATTCCAAAATTTTGTAATAATCCCATGAGAAACCATGCTCCTCTTCAAACGCAAACACCCTTCTCGCGAGCATCCTCAAATTGTATCCCCCTCCGCTGTTCGAGGGAAGCATGCCATCCTTAATGGTAAAAAGAAGGGTAAGAAGGTGGTCTGCGGTTGCGTAAACCACCTGAAGAGCGCCGATGGTCTCGAAAAGCTCTTTTTTGCTCATTCCCAACTGCCTTGCAATCCTATCCTTTTCTGCTTCAACATCCCTAGCCTCCTCTACATCCAGCCCGCCGGAAAGTTTTGCGTACTCCAGCAACAACTTCTCGTCGATTTTTATCCCCGCGCTTTCCCTCATCTTCCTCGCAGGCCCGAGGACCATTTCATAGCTTGTTGGGGAGCCATGGCTTATCCACGGAAACCTCGCCAGCCCAGCTCCCATGTCTATTACCTTTGTTTTCAGTTCCCGCACTTTTCCATCCGGCGTCTCCTCGTACTGCATAAAAACGCAGTTTCCTAATTCCAGGCCTTTTACAAAATATTCCAAACTTGGGCCGAAGTTTCCGCCTCCAACCCATACATCCTCATGAAAAAATATTTCCTCCTCTTTTATCCCGAGCGCTTTCATAAAACCCAAGTCATGCCCTACTGCCTCTTCCTTCCAGTAGAAAAGGCCTGTTTTTTTCGTGTTGAATGCGTGCTGGCCTATCATAACAAAGTTTGAGTAGTGCCTTCCAGTAATACCTACATTTGCAATATCATTGAACCTGATGCATGTTTGTGGAACAATTAGGGGGTTTGCTATTGGCTCGATCTCCCCGCTAACAACATAAGGCTGAAAAAGGTTTATGCTCGCGATTGTGAAATACAAATCGTCCCTCCACCTCGCAACCGTTGGGTAGGGTTTTATGCTCTCGTGCCCGTGCTTTACAAAATACTTCTCTATTTCTTTCCATGTCTCAACATACCCCAGTTTTTTTCCAGAGGGATTTCCGATGAATTGATAGCCCATGCATGCGGAATCCCCGCATACTTCTCTTTCTTCCTTTGCCCAGAAATACTTTCCGCATTTTTTGCACTTTTGCCTTTTGAATCCTTTTTCTCCTAAAATTTGGAGTTTGTAATGTTTTTCCCAGTTTTTTGAAAACTGTTTTCGCAGTTCTTCCTTTGAAAGCATAAGACAACTTCTTTGAAAACTTATTTAACTCTTGCGGAAGCTTGAAAATAAAAAGAAAGAAAAAGAGGGGTTTAGTCTAGCTCTAGCCAGAAGTAGTAGGTTTCGTATTGGCCAGCAATCTCATTCGTTGGAGCTAGGAGCTCGTAATCGCCAGTCAAGCCATTGAACAGATTTCCGCCTTGCGTTATGTTTACGCAGAATGCAATATCTGTTTTTACAGCTGGGATTGCTTGGTCTGCAACTGCGCATGTTTCAAACCCACCTACTCCTGTAAAGTTTCCTGCACTCCCTGAAACTGGTATTCCTGCAACATCAACATTGCAACTGCTCATAAGTGTGTTTGCTGCGCTGTCTGTATCTCCTCCTGCAAAACCCCAAACAGTGTCTATGGCTGATACATTGACGGTCTGAAGCCCGCTCCAGTCAAATCCGCTTGGGCCAGCAATCGCGCAAACCTCACCGCCGTTTCCGCTGTTCCACGCCCATGTGAAGAACATGGGTTGACCTGCACCTGGGGCCAATACTATTCTTCCGCTTACATTCCCCCAGAAGCCTGCCCATTTTTCAGTGGAAATATTTCCGGTCAGGTTTATGTTTGTTACATTTCCTCCTTCAGTAGTGTAGTTTGCACTCGCCACTTGTGTATACTTTCCTGTCTGGCCAACAACCCATTGTTCTGCCGGCTGAATTGCTAGTAAAACCCCTGCAAAGACCAGCAAAACCAAAAACGCTTTTCCTTTCATATTCTCTCCTCCTCTGGTCGCACCTTTTCCTCTTCTGCTTAACCTTTTTTAAACCTTTCTGTAGAGTTTTTTTTATGAATCTGCGGTTTCTTTTGATTTCACTTTTTCTCTTTGGAATCCTCCATTCCATAGTTGTAATAAATTCTTTTGATGGGAGGGATGTTGTTTCTGGTGTGTATTATGCGAATGTGGTGGGCGAGAGTGTTAAGTTCGTCCCTCAATCCGGAGATGTGATGACAACTGTAAAAAAAATAGGAAGCGGAAATTCAGTTTTTCTCATAGAATCAAAAAACAATCCGGTGTACGCTGGGTTGGATGTCCTTCTTATAAACAATTGGAATAGTGTGGAAGCGTACAAAAGCGAGGACCCGTACAAAACTAATTTGGAGCTGGCTAAAAAATCCGGCGCAAAGAACTTCATTCTTGTAAACCCTTCCTACGGATACTCGGCGGTTTCTGTTCTTCCATACGCAAAACTGAAAAAGGCGTATCTTCTATTTGCAACAAAGGATAACATTGATTCTTTGGAAGAGGTCTTGCAGGATGCAGAAAGCATTCTAGTGTATGGGTATGTGGATGATGAGGTGGAAAAGGCGCTTGAAGCAACCGGTAAAAGGTATGAAAGTATAAACACCGGTGATAAATACAACGATAATATAGAAATAGTGAAAAAATATTTTTCGCTCAACCCATCAAAAAAACAAGCAATACTTACGGATGGAAACTTTTTGGAGGATAGTATAGTTGCCGGGGATGACCCGATAATTTTTATAGGAATGCTTGTCCCGGATGAAACCTACAAATTCGTGAAGGATGAGGTCGAAAAAGGGCAGATGGCTGTAGGGCTTGTTGTTGGTGAAGAGTACGCGCAAACCGCGTATAATTTAAAAAAGAGGATAAACAACGAGCTTGGCGGGGATAAACTATCTGTTCTTGTAAAAATGGGGCAGAGCGTTCCTGCTCTTAGCGAGCACCTCCTTCCTTTAGATATTTTTGTTCTTCCAGGACCGGTTGTTTCGCTCTCCATAGAAGAAGCCTACTATAACGATAAAACGGGTGCAATAGAGATTGTTTATAGAAATGATGGAAACGCATTCGGTTATTTTAAGAGCAGCTCATTCGTTTATGTTGGTGGGGAGTATACAGCAACCATAGGTGATGCTGATGTGGTTGGAATAAAGCCAGGAGAGGAAAAAGGAATCAGGTACAAAGTTGATATCCCTCCTGAAAAAGAAGGCGGGATCGTTCTAAACACAACCGTAATCTATGGTGCTTCCTCAAAGGTATTTGATAATGGGTTCAATGTTGTTCTTGAAGCTGGAAGGGTAAGTTATGAGGATAGGAGTTCTCTGATTATAGAGGATGCTGTTTACGACCCTGCAAAAGATGAGTTTACCGCAAAAATCAAAAATGATGGAACTGTTGATTGCTATTTTAGTTATTCTGTTGAATACTCAGAAGAAGGGTCAAAAATAAAAATAGAAGATGATACTCTTTACAAGCTTGGGGTTGGGGAAGGAAAAGTTGTGAAGATGAGTAATCTTCTTATAAAAGAACCTGAAAAGGCAGAGATGAAGGCTAAGGTTAGGTATGGTGAGAGGGCTGGATTTTTGGAAAAAACCGCTGAGAAAGAAGTGGGTATATTGGCAGGGCTCCCACTCTGGCTCATTGTTCTTGTTCTAATCATCCTCGGAATAGTCGCTTACTTTATTTTGAAAAGGAAGAGGGAAAAAAGACAAGTTTTATAAACCATCCAAAATAATATACTGTGATGAGAAAATTGATCATTCTGTTGTTGCTTTTTTC
>JBAMLP010000016.1:0-3148 GCA_039793475.1 Candidatus Micrarchaeales archaeon | reverse complement strand
TCTTTTTGCTCAGGCCAACACAACAACAGAGGGTGGGAATGTAACGCAGGTATTCCTTAATACAACACAGCTCAGTGAAAACTGGGATGGGCTTTATGGGCAGGTCGTTCTTGGGCCGATTGGTTCAGCAATAACCCACACTGTTGTTGGCAACAACATAAGCAAAACTGACCTAACAGTAGCAGCCCCACCAGCCGGATGCGTAGTCCGGCACATAAATGTTGTAGCTGTAAATAAGACGCTCGGTGCTCCCCTCCCTCCTCTCACGCCCGGAAACCTCACCCAGCTGGATGAGTTGATAAACTCATCAGAAAACGCATCCAGCATGTTTACATTCACAGACTATTACAGTTTAAGCTTTGCAAATGTTAGCGGTGTTCCTTCGCTTTACACCCGGTCGTACAATGGAGCAAACTATTTTGAGATGGGGTATATGAATGATGCCAACAAAAATCTTGTTTTTGTTGCAAAGTACAACGCTGACAAAATAGACTGGAACAACACCCTGAGCGACTACCAGCTCATCCTCCCTAAAGGTAGCTCAAACATTGAATATACAGTATATGTAGATGTTGTGTTTACTTGCCCATCAGGTGAGGAAGACGAAGGGAGAGACCATGAATTATACATCCCTACCATTCCATCCCAAAGCGCTAAGATAGGGGAGGGAAAAGGTGTTTTAATATTTGTTAGAAACATTGGTGATTACACAGAAACAAATGTTTGGCTTAGCGTAGTCTGTCCTGGATCGTTCTCCTGCGGGAGCGCTACTCTCGGAACGCTACGCCAAGGAGAGGAAAAAAACGCAACAGTTGAGATAGTTGGAAATCAAATAGGAACCTTTGTTTTGAAAGCAGAGGCGAGAAGCAATCATGCATACGCCTACAGAGAGTTCTACTTTACCATTGAGCCGGAATGTTTGAAGAATAGCGAGTGCATGAATGATGAGTACTGCGAAAGCGGAAGATGCGTTGAGAAAAAAGAAGTCAACGAAAGTTGCAAAAATGACTACGAATGCAAAACAGGACTGTGCGAAGGGATGAAATGTGTTGAATGCGAAAAAGATGACCAGTGCGCTTGGAATGAAAAGTGCAGCATGGGCTTCTGCATCCCTGTTGTTTGCGAATGTGGGGAGATAAGAAACCACAGTTGCATTCCTTATGAATGCTGCGTGCATGAGGACTGCGAAACAGGGTATGTTTGCATAGAGCATGCATGCAAGGAGAATGAGCCTGTTGTTGAAGTGATTGGAAAAAACTGGACTGAGGGCGCTTATGTTACTGTATTTGTTACAGACTTGCTCGCAAATCCAATAAATAACGCGCGGGTGTACACGGAAGAAATGCTCGTTTATACAGATGGAAGCGGAACAGCAAAAATAAGGCTGCCCTACTCCGGAATTATATATGTGGATGCATTGGGTGAAACGATCGGAAAATACCTAAACATAACCCGGCTTGCGTACATAAACATAAAGGGTTCTGCTTATGTAATGGAAGAGATAACGGGGGAGGTGGTTAACAGTAAAAACAAACCAATAGGGATTGTTGAAATCCAGTATGATAATAGAACGGCATGGAGCGACGCAAACTCTGAATTTAGGGTTGTTTTTGAAACTCCTGGCTTGAAAGAGATAAGCGGAAAAAAGCTTGGGTATGCAATAAAAAGCGCTTTTGTTGATGTAATCCTGCCAGCACGGGTCTGCTATTTTCCATACCTCCTAAACCTTTTTGGATTCAGGGACAATGAAATATTTATCCTTTGGATATTCACGATCCTTTTGGCTGTTTTAAACTTCTTCATGTACAGAAAGAGGACGGGATCAAAGTTCGTGCGAGCATTCCTCTATTCCTTTGCACCTGTTCTTCTCTCCATACCAAACTCCTGGTTGTTGGATGTATGCTTCATGGCAAATGTTGCTTGCCTGCAGTTAATATTTGAGGGCGTGATGTTTTTGAGAAAAAGGAAGAAATAAATTCTTACTCTAATTCCACCCAGAACTCAATCACTCCACTGCCTCCTTTGTATGTGCTTAGGTTGGCAGGGACCCTTATTTCATAGTTGTAGGTTGCGCTTGTGTTTATTTCCGTAAGGAAAACGACATCCTGATTAAGCGTTGTGTTGAATTCTGGCCCTCCTTGAAAAGAATCCCAAACTATACCTGTCTTGAATGCGCTGTTCTGGGTCGTTGAGTTTGCCTGCGGGATGTACTGCACAAGGCGTTTCCAGAGGTATATGTCTTTCGTTTCTTTTGGACTGCTGCCATCTATAGAGTAGGTAAGGTTAATATTGTCAGGTTCATTTGTGTAGCCAAGCAGCTCATCCAGCTCTTCGAAGTCTTTTGAGGATGGTTGGTTCGTTATATTCCTGCCTAGCGCTGTGAGGTTTGTCCAGTCAATGCTTGCGTCTCCGTTTTTTACATAAACTTTTCCTTTTTGTCCATTCCAAACCCAAGAGTAGAAAACTGCTGATGAGTTCTTAGCCAAAAGAATTTTTCCGCTTATGTTCCCAAAGAAGTAGTGCCATATTTGTGTGCATCTGTATGTGCATCCCTCATGGCCGCTCTCGTTCCAGTTGTTCCAATAATCGCAGGTGTCCGCAACACCGCTGCTCGTAGTATTGGAGTTGTTTATGTCCATTTTGTCGTTGAAGCAGATGTAGTTCTGAGTCAGGATATTTGAATTGCTGTTGTTGTTGAGATACAACCCCATAAGCGTGTTGTCTGTTATATTATTGATAGTAAGATTGTTAGCTGTTGAATTCACAAAATAGAAACCTGTGTGGGAGTTGTTATATGCAGAATTGTTGGTTAGGGTGTTATTGTTGGAGCTGTCTAGGAGGTAGAAGCCATGATTAGAGTTGTCGTATGCGTAGTTGTTAGTTAAGTTGTTGTTGGAGCTGTCGTAGAGGACGAAGCCAGAATCCGAATTGTTGTATGCAGAGTTGTTAGTTAGGATGTTGTTGGAGCTGTCGGAGAGGACGAAGCCAGAATCCGAATTGTTGTATGCAGAGTTGTTAGTTAGAATGTTGTTGGAGCTGGAGTAGAGGAGGAAGCCATGATTAGAGTTGTTGTATGCAGAGTTGTTAGTTAGAATGTTGTTGGAGCTGGAGTAGAGGAGGAAGCCAGAATCCGAATTGTTGTATGCCG
>JBAMLP010000015.1:0-10796 GCA_039793475.1 Candidatus Micrarchaeales archaeon | reverse complement strand
CCTCTCAAGGTCTGTATTGAATTGAAGGGCTATGGGCATTATGGAATCTATCACAACCCTTTCTATTCCCATCGTTTCTATAAGCTCTTTTACTGGGTTCATTTTTGAAATAAACTGGTCAACTTCGTGCGGTGGATAGTCGAGGAAAAACAGTTTTTTGTTTTTTTCAAAAAATTCAATGTTCCAGGAAAATTCCTTCATCTGGTCGAGCACATCTTCCTTTGTGCTTTCTATAGGTATGTACAGGCCTGCCTCGCCCTGCTCAGCCCCGCCCACGATAAAATTCATCCCAAGTGTGGATTTTCCGCAGCCGGTCGGCCCGCTTACTGCAACCACGCTTCCCTTTGGTATCCCTCCTCCAAGAAGCTTGTCAAGCCCACTGATACCTGATTTTATTATTTCCATAAACCATCACTTTTTCCTGCTCTTTTCGAGAAGCATTCTCCCGAGCTTTATCCTGTTTTCAAGTTCGGTTTTAATTCTCTCCACATCCTCCTTTTTTGCAACCCTTTCGAGTATGTACTTTTTGTGGTCGAACATCATCGTTGATACAGACATGAGAAGGTCATGCGCATCCGCCATGCTCATCCTTATCTCTTCTGGCTCGAGTATCTCAACGGAAAACGGGCTGTACCTTGCAACGAACCTCACGAGCGCAGGCATGCTTTTGGCAAGCACCCTTACCTCTATCGCAGTGGATACCACATCCTTGTTCTGTATCGGCTCATCTATCTCGCCCACAACATAAACTATCCCAGGCTCACTCAGCATTCCCTTTATGAACCCTGTTGAGAACTCCCTTATTTTCTCCTTGTCTGTTCCATGGACATCGAAGTAAACGAGTGCCAGCACTCCACCCTCCTTCACCGTTTCCTTTATCAACTTTTCATTCATTTCCATACTATCGATTTCTTTCATGTCAGAAAAACTTTATAAAGTTGCTATATAAAATAATATGGGGGTTTTATGAAGCTTAGGGAAAAGTTTATCAAAAAAGCAAAGGCCGGAATAAAGGAAGCGGGTGAAAAAAAGGATGCCTATCTTGCGAATGTCGAGAGAACGCTTGAGGCGATCGATGAAGTGGTAAACATTCTCGCAGAGAAACTTGAGGACTGGTATTCTCTTTATTTCCCAGAGCTTAGAAGCGAAGACAAGGCGCAGTATGCTTACATAGTGCTTGCGATAGATGATAAGAAAAATATAGATGCGGCCGCACTTAGGGAGGTTGCTGGAAAGAATGCTGAAAGAATTGCTGAAATGGGGAAGAGAAGCAGTGGTGCGGAGGAGTTCGACCTTTCTGAGCCCAAAAAGCTTGCAGCTGAGATTGTTTCTCTTGCACAACTACGATCCCACTATGAAAAAACAATCGAGGAGATTGCAAAGGAAATCTGCCCGAATGCGACTGAAATTGCCGGGGGAAGGATCGTCGCAATGTTGATTGCGCATGCAGGAAGCCTTGAAAGACTTTCCAAGATGCCGGCCTCAACACTACAGGTTCTGGGAGCTGAAAAGGCGCTTTTCAAGCATCTCAGGAGCAGGGCAAAAATCCCGCCTCCAAAGCACGGCATCCTGTTTCTGCACCAGTGGATAAGCAAGGCACCGAAAAAAGTCAGGGGAAAGCTCGCCCGCACCATCGCTGCGAAGCTTGCGATAGCATTCAAGGTTGATTATGGAAAGGGCAAATTTATAGGAGACAAGCTCAGGGAGCAGATAGACAAGAGGAGGAGGGAGCTTCTTAAATGATCCGCATTCTCGCGATTGCAGATTTGCACAATGATGGGGCGGTTCTCGACAGGATGAGGGTTTTAGAATCGGACAGAAAATACGACTATCTTGTTGTTGCCGGAGATGTTACTGGAAGGAATGTTAGCTATGCACAGGATTTCATAAACATCGTGCAGCAGGTATTCTGGGTTCCAGGAAACAACGAAAACGAGGAGATACGGAAAATGTTTGAGGATGCAAAATTTTCCATCCACAGGAAAAGGGTTGAGATAAAGGAAGGGTTTAATGTTGTTGGGTTCGGGTTCTCCACCCCCACCCCCTTCAAAACTCCTGGCGAAATGCCGGATGATGAGATGTATAAGCAGATGTCCTCCCTTCCAATAGACCCGAACACTATTCTTGTTACGCACTCCCCTCCCTACGGGCTTTTTGATGATGTTGGGGTGAACATAGGGAGCAAGGCAGTAAGAAAGATAATAGAAGAAAAACAGCCGAAGCTCGCGCTCTTCGGCCATGTGCACGAGCACACCGGGAAAGCCAATATTGGAAGGACGATATGCGTTAAAATTCCGCCCGCGTTTTCGCTGAAGGCAGCAACCGTACAGATAAGGCATGGACATGCGGAAGTGAATTTTGTGGAAATATGATACGCGCTTTGAAAAAAGGGGAGAAAGAAAAAATAAAACCTCTCATACTCCAGGTATTTCCAGATGCAGAGTTCAGCATAAAAAATTCAGATCAGATATTTGTTTATGAAAAAAACTCCACCATATCCGCATTTGCCCACCTTAGAAAATACTCCTACGGAATCGTTCTGCTCGGCTTCGGAGTTCTTGAGAATTTCAGGTCACAGGGAATAGGAAGACACCTCTTATCCTTTGTTGTCAATTTCGCGGAAAAATCTCACCAACCGCTGTACTTAAAGGTAAAGAAAGGCAACCGCGCTGCTGTTTCTCTTTATAAAAGTTTTGGCTTTAAAATAACAAAATCCAAGGGCGACAGGTTCGTTATGAAGCGGGCCTGTTTCAGTTAAAACGGGGAAGTGGGGTAATCTGGTTAGCCTGCGAGCTTTGGGAGCTTGCGATCCCGGTTCAAAACCAAACCCAGGGAAGTGTCCCCTAGGTTCCAGGTCTCCTCCGTAACCCCTCAAATTTGATAGCAATTTTGGGGGAGGGTCAGGAGGAGCCTCAAACTGGGGAGGGGTTTCCCCCTCCGCGGTTCGGCGTGGAAATCCGGGCTTCCCCAATAAGCCCTTGGGGGTTTGATATGAAAGAAAAATTTCCTGGCGTTTTTGAGGAGAAAAATGAGGCCTACACGCTCAACATGGTTAAGGGGAAGAAGGTTTATGGTGAGAGAGTAATTACGATTGAGGGAAAAGAATACAGGAGATGGGACCCATTCAGGAGCAAGCTCGCAGCCGCGATCCGAAATGGGCTGAAAGCGTTTCCCTTCTCAGAAAACACAAAACTTCTCTACCTTGGCGCTTCAACAGGCACAACAGTAAGCCATCTGTCCGACATTATAACAAAAGGCGAAATCTATGCTGTTGAGATTTCCCATCAATCTATGAATTCCCTTATGGAAACTGCAGAAAAAAGGGAGAACATAATTCCAATCCTCGCAGATGCAAGAAAGCCTGAAAGCTATGCAGAAATAGGTAAAGTGGATGCAATATATCAAGATATTGCCCAGCCGGATCAAGATGATATTCTAATTCTGAATGCAAAAAAATTTTTGAAAAAAGGAGGGTATGCGCTATTCTGCGTGAAAAGCCAAAGCATAGATGTTACGAAAAAACCAGAAGAGGTTTTCGAAAATGTTAAGAAAAAAATCAAACAGCATTTCGAGATAGAAGAGGAGATTGCCCTCGACCCATACGATAAGGACCATCTTTTCCTTGTTCTGAAATTCAAGGGCTAGATATAACCCAAAAGGTGCGCGAGCATTAGGAAGAATATCCCCAATAGTAATACCCCGGAGATAAGATGAATTTTTCTTATGTACTTTTCCTTAGTTTCGCTTATTTTCTGCACTGTTGCATAACCGGCTACAACGAGGGCAGTTATCATAACCATCGGCAGGACAAAGAACAGGTTGTACACGATCAGGTACATTAAATGAAGTGTGCTAATTTCCTTTGCCAGAAGCCCAAGCACCATGAGGTATGGTCCAGAGGAGCAAGGAAGCAGGAACACAGAACAAAAAACCGCAGCCGCAATCACTCCGGGTAAGGATATTGCTTTCTCTATTGCTTTTTTTGCATAGGGCCTTAGGAACATCGGCATCTCAACAGCAAAAAATCCCGGCTTATAATTGAAGTATGCGTTTATTTCCATTACTGCAAGAACGAGCGCGAGAATAGTTACAATGATAAAAAATATCTCGGTTAATCCAGTTGTTGTTATTGCTTTGAGTATCCCAAGCCCAAAGAGTAGGTACATCACGAACACCGTCGCTGTGAATGCAATGCCGGCGAGAAGGGTTTCTTTCCTTCCTTTTGAAAGCAGAATGACAGCGAGAAGCATCGTCATCACCGCGAGGGTGCATGGGTTTATCGAATCAACGAGCGCAGCGCCTATGAGCACGCTCCATGTTAGTTCAGAAGAAGGTTTGCTCGCTATATCAGAAAAGTCATTTGCGCTGTATGCTCCTTCTAAACAATTGCCTGCTTCGCACTGTTGAAAAACATATTCCCAGTATTTCTTGGGCATTTCGCCTATTACTAGCATCTTGTCATCAACAAGCGTTGTCGGCACCCCACCGGAATATGGGTTCACATTAAACCTTTCATATAATGCAAACATCTCGTTCCTGTTTGTATAATCCTGATAGACCTCTTTCTCAACAATGTTTAAGGTATAATTTTTTTTCAGCTCTTCAAAAACAGCTTCTGTCCTTGCGCAATGCGGGCATCCAACGCCGTAGTAGAATGTAATGTTTATCTGCTGTGCAAAAAGAATGCTCAAAAGTGCAAAAAGCAAAACCATATTTTTAATTTTCATTCCTACCACCTTAATTCCCGTCGGGCGGACTTGAACCACCAACCTGCCGGTTTCCGCAGGCGCGCTTGCCTGCGCTGAAACTACAGCCGGCCGCTCTACCGTTGAGCTACGACGGGTTAAACATTTTATAACTTCAACATAAAAGTACGAAACAAATTAAAAAGCTTGGCTTACTTCCCCGAGCAGAACCCTCTGGAACTCTATCGGATACCATGCATCCAGCGCCTTTATCGCAAAATCTAACTTCTCCTCGCTCTCTGCGTATATATCGAAAACTATGTCTCCCTTCTCCACCCTGTCGCCCTTAAGCCTGTAGAGATATATGCCAGCCCCCTTATCAGTGGGAGCGCCCGCAGCCCTCGCAATTTTTGAGATTCTCTTATTATCTATGTGCGCTATCTTCCCGCTCCTCTCGGCTTTCACAGAATATTTATGCTCGCCCAAAGGAATGGTATCAGAAGTTATGTTCGGATTTCCTCCCTGCGCTTCTATTATTTCCCTCATCTTTTTCAGCGCCTTTCCGCTCAGAATAAAGTGCTCGGCAACAGCATACCCGTCTCCCTTCGCAACCTTCCCTGACATCTCAAGAAGCTTTCCTGCAAGCAGCAGGCTCTTGTGCTTCAAATCCTCAGGCCCTCTTCCCTCAAGGACACGCAGAACATCCTTTGCCTCAAGCGCTGGTCCGATTCCGTTCCCTATTGGCTCCGAACCATCTGTTATCAAAACATCTATGTTCATGTTTATCATTTTCCCTATCTTTATGAAATCATTCGCAAGGCCTTTCGCCTTTTCAAAGTCCTCCACCTTCGCCCCCATTCCCACAGGAATGTCTATGACAACATGCTCAGCACCCACTGCTTTTTTCTTCGCGAGTATGCTCGCTAAGAGAACACCTTTCGGGTCCAAGCTGAGAGGTCTCCTTATTTTTATGAGATGGTCATCCGCGGAAGCTATGTTTATTCCTCCGCCCCACACAATCGCTCCATGAATGTTATTCACTATTTCCCTCATCTCGTTCATTTTTATGTTCACGTTTGCAAGAACCTCCATGGTATCAGCAGTTCCCGCCGGCGATGTTATTGCCCTGGAAGAAGTTTTCGCTATGTACAGGCCAGCAGCTGCAACAATCGGCACTATTACCATCGTTGTTCTGTTTCCTGCGACTCCCCCAACACAATTGTGGATGCAGATTGGTGCGGACCCAGCCATAAATTTATTGTGACCAGGCACTGTTATATCATAAACATATTTTGATTTGGACATGATACGCTCATTTTTCTTAACCATCAAAACAGAGAGCTGGCCAAAAATCAGTTTTTTTACATCATTACTCTTGATGAATTTCGCTATTCTTCTTAGTTTCTCTTTTGTCATGTATTTCTGCTCTTTTAACCATCTCCTCATCTTCCATCCAATGTGCTCTGTGTCTATTTCTCCAATCTCATCCAATGGAATAAGGTTCAGGTAAGAGATATTGCTTTTTTCTCTCCCTCCAAAAATACCTCGCGCTTGGGTGTAAATGTAGTAAGATTCTTTAACATTGGATTCTATCCCCTCCAAAAATTTTCGCCTAGTTTCAGGAGACCTACTCAGCGAGGTGCTCAGGCCAAGGGTTGCCAAGAAATACTGAAGGTCTGTTGCAAGTTTTTTGGATGAGGTTACATACACTGCTTCATACCCTCTCCTGATGTAACCATCCCCTTTGAAAAGTGCTCTGAGAAACTCTTTTTTCATTCCATCATCAACATCGTAGAGGAACGAAGGGATTTTTTTGTCAAGAGCCGAAGAGCCTGCATTTATATTTTCATTGAATATTTTTGAAAGTGTTTTATTGTATACACAGATCCTTACTGCAGTTTTGTGCGGTATGTTGATTGTTGGTTTTATTCCAAACGTGGCTTCAACACATCTGACCGCATCAACTATGAGTTCTTTTTCATGCGAACCAAAGTTTAAGAACACGCCCTGGGAGTTTGTGAACCCTTCTGCTATGTAATACCCTAGAAGCCGCATAAACTCAGGGGTTAGTTTAATTTTATTACCGAATTTCGTGTAATTCCTAATTCCATACGCTCTCTTGATTTCTATTTCTCTTATATTCCTGTCAGAACGAACACCAGCTGGTACAATAACATACTCCCCATCTTTTATGTCCTTTATCCGCTTGTTTACAATCCTGCCTTTTTTGAGCATGAATATTGTGTGGTCCTCGGTTGCTTCAATTTTTCTATTCCCAAGTAATGTAAGCCTGTAAAGATGTCCTGGAGAAGGTATTCTGTAAACTTTTGATACCGGAGAAAAAACCGTGTTTCCGTGCTCATCGTAAGTTAGCACCTTTAGATTATTTAGGTGCTTGTCCGTGCTTTCAACCCCTCCCTCATTACAAACCTCTTCGGGCGAACATTTTTTAAATATTTTTTCAATAATCTCGCCTATCTCAACTACTTTTACATCACCATCGTTCCTCACCATTAGGGGAGTATCCGGCGGAATACAGTGCTTGTCAACAATCGGGCTCTTCCCAAGTTGGAGGGTTTCTCCGGATGCGACTATTGCATCTGTAAGCGCAACCGTCTCCTTATCGCTCATTCCCCTTATGTATGTTGATGCGATCCATGTTGCGAGTTCGGGCTCAGCCAGCTTGTTCGCCATCAGGTCGTCTATTATAGATTCTATCTCCTCCCTTGAAAGCTCGTTTCCATCTAGTTTTTTCTTTATGGATTCCAGGCTCACGGGCGTTGGGAGGTGCTGTATTTCTACTATGTCTCCATCGCTGAGCCCCAGCTCTGTCGCCACATCCTTGAAAACACCTATCTCTCCCACCTTTACCATTTCGCTGCTCAAATCCACGATTGCTGTGTGGTCCTCGCCCCTTATCCTCAACCCAACCCTGTTTCCAGGGTAGATTTCGTTCTGCATCGCTTCCCTGTCGTTTAGCACTATGATTCTTTTTCCTGTAAAAATATCTATTATTTTAACCTGGCAGATGTACTTTTTGTATTTCCATACCTCCATCTCTTTCTTCTCTCTTTCGGAGGCTATCTCGACATAATCCGCCATGGTAGAGAATACTGCCGATTGTTTTTAAACCTTTTTCTTTTTTCCGTTGTTCCTGCCTTCCTCTTCTATTATTACAACATCCTCGAGCGTAATCATATGGTCTGTTTTTTCTCCGTATGTTACCCCCCTCTTCTCCGCCGCCTTCTTCATCTTCAGCTTTTCATAGAACCCCTTCAGCTCCTTCCTTATCGCCTTCAGTTTCTTCTCAATTTCCTCTATCTTCGCCTTTATTTCATTCAGGTCGCTCTCAACAAGTTTCAATTTTTTCCTCGCCCTGAAAATGTCCTTGTGTTTTGAGAGCTGCCTCTCAAGCTCCATGATTTTTTTCACTATGTTCCTCTCCATTTGGGGGGTGTGCGCCTGCGTAGCAACCTTGAACTCCAACCCTTTCAACTGCTTTATTAGTTTGTCCACTCTCACATCCTTTGTTTTTTCAACAAAAGGCGCGAGCGCCTTATGCTCCATGGTTTTGTACTTTAGGCGGTTGTTGAGCGTTTTTATCTCATCTATCAGCACCTTCTTCTCATCCTCAAGTTGTTTTATCCGCTCTTCTATTTCGCTTGCCATGCCATCACATAGTCTATCAATTTCTTTTGTTATACTATCCAACAATAGTTTTAAAAACTATGATGGCATTGGGGTGAAATGTTAAAAAACATTAGCATAGAAAATTTTTTGATGAAAAGAAAAGAGCTTGAAAGGTTGATTTCGCTTACTTTTGACGAATCCCCAAGCGTGAGAAAGAACGCTGCGATAGAGCTGGGCGCGATAGACGACCCGGCTGCGATATTCGCCCTCCTTGAGCTCAGCTACGACAAGGAGCCTGAGGTAAGCCAAACAGCCAGGAAAATATTGGAGGAAAAAAGGAACGGCGAAACAACCGAAACCATTTCGTTCGCAGAGCTTTTTGAAGCCGGCGCAGAAAGGCCCAAAAGAGATACCTTCATTCCTTCAACGAAGAGGAAAAAACTCCTCGAGCCGATTGAAAAACTGTTCGAGAAAAAGCTTGGAAAGGAGAAGGGAGAAAGGATAAAGGCAAGGATGATGCCGGCAATAGAGCGCATATACGATAATGTTGTAGAGAAAAAGTTTGATGAGAAAAAAGTTCAGAGCCTGCTCACGAGCTACCTTGATGCGATCGGAAGCATGTCAGAGAGCGAGATGGAATCCATAGGAAAGGTTGAGGAGCTTGAGGATATTGAGGAGAAGGTTGGAAAAGAGGAAGGGTTGGAGGAATCCGAGAAACTCACCGAAGAGGTGAAGGGAATAGAGCCAACAATTTTCCGCCATGCAATTGATGTTATGAAGGAAAGCGAGGGGGACGAAAACATAATGGTCAGGGAGATGAAGAAGCTTAAAAAATACATAAACGACCAGATAGACCTTGCTTTCAACATTGCAAAAAACAGGTTCAAGCGGGTTCACATCACCCATCTCACAGAAATAAAAGATGGGATGAGAAACATAAACACAGATGAGTTGTTCGTTATTGATGTTCAGCACGGCGAGTACCAAAAAACGAAAATGAAGAAGGATTTCTACACCCGCGTCCTCGTCCGGGATTTTGAGGGAAGCGAGAGCGTTGTGTATTTATTTGAAGGAAGGGGTCAGTTCGTAAAGCCAGGCATGAAGATAAAAGTTGTGAAAGGGGTTGCAAAAACATTCAAATTCTCGGGTGAAACCGCATTAACGGTAACAAAAGCAGGAAATGTTTATATAGTGCTTTGAAGTTTTGCCTTTATTACATACAGCTTTTCAAAAAACAGTTTTTTCTCTTCCAGTATTTCAACCTCAAATTTCATTTTCTCAAGCATTCTTACTGTTTTTTCATGATCGTTTAGCGATGACGAAATCAGCATGATTCCTCCACCCTTTTTCAAATAATCCCTACACCCCTCCAAAAATCTGTCCAAAGTTTTTCTCCCGTTCCTCCCACCATCAAATGCCGCGTTCAGTTTTCCTTTTATTCTTTCATTTTTCGCCGTGGGTAAATACGGTGGATTGAAAACTATCCAGTCGTATTTTTTGTTTTTCGGAACTGAGCTAAAAAGGTTGCTCACAAAAAACTTCGCATTTTTTATTTTATTAATTTTTGCATTATGCTCCGCATTCTCCACAGCCCTTTTATTTACATCGCATCCTTCAACTTTTTTTTTATTGTGCAAAGCGTTTGTAAGAGCAACGATTCCACAGCCGGTTCCAATTTCCAGGATTTTTCCTTTCAATTTTTTCGCATGCTCTGCAAGCATAAAGCTGTCTTCTGCCGGCTCGTAGACGTCTGGAAAAACTTCAAACTGCATATTTCAACTTCTAAATTAACTTTTTTAAACCAATCCCTTAAAAAAAACATGTGGAAATCTATAACATAAAAACAGAAGAGGTTTACAAAACGCTTTCAACAGCACCGGACGGCCTTACCGACGAGGAGGCGAAAAAGCGCCTTGCGATATATGGTCCGAACAAGCTCAAAGAGGAGAAAAAACCTCCATTGATTTTTAAATTCCTCGAACAGTTCAAAAGCCCCCTGATTTTAATTTTGCTCGTAGCGGTTTTCATATCCGCGCTTGTAGGAGAGGTTGTGGATTCAATAGTGATAGGCCTCATCGTTTTTCTTGCATCCCTCCTGGGGTTCGTGCAGGAATACAGGGCGGAGAAGGCGATGGAAGAGCTGAAAAAACTTTCCGCCCCAAAGGCAAAGGTAGTGAGAGACGGAAGGATAGTCGTGGTGGATGCGGACGAAATAGTCCCTGGCGACATTCTTTTTTTGGAAGAGGGCGACAGGGTTGTCGCCGATGCAAGGGTTGTTGAAGAATTCCAGCTCAGGTCTGATGAAGCTTCCTTAACCGGAGAATCAACGCCAGTTCAAAAAAATTCCGAAGTGCTCAAGGGAAAAATACCAGTTGCGGAAAGGAGCAATGTTGTTTTTGCTGGCACGACGATTGTCCACGGGCATGGAAAGGCGGTTGTTTACGCAACCGGCATGGAAACAGAGTTCGGAAAGGTTGCAAA
>JBAMLP010000014.1:0-10910 GCA_039793475.1 Candidatus Micrarchaeales archaeon | reverse complement strand
GTCGCGAGTTCAAAGAACCCTTTTCGCTTCGCGAAAAGCGTTTCATCGGAAAAAGGTTTGAAACTCTCGCCAGGCCCGATGCTTATGTGATTCTATGTCACCAAGAGAGAGGTACCTTCCGGTTGAAGTGGATTTTAGTAGCGCTAAAGCGAGGTTCCGCATAAAAGTGCGTGAAAACGAAACAGCCGAAGATATGGCTAAGAGGATAAAGGGAATTGAAGTTGAAGAAACGCGGATGGGTGCGTATATAAGAAGGATAAACCTGTATGATATGCTTTTTAAAAATGAGGATATCATTGTTGATTATTTAGATGGTGATATAAGAAGCGTTAGTGGAAAGGATGAGCAGTGGATTCAGGTATATGTAGACCATGGCTTGCCGGTTATTATTGTAAACGGTGAACCAATAGGTTTAGGCATAAGCAATTTTTATGTGAGAAATGTTAACATATTAACAATAAAAGATGAAGAAAAAACAGAAAAATACATGCGGGATTTTTCTTCTTCTGATACCAAGGCGATAATGAATGCAGCTATTTCAAACAGGGTAGTGGTTTCCTGCCCTGGGGAAACAACTTCCGCAGAGATTAGCAGAAAGGTTTTTGATGTATTCCTTCTTCTTGGACCGAATGGGGTTGTTAGTTTTTATGATGGTTCTCCTGAAACAAAACCTTTAGGATGGAGAGAATGGGTTTTTCCTGAAAAAGAAGTAAACAAGAAATTTTTAGATAGGATGCTCAATATTAACGTGGAGTATCTCGTAGGCGCGCCCATGCTTAAAAATAAAAAAATGGATGGATTTGAAGTTGACAGAACTAAGGACTATGGCTACAACCATCATAAAAATTCGGATAAACCTGAGAACGCACAAGAGCAAAAAATAGAAATCCAAAAAATTGAAAATTTTGATGCTGTTGATGTTTTTGATGCACAGTTGAAGCCAGCGATAAGAACTGAGCATCCTGTTTTCACTCAGGAAAAAAATTCAGTCTCGAAGCCAAAGATTCTGACATGGGTATACACCCCTGGAGTAAGGAAGTATGTTTTATTTGATGAGGAAGAGAAACTTGAGAGAATGAAAAGAATTAATAGGAAAAGAACAGGCTGCACTACACTTACGGTCGGGGAACAACAGAAACAGAACATCTTGGAGATGCCAAGCAAAGAGAAGATGAAAGTACTGGAAGAATTTTTTGTCAAAAAGATGAAAATTTCTTTGCAATTGGTGGCAAGAATAGAAAATATGAAAAATAAGCTTGAATCTAAAATCACAATCCTGAAGGAAAAAATACAAAAAATAAAAATCAATGGCCTAATCGCCAGTGTGTTTAATGAAATTAACATTGCGAAGCATGGAATCAAAAAAACAAAAATTTATTTTAGGATTGCAAAACTCGCAGATGCGATAAAGGAGAGGGTGGAAAAACTGAAATTTGAGTTGAAAACGCTTAACAATAACAAAAACAAAAAATCAGATAGCAAAAACAAAAGGGTTATAATCTTTCTCCTGCTTGAGAGATGGTTTCCGAAAATAAAAAGGGTGGTAAAATGCTCTTTGTAAAAGACAAGCCCTCTAGGATACTGCTCGCGATGAGGGACAGCGAGTTATACCTTTCGCAGATAGCGAAGCAGACGGACACCACTTATGTTTATGTAACTGGGCTGGTTCACCTGCTCGAGAAAAAAGGGCTTGTGAAGATAGAATCAAAGGGAAAGAAAAGGGTTGCGAAGCTTACGGAAACAGGGGCAGAAGTTGCGAAACTTGTAGATGAGATAATAAAAAAGGAGAAGCAGGCCTCTCCACCAGCCACTCCACCTAAACAACCTTGAACCTAAGGGATTTTTTTATCTGGCTTTCTATTTTGTCATAATCCAGATAGTGGATATTCGCGTTCACGCGCACATCATACTCGCCCTCTTTTGTTTGGCTTGTGCTGTATATAGTAAAATGCTCCTCCCTGGTTTCTCCAGGCTTCAGGGTACCAAGTTTTTTTTCAGCATTCTTGTGCGTACAGGTTGTGTTGAACCCCAAAAACGCTTTTGGGTCTATGAAAACTTCGAGTGAAACGAGCTTTTCTGTTGGTGTTTCATTGCTCACATTCACTATCAGGCTGACTTTTCCATCCCGATGCTTGAAAGCGTGAAGAGGGACAAACCTTGCCTTCATCCTTACAGCACCGTGCTGTTCCACGGATTCCTTCTTTCCAAACATCCCTTTAATATTTTCAAATATTCCCATCTTATCACGTGTGGTTATGAAGGACAACATTTAAAAAAACAATCTCTCTAAGGCTTGAGTTGCTGGTGATTGTATGAAAATGAACATAGGCACAGAAGAGGGCAAAACATATACTCTTGAAATACCCAAAGAAAAGGAGATACTGATAGTTGGAAAAAGAATAGGTGAAGTGATAGAGGGAAATGATTTTGGGCTGCCTGGATACAAACTCAAGCTCACAGGAGGAAGCGATTCCTCTGGGATCCCCATGAGAGGGGATGTCAGCGGGCAGAGGACAGAGAGAGTACTCCTTTCAAAAGGGCCAGGAATAAGGCCAAAGAGGAAAGGGGAGAGAAAAAGAAAGAGCGTCCGCGGAGGGGCATTTTCAGCAGCAACGGTACAAATAAATGTGCAGGTTGTGGAGAAGGGTGGCGTGGCGCTTGAGGAAATTCTGGGCAAAAAGGACAAAAAGGAGGGTGAAAAGTGATTTCGCAGCCTGAGGTTAACATCGGTTTGCTCGGCCATGTTGACCATGGAAAAACAACACTCACTAAAGCAATAACCGGAAAATGGACGGACACGCACAGCGAGGAAATAAAGAGGGGGATAAGCATAAGACTGGGCTATGCGGACGCTAAAATCTACTACTGCGCAAAATGCAAACTTTATGGAACAAAAGAGAAATGCTCAAAATGCGGTGGAAAAACTGAATTTAAGAGATGGGTTTCATTTGTGGATTCACCTGGCCATGAATCGTTAATGACGACCGCGATCGCTGCATCCAGTATAATGGATGGGGCTCTTCTTCTCATTTCCGCAAACGAGCCCTGCCCCCAGCCGCAAACCGAAGAGCATCTCATGATACTAAATATTCTTGGAATAAAAAATATTGTTGTTGTGCAGACAAAGATAGATCTGGTTAGCAAAGAACGGGCACTTGAGCACCATAAGGAAATAAAGAAATTTCTGAAAGGGTCTGTTGCTGAGAATGCGCCAATATTACCAGTAGCTGCAATCTCAGGGGTTAATATTGATAAGGTTCTTGAAGCGATAGAAACGCATATCCCAACTCCAAAAAGAGAGGAAAACGCAATCCCGCTTATGCTCGTTTCCCGTTCTTTTGATGTAAACAAACCCGGAACACCTGTAAAGGAGCTGAAGGGAGGGGTTGTTGGCGGTTCGCTCGTGCGGGGAAGAATAAAAGTCGGGGAAGAGTTGGAAATTTCTCCTGGAATCGAGAGGAATGGAATACCTAAACAGGTGAGGTTTGTGGTTGAGAAACTGATGATTGAAAACCAAGAGATAAGCGAGGCCAAACCAGGCGGGCTTGTGGCAATAGGCACAGGCCTGGACCCCTCGCTCACAAAATCCGACCAGCTTTCTGGAAGTATTGTTTCGCTTCCTGGAAAAACCCCAAAACCTAAAGATGTAATAGAAATAAAGTACCACTTGCTTGAGAGAAAGGATATTGAAAACCCGCCCCTTAAAGATGGCGAGCCAGTTGTTGTGAATGTTTACACCTCAACTGATGTTGGGGTGATAGTAAAGCTCGGAAAGGGAATAGCAACAATAAAGCTCAAGAGGCCCATAGCATTTGAGAGCGGGAACAGGGCGGCAATAAGCAGAAAGATTGGGCAGAGATGGAGGCTGGCTGGCTGGGGAGAGGTTGTTTAGTTTCTTTGGATGAAGATGAATTCTGAAATGTTATAAGCGGTTAGGTTGTTCTCGGCCGCGTTGTTCAAGACCTTGTTGTTGATTTCTTCATCGCTTAGATTTAGCGGTGCTATGTTGTAGTAATAAAGTATGTAAACATCTTCGTTCCCTGGCGGGTTGCATGTTTCATTTCCTACCCACAGACACTTCGCAAAGTTGGATAGATTGACAAAATACTCTCCTTTGCTCAACCCAGTTGATATTGGCGATTCTGCAAAATACATGTTTTTGTTTTCAAGGAAAGAGAGCGATGAGTATTTGAAGAGCGGTTCAGCATCTATGGTACGGGAAGGGTCGTCTGTTACTGCAACAATGTATGTTGTTGCATGTTTCCCTTCAAAAAAATTCAGTGGTTCGTACTTTTCTACAATGTAATTGTCCAGATAGGTCATGAGAACGAGGTATGCAGATATGGCGAAAATTTTTTTGTACTGAACAGCAAGAACCTCCCTACTAAAGAAGGAAGCAACAAAAAAGAACAGTGAAGGCGCAAGTATGGCACAGTTCAAGTCAAAGCCGAATGGAATTGCCGCGAAAAACCCATACCATAACGAAAATGAATAGTTGTACAAAAACCAAGCGAGCGCAGGGAATGAAAAAAATACCATAGCCAATTTTTCACATGATTCGGCTTTTCTAAATATAATATAAAATGGCAAAAAACAAAGAAAAAATACTATGTAGTAATAGATGAATTCAGCCGAGCTGATGGAGCAAGCGATGTAATGCGGAGGCAGGAACGATGCAGATATCAGCTTCCACACAAATACTAGAGATAGGATAAAGGAAATGAAGATGATAAAAATTTTTTTGATTTCGTTTCTTTCCTGTAAGAGTTTAAGTGAGAGAAGAAAAAAGAAGATAAGCCCAACAACAGGTTGGGAAAGGAACGAGAGAAAAGAAAACAGAAAAAGCAATGGCTTGCTGTCGCTTTTAACATACGCTAAAAGCGCAAAAACAATCGCCCAACTTTGTCTTATCCTCCAGCCGAATGGGAAAAGAATGCCCATCAGGTAGTCGGCAAGAAGAAAAACTGAAAGTGCTACTTTGTAAAACATCGGTTGGTGTTTGAGTATTTTGAAATTTAGGATATAAAAAAGCGCAATGTTAGCCAGCAAAGAAAGCAATCCTGCTGAAAGCAAGTAATCATTAACGAAAAAATTTACCAGTGCGCCCAACATGGGAGTAAGAGGGGGAAGAGAACCAAACAGGTAATACTCCCCATTAAGAAAATAGGGAACCTTTTCAAAAAACCCATATTCTGAGAATACTTTTATTGATGCAGCGGTATCAGGTAGGTCAACGAAGGATTCAAAAATTTTCTGAGGGGTGTACACAGTAAAATAAAGGAGAACGAGAAGGAGATACAGAGCAACTACTGAATAGAGCATTTTCTCAAAAATATCGTCAAAATCCATGAAAAAGCATGAAATAGCATTATTTAAAAATGTTTCTATGAATAAAGAACAATAAAAAGGAGGTAGAAAAGAATGAAAAAAATTGCTTTGCTTTTGGTGCTTTTGGCGATTAACCTGGTTATGGCGCAGCAAGGGACCGATAACATAATAAGCGCGCTTGAAGGATTGTACTGCTTCCTAAAAACGACGTTACCAGTCTTTGCTGCAGTGTTGATTATATTTGCTGCTGTTATATTCGCGGCCGGACAGGTGATGGGTGCAGAAACAAGGGCTAGGGCGAATGTTTGGGCAACGGCAATGTTGACTGGTGCTTTGATTGGATTTGCAGTTGCAATAATTGTGCCTTGGTTCATACAGATGCTGTGGACGGGTTATACGGAGCCGGAATGCGGAACGCAGATAGCATGAAAAAACTTCTCTCTCTTTTTTTATTTCTTCTTCTTGCTTTTGCAGCAAAAGCAGAACCGCCAGGTGCACCTGAAAAAATAACCGAGTCGCTATGCGGGCTCTACAAATTTCTTGAAGGATTACTGCCGATAATTGTGATAGTTCTGATTATATTTGCTGCTGTTATATTCGCAGCCGGACAGGTGATGGGTGCAGAAACAAGAAGCAGGGCGAATGTTTGGGCTACTGCTATGCTTGTTGGCGCGCTTATTGGTATTTTGGTTGCTTTGGTCGGGCCTTGGGTAGTGCAGGAACTAGGCTTCCCGATTCCATGCAAATAGCTGGAAGTTCGGTCTAGCTAAGTTTATAAATACAAAAAACTAAAATGGATTATGCAAACGATAGATCTGCCCCTTCACCCAGGACAATGCCCAAGATGGCTATTTGAAAGAATGGTAAAACTTGCAAGAGAAATAAGTAAAGTAATCGTTTTGGAGTACGGAACTTCTGAATTTATAAGAAGGCTTTCCATGCCGCTTTGGTTTCAATCTCTCTCGTGCGTTCTGGGTTTTGATTGGCACAGCTCTGGCACCACCACAACTACTACTGCTGCGCTTAAGATTGCATTGGAGGATGTAGACGGAATTGCTGGAGCAGGAGGGAAGGGAAAAACTGGGCTGAAAACCCCGCAGGAAATAGAAGAAAAAGGAGAGAGGATGGGGTTGAGCTCTGCAAAAGCTGAGGAGCTTGTAAAGGCAAGCAGGCTTACCGCAAAGGTTGATTCCTCCTGCATTCAGGATGGCTATTCTATTTACCACCATGCGTTCTTTTTTGATGAGAATGGAAATTTCGCAGTAATCCAGCAAGGAATGAAGGAAGAGTGGGCGAGGAGGTATCACTGGAATACGAGCAATAATTTTTTGGAGGGAAACGAAAGCATCATTGGTTTTTATGAAAAAGATGTGCTGAACATGACTGGAAAGGAAGCAAGGGAAGGAAGGAATGCAAGCCTTGATGTTTTGAAGGAAGGGGAATATTTGAAAATGCCAGCAAGGCATGAAATTTTTCCTGAGGATTTTAGCAAAAGGGAGAGGGAATTTTTCAACAAACTGAGAGAGTTTGACCCGAAGAATTACGAGGAGCTTCTGCTCTTCAAGGGAATGGGAGGGAAGAAGGTAAGGGCACTTGCGCTTATTGCAAATTTAATCTACGGTGTGGAATTGGACTGGAAAGACCCTGTAAAATATTCATTCGCACATGGGGGAAAGGATGGAATTCCCTATCCTGTGGACAAGCCAAACTATGATGAGAGCATTGGTTTTTTGAAAGAGGCCGTGGAAAAAGCAGAAATCGGGGAGAGGGAAAGATTAGGGGCGATGAGAAGGCTGAATAAACTTATCATAAAATAAAAAAGAAAAATGGAAAACATCAAATCAAGTAAAGCGCATACATCACAAAAAGTGAAACAAACAGTATGCTCAGAGTGTTCAGTATTTTTATGAGCGGGTTGAGCGAAGGTCCTGCTGTATCCTTGAAAGGGTCCCCAACAGTGTCGCCCACAACTGCCGCCTTATGCGCATCACTTCCTTTTCCTCCAAACTTTCCTGTTTCTATGTATTTTTTCGCATTGTCCCATGCAGCCCCTCCTGTGCACATGAACACCGCGAGGAACTGGCCGACGATTAGCGCACCTACAAGAAAACCTCCAACTGCCGCGGGTCCAAGAACAAAACCAACAATTAATGGAGTAAGAACCGCAAGAGCCCCGAGTTTGTAAAGCTGGCTTATTGCTGCTTTTGTTGAAATATCCACGCATGCTGCATAATTGGGCTTAACCGTTCCTTTCATTATCCTCTTATCTTTAAATTGCCTTCTAACTTCCCGTATGATTGCATCAGCAGACACCCCAACCCCTCTCATAGCGTAAGAGGAGAATAGGAATGGAAGGACGCCACCTATGAATGCACCCACAAGAACATCCGCCCGCATTATGTTTATCATCGGCAATCCATTAACTGTTGGAAGACCCTCCACGCCGAGTTTTGATGCAGCAACATTAACCTCTTGAGCAAAAGCGAGTACGAGCGCAAGGGCAGCCAAACCAGCAGAAGCGATCGCAAAACCTTTTGTTGTTGCCTTTGTTGTATTCCCAACAGCATCCAACCTGTCCGTGATCTTCCTCACGCTTGATGGAAGGCCTGACATTTCTGCGATCCCACCTGCATTATCAGAAACAGGACCAAAAGAATCAACAGCAAGGATTATTCCGCTTAGAGAAAGCATGCTCATGGCTGCAATCGTAACACCGTAAATTCCAGCAAGCCAGTAGCTTAAAATTATTGCAAGAATTATCGTGATTCCGTAGGGAGCGACGCTCTCCATCCCAACCGCAATCCCGGAGATGAGGGTTGTTCCTGCGCCTGTTTCAGAGGATTTTGCAATAAATTTAACCGGTGGAAATCTGTATGCTGTAAAGTAGTCAGTAATCTTTACTATTGCGATTGCAACGGCCAAACCGATTAGAGCTGTGAGGAATATGTTAAATGGATTTACACTAGGGGGAAGAACCAGAGGAGTAATGAAATAGAAGCCAATTGCCGAAAGAACTGCTGTTGCATATATTCCTTTGTAAAGACCATTCATAGGGTCTTCATTCTCTTTGACCCTAACAAAAAACGCACCTATAATAGTTGCCACTATTGCTGCAGATGCTATCAGCAACGGATAAAAAACCCCAGCCAAGCTTCTGAATATCAAGCTTCCCAAAATCATGGTTGCTATTATCGTAACTATGTAGGATTCGAAAAGGTCAGCACCCATCCCCGCACAGTCTCCAACATTGTCCCCTACATTGTCCGCAATCACTGCTGGGTTTCTTGGGTCGTCCTCTGGAATTCCCTTCTCAACTTTTCCAACCAAATCCGCTCCAACATCTGCTCCTTTTGTGTATATCCCTCCACCAACCCTTGCAAACATTGCAATCAAAGATGCGCCAAATCCCATTCCTGCGATCATGAGCATCAATTCATCCAAAGAATGAATATAGAATGTAAATAGATAGAGTAAGGAAGTGATGCCAAAAAGGGCAAGCCCAACAACAGCAAGCCCCATCACCAAACCTGCTCTGAAAGAGACACCGAGAGCTGGGTTCAGGCCTTTTTTTGCTGCCTCAGCTGTTCTAACATTCGCCAGCGTTGTGATGCTCATCCCTATGTACCCTGCAAGAGCCGAGCTTACTCCTCCAACAAGGAACGCCACCGCAATCCCATACCATAGGGAGTTGATAAAATAACCGATGAGCGCGAAGATTACAAAAATTATAAACATGAATGCCCCGACTGTTTTGTTCTGCCTTCCCAAATAGGCCATCGCCCCTTCCCTTATAGCATTTGCAATCTCCTGCATTTTCTTATTTCCGGCAGGAAGCTTTGCTATCTGTACATACATCCCAAGCGCCATCAGCACCGCGACAATTGCAACCAAAATAGGCATAACATCCAGCATATTTTCACCTCATTTTTTATATTCAAAACAAATGGAAAAATAGAATGAACATATTTTTAAATTTTCCTCACTACCTCAGCAATCAACCTAACCCCAATTCCAGGAGCTCCTTTGTTGAAATAGGGTTGGTTTTCTTTTATGTTGTAAACCCCTGCAACATCAAGATGAACCCATGGAACTGAAACAAATTCTTTGAGGAATGCAGCTGCTGTGCATGCACCAGCCTCCTTTTTTCCAGAAATGTTTTTCAAATCCGCAAAATCGCTCCTCATCATCTCCCCGTATTCCCTGAACAACGGCATGAGCCATACTCTCTCATGTGTTTTTTCCCCAGCATCCATAAATTTGCAGGTAAGCTCATCGCTCGTTGAAAACATGCCTATTGCATGAGAACCGAGCGCAACTGAGATCGCTCCTGTAAGCGTTGCAACATCCACTATTCCATCTGGTTTTTTCTCGTTTGCGAATGCGAGCGCGTCTGCCAAAATGAGCCTTCCCTCAGCATCGGTATTGAGTATTTCAACCGTTTTTCCATTGTACATTTTTATTATGTCCCCTGGTTTCATCGCGTTTCCTCCGGGCATGTTTTCTGTGAACGGAATGACTGCCGAAATTTTTATAGGAAGTTTTAGTTTTGCCACTGCTCTTAATACGCCGAAAATAATGCATGCGCCTGTTTTGTCAAGCTTCATGTCCTCCATCTGCTCTGCATTCTTTATGTCCAACCCTCCAGAATCAAACGTCAGCCCTTTCCCAACGAGCGAGATGTGTTTTTTCGCATTCTTTGGCGAGTAGGAAATTTCAATAAGAACTGGTGGGTTTATGCTTCCCCTGCTTACAGCAAGGATTCCGTTCATCCCCATTTTCTCGATCTGCTTCTTATCGTAAATTTTTACCGCCATGCCAAACTCGTTTGCAAATTTCTTTGCCTCGTTTGCAAAAAATTCTGGCGTTGCAATCAGAGGAGGAAGGTTTGCAAGGCTCCGCGCATAATTTTGTGAAGCAGTGAGAATTTCTGCCCTTTTCAGAACCTGCGCGTATCCCACATCCACATCGATGTACGCAAAAAATTCACTTTCCTTTTCCTTTTCGCTTTTCATTGAAAAACTGTAATCCGCAAGGTAAAGCGCCTCTGCAAATAGTTCGGTCTCCCTATCTGGTTTGAGAATTCTCGGCGGAATGATGTTCAATTCATAGATATCCTGGCTTTTCGCGAACCTGTATGCCACTGCCACAGCCTTTCTCAAATCATCATCACAGAAATCCTTTCTCTCCCCAAGCTCGACAACAATGTTTTTTCCGTCCATTCTTGCTGAAAGCTTTTTCTCCCTCTTACCAAAAACAAATTTTGCATCATTCCTTGCCTTTTTGACCAAATACACTTTCATAAAAATCACTTCCTCTCTCCATATTCTTCTATGAATTTCTTGTAAACATAGAGCATGTCCTTGTTTATTGAGGGCATCCTGCTTTCTATTATTTTTACAACCTCTGCGGTTGTCATGCTGGGTGTTTTGCCCTCAAGCTTTTTCTTCGCAAGAGTTAGTTTAACCTCCTGGCATACGCTCGCTATGTCTGCACCGCTGTAGTCCTTTGCGGCTTCAGCAAGTTTCGCCAGGTTGAACATCTTCGCAAAATTTCCAAGATGGATTCTGAATATTTCCTCCCTT
>JBAMLP010000013.1:0-11829 GCA_039793475.1 Candidatus Micrarchaeales archaeon | reverse complement strand
CCATGTTTTGTATCACAGCAACCTGCTGGTCGCCAGCAAACACATAGCAATCAACATCCCTAACGCAATCGTCCTGCGCGAATATCTGCAACGCAACAAGATTGTCCTGTGTTGAGAGAACATTGAACGAAACAGATGGCGGAAGCGTATCAAGGATTATCGTATCGCTTACAGCACTGCTTTCAACTCCTGAGTTTCTGCATCTGTAATAAACCGTCTTCTCTTCGCATATCCCACCTGCATTACTCGTAAGCGTCCATGCCTTCTCTACTGTATAAGGCCCCCATGCGCTCCAAGCCATGTCTTCATTTGCATACGCGCACTCCTCAGCATTTGTTGCTGAAAGAGCAAGCGTAACATCTCTTTTATTTGTGTATTCTGCTCCATCGTTTATTATTACTGAAAGACCAGATGGAGGCTGGATTTCAACCTTAATTTCTACCTGGTTGAGATTTCCATCTTCATTTCCATTTATATCTGAGCATCTCACGGTCGCATAATAGGTGCCTGGCTTAACATCACGGATTGTGTATTTATTGTCTGTAATTAATTCTGCATTCTGCAAAACTCCGAGCTGCCCTGCTGTTGTGCTCAGATAGGCGTTGTAGCCTATGCACGGGTCTGGGTAGTCAACCGAATGGTCCCAGGTTAATTTAATATCATTGCCAATAACCGTTCCCTGCAGGTTTGTTGGAGGGTTGAGCGTAACCATTGCTGGGCCTCCAAGAACCGCAAACACACCGAATATAATCAAAAGAAGCGCTACCAGCGCCATCAGTGCTGCTCCCCTATCTTCCTTAAGCTTATCCACAAAACTTTTTTCCTGTTCTGCCATGTATATCACCATAAACAAGAGTAATTTAAGATGAGAAATGTTTAAAAATGCTCCCATCGTTTAAAAAGGGTTCGAATAAATATAAACCTGCTGGGGTCGCCTAGAGGTAGGGCGGCAGCCTGCTAAGCTGTTACCCGAAAGGGTTCGTGGGTTCGAACAGCTTTCTTTCGGAACCTGGGAAAGAAAGTTTGGAAATCCCACCCCCAGCGAACTTTTATTTAGTATAGAATTTCCTTCATCCATTTTTCCCTGAACGCCCTTTTCAATTCAATTGCGATCCTCCTACCGAGAAACATATCTCTTCCATACATAAATTCAGCGTAGGGATGGTAGAGAATATTCGTTCCAGCAACTATTCTTGCTGAGATTTCAAAGGCGTAGATTTCAAGGTCCGGCGTTATTATTGTTTCCACGCAAAAAGGACCGAAAATTCCGCCAAATATTTTTTTGGAAGCGTCCACAACAGCGTCTCCTATTTTTACATAATCTAAAAGGAGGCTTTCTCTGAGAATTATGCTTTCGTTTGCAACTATCGTAAATGATATATCCTTGTATCCAGCGGCTATGGCCCTTGCGAACTCGTCCGCGTTGCTCTCTATCCTCCTGTCTACCCCCAGCAGCTCAACACCACTGAAAATTGAGTTGAAATAATGTGGGTATGCCCTTATGCCTGAGATGAACTCCTGCGCGACTGTTTTTCTTTTCCCCACCTTCTTCTTGTATTCTTCATAGTTCTTAACAACGGGGTACCCTCTCCCTCCCTTCGCGCCAGGAAATTTAACTATGGCTGGTTTTTTGATTTCCTTTGGTTTGAGGGTTTTCGGAACCTTTATTCCGGCTTTTCTGAGCCAGGAGAGCATTCTTTCCCTGTCCCGCTCGTAAACAAGCGACCTCCTGTTTCCGTACACCGGAACTATAGCATTGTCAAGCTTTTTTCCTATGTATTCCACAAAGGAACCGTGGGGAATGATTATGCCGTTCCTCGCAACAATCTCGCTGAAATCAATATTTGTATAATCGTCAACTATTACAAACTCGTCTGGTTTTGTGTTTGGAAAGCGCTCGTACAGTTTTTTCTTTTCTCTTGTGCATATGCCGATTGTTTTTATCCCCTCGAGCTTTGCACCGTAAAAAATCTGCAGGGCTGAATGGGAGCAGAGCGTGGCTATCTTTAGTTCGTTATAGTTTTCAACAATTTTATCGATTTTTTCTTTTGGAATCATGTTGTCACCTCATCCAGCATCTCCTTGTTTATCGCCTCCCGTATCTCGACCACGACCCTTTCCCCAACCCCGCACCCTCTCCTGTGCAGATAGTAGCAATAGGGAGTGAAACGCGTTCCTGGCGAGCCAGGCATTCTCAAGCTCACATCGAAAACCTTTATCTCCTCGTTTCCATCTATTATTCCCTGGAGCGCAAAAGGACCGACGAACTTTCCGTACTCCTTCTCTACAACGGAGACGAATTTCTCGCCTATTTCGAAAACCTTTTCCAAAAAGCTTTCCCTTATGGTGCATGCAAAATGCCCGACTTCTATGTTCTTTGGTCTTTTGTACTTTAAAGCCTCAAGCTGCTTGTCTGCTGTTAGGTGGAGAAAACCATCCAAGTCCACCTGCCTTCTTGTATCAAGACCAAGAAGCTCGAGCTCGTTGTTCACTTTCGAGTAGAAAAAATTGAAATTGAACTGCGCGCCAATTACGAACTCCTCTATCCTCGCATTCTTCAAATCCTCCTCTTTCACTGCCCCTGCGCTCAGCATCTGGCTTGCCTTTTCCATGTAATCATCATACGAGGAAACAACAAAGAAAGCCCTTTCGTACTGCCTTCTTGCTTCGCTAACTTTCACGATTGCAAGAGAGTGTATATCCTCGGGCTTGCTGTAAACTTTTGGCATTCCTATTCCGGCTTTTTCCAGAAGGTAGAACTGGTTTTTCGGTGCGTCTCTTTCCTCGGCTCTCAGCAGGAACTTGTTCCCGAAAATCGGAAAATGGATGTCCTTTTCTATTGTATCGTAGCCCACATAAACCGCAAAGCTCCTGTTCGGTACGAAAACCGTGTCCTCGAGCTTTTTCTGCACATCATTATTTGCAATCTGCCTAAATTCATCAAGGACTATCGTACTGTCCACAACACCTATTATTATTCCATTCCTTACCCTTGTTTTGTAATACTGGACGTATGGTTTTTCCCTTCCTTTTTTGCAAACAACAAGGCTTTTGAAATTATGGCGCTTCGCACCTTCGCACACATCCAAAGCAGAATGGCTTCCAAAAGTTGAGATGGTTTCCATGAAGTATAATGTGTAAAAAACATTATAAATGTTCTTTTTTCCACGCTTCTTTCGAAAGCACTCCAGCAAACACGCTCAGCACCTTTTCTTTTTTCCATATCTTCATTTTCTTTTTGTTTTTCTCGTACTTAGAAGGAAGTGTGGATTTGAGGAATACGCGGAGCCATTCTTCAATCCCTTGCGGCTGTTTTTCAAGAGCGTATACTCTCTCTCCCTTTATGAATGTTTTTTTGTGCCTGTTCTTGAATTTTTTAACATTCTCTTCATCCGAAATCTGCGGACCGCGCTGGACTGCATACGGAGGAAGCTTATCCGGAAAATAATGGATTATGAGCGCGGATTTTTTTTCATCATCATGCAGGAAAATGTCCTGTACAAAAAACCCCTTTTGCGAAAGGAAATGCTCCAACTGATGCTTAAGTTTTCTTATCTGCCCCCACTTTATATCATCCACAACTTTTGGGGAGGGGAAGAGGAGTGCAACAATGTTTGCAAATTTTTCTGCTAGCTGTTTTTTGCTCAGTTTTTTTATTTTTGGAAAAAAGAATTCCTCGCTTGGGTTTTTTAAAAATGCTTTTGCAAGCGCAACAAACCTCTCAAAATTTTCCCTGCTTACCGGAGAGGCAACATTCCTTTTTGAATCAACCGGGTCGATTACAACAATGGGTTCGGGAACTTTTGGCTTCCAGGCTGTAGCCTCCTTCAGCAACTTTTCAAACGAACCATATTTGATGATCAAAAGCTCGCAGAGATAGCCGGAAAACCCCTGGGTTTTTATCTCCGCACCGTACATGCTGTTTGCCTTCAAAAACTGCTTCAGCAGAAGCACATCCTTTATCTGGGATTTTTTCAGATGTTTTTTTATGTATTCCACATGGAACTGTGTCCTGTCAACGGCCGTGCCCATGTCGGAAATATTTTCTAATCTGTATGCGGGAACAACATCGAATTTTATTTTCTTATAATAGAAGCGGGCATAGGGATGCTCTGCATAATGAACAAGAACTTTTCTGAATGATTTTTTGCATGCGGCGATTACGATATCCCCCATCTCCTCCTTTGAGTATTTCTTAGGAAAGAGGAAGAAAAGGTCTATGTCCGCCTCTCCTTTTAATGAAGTGCCTTTTGCTATAGAGCCCATGAGCATAGGGTCGGCAGGAATGTGTTTTTTGAGTTTTGAAATGACTTCCTTCGCAGTTGCATTCATCCTGCGCATCTCGCTTTTCGAAGGAGAAATTTTTTCCAGGACTTTATGAAAACGCATAAAATACAGTATTTTGTATGAATTAAAAGCTTTTGCCTTCTCTCGATAAACTTAATAAACCTTTCTGTTCTATTCTACACCGGTGAGAGCATGGCTGAGAGAATTGGAAAGGAAAAGATAAATAGGGAAGAGGGATACCTGTACTTCATCGGAAAGGATGGATATGTTTGGGCAACACCGATGAAACATAACAAGAGTGGGAAGAAGAAGAAAGTTGGGAATGAGAAAATATCGAAAGAGGAGGGATATCTTTACTTCCTTGGAAAAGATGGTTATGTTTACAGGGCGAGGATGAAGAACGCATAATCTTTTTCCCTTTTTATCTTTTCCTGTTTTTTGTTTTTGCGAAAAAGCGTGCGATTTTTAAAGCATTTCGTTGAATTCTAAACATGCGCAATTTCATGCAGAAGTTTGCGGTTCTGTTTATTATTTTCTTTCTTCTTCTCTCTCCTGGATGCATAAGGGAAAGGAAGGTCGAGGTCGGAGAGTATGAAAAAATATACGCGGTGAGTGCAGAGGACATAGATAATGATGGGATTGTGGACGTAAGATACTATAAATTCAGCCCATATGTTGTTGAGGAAGAGGGGGCAAAGCTCACATTCACAAGAATCTTAATTGTTTCGCCAAAGGAAGTCGAGACAACAGTATATGCTGTGAACGACCTTTCAGAGCAGGATACGAGCGAGATGCAGTCGCTGATGCTTTCTTTCAGCGCAAGCAAGCAGGAGAGCGAGTTGAGATGCAAGCAGAATATTGGAATAGGGGCCAGCCCGTGCACTAGCGTGAAAACGTGCGCGGACATATGCACCACTCCTTCATGCGGAAAGTACAAGGAGTATGCAGAAGAACCACTTGGTTATTCCATATACTCTTTCTATAGCGAGGTGAACGAATTAAATAATCTTGTGAGCGAGGTTGAGAACTCACTTCCAACGCTCAGCACCGCAAGCAAAAGTCAGAAGGCACTTGTCCTGCAGAAGCTTGATGAGACCCTTGTTCTGACGATGCAAATAAATGCAAACCCGCTGATGGATAAGAATGCATTCGGAATATGCACCCCAATAAACTATGATACCGAGAAGATAAGGCAGATAATGACCAAACTAGGGAATTCAACAAGAACGACAACGAGCTATGAGTACACGGTGTTGCTGCAGGTCGACAGCGAGGAGAAGGGAGCTTATGTTGAAACATATGTAAAGGACCGTCTTCCAAATGCACTCAGCTCCTCCATGATAAAACTTAACCTTTTTCAGGGAGGAAATGTTTATGAGCATGCACCAGTTAAAATAATCTGGCCGGCCATAAAATCCACAACCTACCCTCATTATTTCCTCCTGTACACGATTGTCTCAACGCTCGAACCAAGGGAGGATGTTTTTGAGAGATGGAGTACGCCAGAAATAACAATAAGGGTGATCTCGCTTGAAACGGTTCCGTTCTTTAGGGAGGCGGCAGACATAACAAAAAACGCTTTTGCGCAAACAGTGCAATACGGATACTATATCGCGCTTGCGGTTTCAATAGCGTTCTGGAGCGTTCTTTCTCTTGTCGCTCTGCAGATTTTGAAATCCCTGCTCGCAATTATTTTCGCAATAACGGACAAAAAGGATATTGTGAGGGAATTAAGGCATTCGCTTGGGGAGGCAAATATTTATTGGGGCAGGTATGCGCTCGGTGCAGTTCTCCTTCTAGCCACGGGATACGCGCTCCAGCATTATGTTGCAAAACCAGTAGCTGAGCAGGAGCTCGTTTTCAGCAGCACGCTCGAATATATTGGAAAGGATTTCGGTGGATTTTTGGCATTCCTTACATTCTTTTTAGGAATAAACCTCATGTATATAGTAATTGAAGATAAAGTAAAGGGAGTGGTTGGGGGGAAGGAATACTACAAGAGTATTATCGAGCTCAGCCCGCAGGCAAATGCGCTAAAGCTGAAGAACCTGAAGGAGCTGATGGAGGGGCTGAGGCATGAGATAAATGTTTACAATGAAAAAAGGATAGATACTGAAAAGGAATACGACCTGCTCCTTTCAGTTCCGCTCGAAAGGCTGGAGAAGATGATTGCTGAAAACGAGGACCAGAGGGCGGTGAGGGACATAATAAAAGCATACACGGAAAAGATCGAAGATGCTAAGGCTGCGCTGAAAGAGAAGGAGGGAATAAGCAGGGAGAGCTGGCCAAGGTGGGAAGCGTACATCCTATCTCTTTTGGAGGAGAGCGATGCTGTTGCGCTTGATAGTATGATCAGCATCCCCCAGGCATGGAGGGTGTGGGCTGCGAACAGGTTTGTTGAGGAGCACCCTGAAGAAGGGGTTGCGCTTGAGGGGGGGGTACTGCAGAGGAGCGTAAAGGGGCCGGAGGGAATGGCGCAGAGTCTGATAACCGCGATGGTGAGGAAAGGGATTGCGAGCGGTGGGGTAGTAATAAAAGACGGGAAGATGCTTGGTGGCTATTTTGGAAAGGGGAAGGTGAATGTTCTGAAAGTTCTCATGCTGAAAGTCATGAACGAGATGGAAAGTTTGACAAAAGGAATTTTTGGAGAGGAGTTTGAGAATGTCGAGATTGATGGGAAGAAGGAAAAGGTGTTTGTGATGAAAGAGGGGAACGCAACAGCTTTTATTATTGCTCCCCATGCAAAGATAAATGAAGCAAAGGAGATGCTGAAAAAAAAGCTCGGTAGGATATGATAGCAACAAAAGGGATAGGTTTTTAAGCGCTTTCAGTCTTAATTTTAATGCAGATTTACGAAGTGAACCCCATGGAAGAAAAAGCGAAATATGGAGCCGAATCCATAAAGGTGCTAGAAGGCCTTGGCGCAGTGAGAAAAAGGCCTGCGATGTACATTGGAGACACTGGAAAAAGGGGGCTCAACCACCTGCTTTTTGAAGTTGTGGATAACAGCATTGATGAGGCGCTTGCGGGTTTTTGTAAAAACATAGAAGTCGTTTTGAAGAAGGATGGGAGCGCGGTGGTGAAGGATGATGGAAGAGGAATCCCTACGGAAATCCACCCAGAGTATAAAATATCCGCGCTTGAAATTGTTATAACAAAACTTCATGCAGGTGGAAAATTCGAGAAGGGCGCCTACACGGTAAGCGGAGGGCTGCACGGGGTTGGTGTGAGCGTTGTGAATGCATTGAGCGAGTGGATGGAGGTTGAGGTTCACAGGGACGGAAAAATCTACAGGCAGCAGTACAAAAGAGGAACGCCCTCAAGCCCTGTTGAAACGATAGGTAATACCACATCCACCGGAACGACCGTAAGGTTCAAGCCAGACCCGCTCGTGTTCAAGGAGGGTGATTTTGACTATGAGATGGTGAAGGAAAGATTGAAGGAACTCTCTTTTTTGAACAAGGGATTGAGGATAGTTTTCAAGGATGAAAGGAGTGGGAGCGAAGAGGAATTTGTACACAGCGGAGGAATTGCTGAGTTTGTTGTTGAACTCAACAAGGCAAAGGCTGCTGTCCACAAGCCAGTGTATTTTCAGAAAGAGGTAGGGGATTCGGTTGTGGAGTATGCAATACAGTACAACGATGGGTATTATGAAACAATTTACACTTTTGCGAATGATATAAGAACTGAAGAGGGGGGAACGCACCTCTCAGGTTTCAGGACAGCATTAACGAGGGCGGTAAATGATTACATAAAGGAGAATGAAATGCTGAAAGGAGAGGAGAAGGTAAGCGGTGATGATGTGAAGGAGGGGCTGACCGCTGTGCTAAGCGTAAAACTTCCGGAACCGCAGTTCGAGGGGCAGACGAAAACAAAATTGGGAAACAGTGAAATGAAGGGAATCGTTGATAGTGTTGTCTACGATACGCTGAAAACATGGATGCTAGAGCATCCGGAGGATGCAAAAAAAATCGCGCTCAAATGCATAAACGCAAAAGAAGCCCGGGAGGCAGCGAAAAAAGCAAAGGAGATGATAAGAAGGAAGGGGGTTTTCGAAACATCTGTTCTTCCAGGAAAGCTCGCGGACTGCATAGAGCAGAATCCCGAGAAGGCTGAACTGTTCATCGTGGAGGGGGATTCCGCCGGGGGCAGTGCAAAACAGGGAAGGGACAGGCAGACGCAGGCAATCCTTCCACTGAAGGGAAAAATACTAAATGTCGAAAAGGCGCCCATACACAAGATAGTAAAAAGCACTGAGATAAAAAACATAATACTCGCGCTCGGATGTGGTTTTGAGGATGATTTTGATATTTCAAAATTGCGGTATCATAAGATAATCATAATGAGCGATGCAGATGTGGACGGAAGCCACATCAGGACCCTCCTGCTCACGCTGTTTTACAGGTACATGAGAGAGATAATAGAAAAGGGGTATCTGTATGTTGCGCAGCCACCTCTTTATAGAGTGAAAAAAGGAAAAATGATAAAGTATGCTTACAGTGATGAGGGGCTGGGAAAAATAATCGCTGAAATAGGAGAGGCGGATATACAGAGATACAAAGGATTGGGGGAGATGAACCCTGAGCAGCTCTGGGAAACGACAATGAACGCTGAAACAAGAACGCTGAAAAAAGTCACAATAGAAGACGCGGCCATCGCAGACCAGCTTTTCAGCATCCTCATGGGAGAGAATGTTGAGCCGAGAAGGGAGTTTATAGAAAAGCACGCAATAGAAGTTAAGGAGCTGGATGTGTAGATGATAATAGACATTCCTGTTGAGAAGGATTTGAAGGAAAGCTACCTTACCTATGCGATGAGCGTAATTGTTGGAAGGGCGCTTCCGGATGTACGCGACGGGCTGAAACCGGTGCAAAGGAGAATATTGTACACGATGCACGAGCTTGGGAACACGAGCTCCTCTTCCTACAAAAAAAGCGCGAGAGTAGTTGGGGAATGTCTTGGAAAATACCATCCTCATGGTGATGTGGCGATATACGATTCGCTCACAAGGATGGCTCAGGATTTCAGCCTGAGGTACCCGCTTGTTGATGGCCAGGGAAATTTTGGGTCTGTAGATGGAGACTCCCCGGCGGCAATGAGGTACACGGAAGTGAGGATGGAGAAAATTGCTGAGGAGATGCTCGAGGATATCGAAAAGGAAACCATAAATTTTGTTCCGAATTTCGACGGGAGCTTGAGGGAGCCGGTTGTTCTTCCTGCGAAAATCCCGAACCTTCTCATAAACGGCTCTTCTGGAATTGCTGTGGGGATGGCCACGAACATTCCTCCGCACAACATAAACGAAATTGCGGATGCGCTTGTTGCACTAATAGAGGGAAGGGGGGAGGAGGAGGTGCTTAGAATCGTGAAGGGCCCGGATTTCCCGACCGGTGGAATAATAGTTGGGCGGGCTGGAATAATCAGCGCGTACAAAACAGGAAAGGGAATAATAAAAGTCAGGGGGAAGGCAGAGGTGGGAAAGGAGGAGATAGTAGTCACTGAAATTCCCTACCAGGTCACGAAAACAAAAATCATAGAGGACATCGTGAATGCTGTGAAGATGGGGAAGATAGATGGAATTGCAGATGTGCAGGATAGGAGCGACAAGAGCGGGATGGAGCTTCACATAAAACTCAAAAAGCATACGGATGCTGAAGCGGTGCTGAAAAAACTTTATGCATACACGAGTTTGGAAAGCACGTTTGGAATAATAAATGTAGCGCTTGTGGGAAAGCAGCCCAAAATTATGAGCCTCATGGAAATGCTGAACGAGTTCCTGAATTTTAGGAGGGAAGTGGTGAAAAAGAGGACAGCATTCCTGCTCAAAAAAGCTGAGGAAAGGGCGCACATTGTTGAGGGGCTTGTTGCCGCGCTCAGGGACATAGACAATGTTGTTTCGTTCCTGAGAAAAACAAGGGCAGTTGAGGAGGCGACCGAAGGATTGAAGGCGATGCTGAAAATAGATGAGACGCAGGCGAAAGCAATCCTAGATATGAAGTTGCAGAAGCTCATCGGGCTTGAGCAGGAAAAGCTGAAGGACGAATACGAAGAGCTCAGAAAAAATATCGAATGGTACAAAGGCGTTCTTGAGAGCAGGGAGAAGGTTGACGGAATAATAAAAGAGGAACTGAGCGAGATAAAAAGAAAATACGGGGATGGAAGGAGAACTGAGATAAGCGCTGAGGAGGGCGAAGAATTTGCTGAGGAGAGCCTGGTAGAGGACAAGGAGGTCGTCATCACAGTCACCTCGAAGGGTTATGTGAAGAGGACGGATTTGGAGGAGTACAGGAGGCAGGGGAGGGGAGGAAAGGGGGTGATAGGGATAGAAGTAGAAGAGGATGGGGTGAAGGAGGTTAGCGTAGCTACGAACAAAAGCTATCTCCTTGTTTTCACTGATAAGGGAAAGGTGTACTGGCTGAAAGCATACGAGATTCCCGAAGCAGATAGGTACGGAAAGGGAAAGCCGATAATAAACCTTATTCAGTTTGAGGAGAATGAGAGGGTCGTGAGGATACTTCCCACAAAGGCGCTTGAAAGCGGGTTTGTGCTTTTCTTAACAAAGAAGGGAATCACGAAGAGGACTGCGATGGAGGAGTTCTCAAACCCGAGAAGAGGTGGGATACGGGCGTTCACGCTCAAAGAGGAGAGCGATGGGCTGGTAGAAGTCGCGAAAACCAGCGGGAAGGATGATGTGATAATAGCTACGAAAAAAGGGATGGCGATAAAGTTTAGTGAGGAGGAGATAAGGGAGGTTGGAAGGAATGCTGCAGGGGTAATAGGGATAAGGATGAGGGAGGGGGACGAGGTTGCTTCCCTCACAATATGCAACAAGCCAACCGTGCTGACTGTGACAACGAAAGGATACGGAAAAAGAACCGAGAGCGGGGAGTACAGAAGGCAGGGAAGGGGAGGGAGCGGAGTAATAAACCTAAGGGCGACGGAAAAGAACGGATTTGTGGTTGGGGTAAAAGCAATAGATGATAAAGATGAAATAATAATACTGACATCAAAAGGAAAGGCGATACGCATCCCTGCGAACACCATTTCTGTGATAGGGAGGGCGACGCAGGGAGTAAGGCTGATAAAGTTGGAAGAAGGAGAGGAGGTAACGAGCTTTGATGTTTTTGAAGGGGGGAGCGGAGCATGAAAAAAATTCTTTTTTTGTTTTTGGTAGTAATTGTTGTATTCTCATCTGAATGCGAGCCCTCATGGAGCGAAGATGTTTTTGTAAAGGTTGTTGACCACTACTCCAGGCCTTTGGAGAATGCAACTGTTCAGATATACTTCCAGATGGATTACGGCGGAATTGAGAGCGAGGGAATATATGGGCTTGCGAACCTTACAACAGGCAGCGACGGAATGGTGGTGGCAAGGCTTCAGAACAACCAGTGGTATGAGCCCAAACTCGACTGCACATATGACATTTTTGTCGACTACAAAGGAGAGAGGGAGGAGCTGAGGGATGTTAAAGTTGGAAAGCATGGAAACATAATCACTTTTGTTTTTGAAAATGCTTATCTCCTAACCGTGAAAGCCATGGAC
>JBAMLP010000012.1:2386-11999 GCA_039793475.1 Candidatus Micrarchaeales archaeon | reverse complement strand
GAGAGCTGCGAAGCAGTTCGCTTCGCTCAACGATCCCAAAATCACCCCCCTAAGCGCTCACAAAGGGTTAAAAAACCTAACCGCTCAAATAGTCCCATGCCTCCCGAAATGTTCATCTCTGAGGTTAGTATACGAGGTTTTAAGTCATTCAAAAAGGCAGACATAAAATTCCTTCCAGGAATAAATGTTCTCGCAGGCCCGAACGGGAGCGGGAAGAGCAACATATGCGACGGAATAAGGTTCGCCCTTGGGGAGAAAAGCCTGAAGGGAATGAGGGCGAAAAAGGTAAGCGACCTCATAAACCACGGTTCGAGGGTTGCGGGAGTGGTGCTCAATTTTGATGGAAAAAAGGCGGAAATAAAGAGAATGATAAGGAATGATGGAAAGATAAAATATATGCTCAACGGAAAAAGGGTGCGGTTGCACGGAATAAAGGAATATCTGAGGAGATACAACCTGGACAATTCTGGAAGGGTAATAATCGCGCAGGGAGAGGTTGAGAAAATCTCCTCCCTCGGCGGAAAAGCGAGGAGACAGTACATAGATGAGATCGCAGGAATAGGCGAGTATGAAAGAAAGAAGGCAGAGGCGCTGAAAGAGCTTGAAATTGTTGAGCAGAGGATAAGAGAGGCAAATTTAATACTCGGAGAAAAGATAAACTACCTAAAACAGCTCGAGGGCGAAAAGGGAAGGGCCGAGGCGTACAAAAAGAACAAGGAATTAGCGACGAATGCAAGGGGAACGCTTGTTCTTATGGAAATAGAGAAGGCAATGAAAGATGTTGAGAGGCAGAAGAACAAAAAACTCGTGCTCGAGCAGCAGAGAAGGCAGATTGAGGAGGGGATAGCGAAAATCGACGAACAGATAAAACACATATTCAGCGAAAAGGAGCTTCTCACAAAAGAGCTTTCTGCGAAAAGGGAAAGGGAGATTGCGTTCGAAAAAATCGAAGCGCTCAGGAGGGAGATCGCGGTTCTGGAGGAGAAAATTTCCGCAGCAAGAAAAAATGTTGCGAGAAGCGCAGAAGAGATAAAGGAAATTGAAAACGAGAGTAAGAAAAGGAAGGAGAGGATAAAGGCTCTGCAGAGCGAAATCAGGCACTGTAAAGAAGAGCTTCAGAAAATCGGCGATGTTGCGGGCGTTGACGAAACGAAAGTTTATGCTCTCGAAAAGGAGCTTAGGAACACTGAAAGAGAGCTTGCTAATATAAAGGAAGAGATCGCAAAAAAAGAGGCGCAGCTCGAAGGAAGGAAAACGGTTCTTAAGGAAAAGATGGCGCTCCTGAGCGAGCTTAGGGGAAAGAAAATTGCGGGAGAGGATGAGCTTGCGGACATTGATGCCGAGCTTGCGAAAATAGAGGAAGATGTGCGGAACACTTTTGTAGAAGAAAAGAGAATAAACGAGGAGATTGCAGAGTTTGACAGGAGGATGCTGAAGGTAAGGGAAACCCTTGCTGTGAAGAGGGCAGGAGGCCCGCAGAGAGCAAACCCTGCGCTTCTTTTTATTGAAGAACTGAGAAAATCCCACGCGGTTAAAGGGATACACGGAAAAGTGCTGGACCTTATCTCGTTTGACGCCAAAATAGCAAACGCGGTTGAGGCCGCGGGAGGGGGAAGGCTCCTATACATTGTTGTTGAGGATATTGATGTTGCAAAGAAGGTGATAGATAGGCTGAAGGGTGCGAATGCCGGAAGGGCGACATTCATCCCGCTCAAAGAAATAAAAGCAAGCGAAACAAAGGAGAAGGATGCGATAATAAACATGGTCGATTTTGATGAAAAGTACAAGAAGGCAGTGCAGTATGTTTTTGGCGATACTGTTCTTGCGAAAAATTTTGACGAAGCGAAAAAACTTGTAGGAAGGAAAAGGGTGGTCACACTCGATGGAGAGCTCTTCGAAATCTCAGGTGTTGTTTCAGGAGGAAGGGAAAAGGGGATAGTTGCTGCCAAAGCGATTGAGGAGCTTGAAAGAGAGCTTGGCGAAATAAAGGAGGAGAGGGAAAGGAGTTTGAGAATGCTCGTGGAGCTGAGGGAGGAGCTTTCGAGGATAAGGGCAAGGAAATCCGCGCTGGAGGAGAGGAAGAAGATGCTTTTCGAGAGCAGAGAGGCTGTGGACGAGGAAAGGGTCAGGGCGGTCGAAGCTGAAATTGCAGAACTCCAGACATTGGTCCATGGCGCCGAGGATGAAATCCCGAAGCTTTATGAAAAAATGTACGGGATTGAAACCACCTTCACTTTGAAAGAAAGGGAGCTGGAATCCCAGAAGCAGGCGCTGAAAAAACAGTTTGAAAGCGCGGAGCAAGAGAAGATAAACCTTGCCTCAAAAAAATCTTCCCTCGAGGCAAGGGTTTCAGTGGACGAGGAGGAGATCGGAAGGCTCACCGCAGAAATTTTGGAGGTTGAGGAAAAAGCAAAAAGAGTAAAGGAGAGAATGGAAAACGAGCAGGACTGGATAAAATCCATGGAATCCGAGTTGATAAAAAAGAAAGAGGATTTCGAGAAGAAAGAAGAAGATTTTAGGAAGCATGGGAAGAAAATAGATGAGATAATGAAAAAATTCAACGAGATGGAGCAAAGAATTCAGGAGCTCGGGGCAGAGAGCAATAAAGCAAGAAATGAGATTTCGAGGATTGAAAAGGAGATTGGAAAGATAGAGGTGTCCATGGCATCGCTTACAACGCGGCTCGAGGACCTGAATGCTGAAAGGGCAAGGATGGGAGAATTCTCGAAAATAGAGGGGACGAGGGATGAGCTCGCATCCATGGTTGAGCAGGCGGAAAACGAACTAAAAATGCTCGCTGAATCAGGAGAGGTGAACCTTGCGGCCCCTCAGCAGTACGAAAAGCTGAATGCGGAGGTCGGCGAGGTGGCTGCGAAAATAGAAAAGCTCAAAGAGGAGAAGGAGGGGATAGTTTCGGTCATAAGCGAAATTGACCTGAGAAAAAAGGAGGCGTTTTTCGAATCATACAATAAGGTGAACGAAAACTTCAAGACGCTTTTCTCGAAGCTAGACATAGGAAAGGGCCATCTCTACCTGGACAAGCCAGACGACCCGTTCAACAGCGGGCTCTACATAAAAATAGTTGTTAACGATAGGGAGCTCTCGCTGAATGCGCTTTCCGGTGGGGAGAAAGCATTGGTTTCGCTCATGTTCATATTCGCAATGCAGTTCGTAAAGCCAACGCCGTTCTACATCCTTGACGAAGTGGACGCGCCTCTGGACAAGCTCAACAGCCAGAGGCTTGTAGAGCTTCTCACCTCTCTCAAGAACACCCAGTTTATCGTTGTAAGCCACAACGACATCGTAATCTCAAACGCGAATGCAGTTATCGGCGTTTCAAAAGTTGGTGGAGAATCCAAGCTCGTTGAGCTCAAGCTGAAAGGGGCTGGTTGAGGATGAGGGCTGTTTTTGTGGGCAGGTTCCAGCCTTTCCACAACGGCCATCTCTATGCGCTGAAAAGGATAGCAAAAAAATATAATGAAATTTTTGTGGTGGTTGGAAGCGCGAATAAAAGTTTTACAACAGAAAATCCATTTACTTTCGCGGAACGAGCCAGGATGCTTAGGATTGTCGCAAGAGAGGAGGGCATAAAAATAACGATAGTACCGATCAAGGATGTTGAAAGCGATGAACTCTGGCTCGAGAGCATTCTCAAAAGAATCAAAAAAATAAACGCGGTTTTTTCAAACAATGATTGGGTGAAAAGAATTTTCAAGCAGGCAGAATACGAGGTGAAGGGTACTGGAAGGTATGACCGTGGGGTTAATGAGGGAACATACATACGAAAGCTCATGGCTGAGGGCATGGGTTGGCAAAAATATGTTCCCGCTGCGGTTGCACACTACATAAAGAAGATAAAAGGCGAAGAAAGAGTGAAAAAATTATTCCTCAAGTGAAATTATTGCACTCCCGCTTACGGTTGCGTTCATCAGAACGCTCACCTTTCCTCCTATTTCAAGCGGAGCGGCGCTCTCATACCCAACGACAATCTCATGGTAGGTGTAGTTTTCTGGAAAAACCCTTGCGCTGTAAAGCCAGTATTCCTGCATGGCAAAGGAGATATTCTCGAGCGTTTCATTCGTTACCAGAATTATCTGCGAATCCGGAAAAGTTAGATTTCCGTAAGAAGAATAGTCCTGCAACACAGCGCTTTTGTTCGTGAAATTCTGTTTTACGATAATCACCCCTTCGCCTATTGCTGTCACATATTCTTTTTTCTCGCTGACCGGCGTTTGCGGGTTTATGATTACATAATTGTTTGTTTTATATTCCACGCTTTCGGCTTCGATGCCAAGGTCCGAAGCAGTGAGGGTTCTGTTCTCCCATGGAACAAGAATGACATACTTTTTTCCTATCTCCTCCTCAACCGTCCCGCTGAGAGCAACTTCCTTCCTCTCGGAAATGGGCTTGAGCTCATATATCTTCGTTACCTTCCCATTCTCCACCTCAGCTTTTATGAGCATAGTTGCCCGCTGGTTTTCATCCACAAACGGCTCCATTACGAGGGTCACCCCTCCCTGCAGGTATGCTGTTTTGCCCCCCAGGGTAATATCGCCCGGAAAGTATACCTGTGCTTTTGTATAAGCGCTTATCCCATTTTCTTTCAAAAACTGGTATACAGGAAAAACGTACTTTGATTCCGTCACTGCTATCACACTCCCCTCCGCCTCTTCCTCCACCCTCTCAACGCCGTCCATCGCAAGAAGCTCGCTCTTCACGCTTTCGTTGATGTAATCCGGACTGATGAGATATGGATAGTATTTCGTTATTGTTACCTCAACGGTTCCGGATGCTTCATACATCTCTGTTGTTTTGTTCTCCGTCGCTTTTCCGATTACAACCATGGCCACGCTCTCAAGCATAAAAAAGATTGCAACGGCAACAACGATAATCTTTAATAATGTTTTCTGTTCCATACAACCACTTGCTAAAAATGTTTTGAAAAATTTAAAAATAGAATGGTAAGGTTGGTAAAATGATGAACAAAGGGGACTTTTTGCTGATAGAGCTTGAGGGCAGAGATGAAAAAGGGAATGTTTTCGATTCTACAAAAGGGGAGATTGCAAAAAAGCTTCATGGAAAGGAAAAGCCCATGCTTGTTGTTTTCGGAAAGGCTGTCATGATCCCCGGGCTGGAAAAGCTGATTGAGAAGATGAATGAAGGAGAAGAGAAAGAAGCTGTGTTCGGACCTGATGAGGCATTTGGAAAGAGGAGAAAAGACCTCATCAAAGTCATGCCACTAAGGGATTTTGCGATGTTCAATGTTGACGCAAAGCCGGGTACAAGAGTGCATATGGATACGAATGCAGGCACAATATACGGAACAGTCAAGAGCAGGTCTGGTGGAAGGGTGATGGTGGATTTCAACCATCCTCTCGCTGGAAAAAAGGTCAGGTATAAGGTGAAAGTGCTAAAGGTTGCAAGCAAGCCCGAGGAAAAGCTCAACATCCTTCTTGACAATCTAGGAATAGAAGCGAAGGTTGAGGTTAAAGGAAAAAGGGCGAGGGTTGCGGTCGGAAGCAAGGGTTTTGAGAATAAAAAGGCGCTCATTCTCATAAATGCAAAACAGCTGATTCCAGAACTTGAAATAGAAGTGGTGAAAAAATAATGGCACTTCCGATTTCCTACACAAAAAATCTCGAATATTTAATCGAGAAGGATAGGGAGTGGCTTGAGAATACAAAAAAACTTTCTTCAGAGATGGAAACGCTCCGCACAGCATGCTACGGAGAGATTTTTTCAAGAAATGATGTTTTCCTTTTTGAAGCGAAGATGCCTTTCGCAAGGCCGCTCGAGTATTTCCAGCCAGTTCATCTTGACGGAAAAAGGCTCAGCCCGAGATTTTCCCACGGTTCCACAACAGCGCTCTATTTCTCAGAACATCGTCTTCATTTTCTTTCAAAATATGTTATTTCTAAGGAAGGCGTGAATTTCTTCAGCCACTACCTTCATTTTGAGCTTCCCTCCCCTACAATACAGGTTTCCGAAAAATCCATACGCGTCTCATTTTCCGGAGTAGTCAAACTCGAAAACCTTGTTCTTGGAGGAGTTGAGGAAAAAACCATCGCCTTCACCTTCATCCATGAGAACATAGAGAACAGGATTGTGAAAAAGCAGGACGCGTTCCTCTCAAAGAAGATTGAGGAGGTTTACGGGAGGCATGGGGAAACATTTGTTTCCGCGAACATAGAGGGATTCACTATAAGCGTGAGGCATTTCACCCCACACCCGTTTGCTTTTCAGGCATGCAAGGAATTCGGCTACAACTCCTATGTGGACATGGAAAACGATGTTGTAAATCTATTTAGAAAATTCAAAGAAAGTTAAAGCACTGCTGAGCTAAAGAAAAAATTTGTATCCTATGAGTTTGTATATCAGCTCTGCTCCAACAAATTGCGTGGTTTTGTTTTCTTCCGGAACCGCCTCTACAAAATCAAACCCAACGACCTCCCTGGTCTTTGCAACCGCCCTCAAAAGGCCAACCCCCTTCTCCCAGCTTATCCCGCCAGGCTCTGGTGTTCCAACGCTCGGAAAGACAGACGGGTCAAACCCATCAGCATCTATGCTTACATAAACATTCTCGCCAAGCTTTGAAACAACCTCATCAATTTCAAAATCATTCCCGTAGAAAACACTTACATTATTCTTCTTTATGAAATGCGCCTCTTCTATGCTCATCGCCCTTGCTCCAACAAATGTAATATCATATCCCTTCTCCATCAACCTTCTTGCAACAGTTCCATGGGATACCAAATTTCCATAAAGCTCATTCCTCAGGTCTGGATGTGCATCTATGTAGAGTATGGAAAAATCCGGCTTCCTCTCCTTCAAAAGGCCGTATGTGATGGAATGCTCTCCTCCTATTGTTGCAACGAATTTGTTTCTAAGTTTCGAACTTAGGAGGGAAATTTTGCCTGTCGCCATCTCGGGCTTAAGTCCGTCAAGCTCAACCACTGGATGGGTTGCCATCTTGATTTCATAGCACACCTCCCTCCCCAGTTCAGCATCATACTCCTCAACCGCATAGCTCGCTTTTATTATCTCCTGCGGCGCGTTCCGCGTTCCCTTTCTGAAACTCGCAGTATCCTCATAGGCTATGGGGAGAATAACTGCGTCTGCTTCTTCTATTTTGTACTTGGGTTCGGACACAAGAAAATTCATGAATTCAATTGGAGGTAAGGATTTAAAAACATTCCAATTAGTATACAGAATATGCATCGGATTAGTGGGATTTTTGAGACAGTTGTTGAATACTTCAAGCTCACAAGGTTCGACCATGCGCTCATGCTTGCTTTTGCTGTTTTCATCGGCGAATCCATCGTCCTCGGCTCCCCACCACCCCTTACCGGTCCAATATTGCTCAGCCTTTTTGTTCCCCTTTTCGCTGAGATGGGTGCGTTCTCCCTTAATGATTATTTTGACATTGCGACAGACAGGGCGAACAAACGGCTGGACAGGCCGCTTGTTAGAGGAACGATAAACGAAAATTCGGTGGTAGTTTTTGCATTCCTCACCTTCGCCATATCCCTAATACTCTCTTCTTCGATAAATGAAAACGCCTTCTCCACAGTGCTAATTTTTGTTGTTCTCTCAATACTTTATAATATTTGGCTAAAGGATGTTGCTATTTTAGGAAATGCCGCAGTTGCAGCTTCTATGGGCATTCCTTTCATATTTGCTTCCTACGTAGTATCCACAGAGATAAAAGCGATAGCCTATGTGCTGTTCCTGATAGCCTTCATCATAGGCATGGCCAGGGAAATAATAAAAGATATAGAGGATGTAGAAGGGGATAAAACGATAAGAAAATCAAAAACCCTTCCGATAATTATAGGCAAAAAGTACGCAGCAATGGCCGCTTCGGTCCTTCTCCTCCTATTCATACCCGCTTCGGCCTATCCATTCATAAGCTATTTTGCACTCTCCTCGCTGAGCTTAGTCACCCTTCTTGCCTCCTACGCATCCATACTATACTTTGCGGTCACATTCTACAAAAACCCAACAAGGGAGTACGCACGCTTCACAAGAACAGTCCTGCTCTACACAATGTTTATAGGGCTTTTTGCTCTTCTTTTTGCTGCTCTTCACATATAGGGGCCGTGAGGTAACCTGGTATCCTGCGGGCTTCGGGAGCCCGTTATCTGTGTTCGAACCTTTTTGGGCTGATCCAAAAAGCGAAAATCACAGCGGCCCCATCCAATATAAACATTTAAAAGCATTATTATTCATAAATTATAACTATGCCAAAACTGCCAAAACTAGAAACAAAAGAAGATATATTCAAATTCCTGCTTACTCTCGAGCCTGTTGGGATGGAATACAGGCCGGTAAAGAAATTTATAGCAGATGATATAGGCGAAACAATACTGTATTTTAAGAAAAATAAACTGCAATTGCCACCGGAAATGAGAGATACCGGTTCTTACATAAGCGACCGTTTGAAAGCATTCGTAGAAGACCCTAAAGGTAAAGATTATGAGATAGAAAGAAAACTGCTGGAGTATGGGAAATTGATAGTGGATGCAGAAAGGTTATTCACTGCGGGCAACATTTCCTTATGTGTAGAACTTTTGGATATTATAGAGAAAAATGCAAAGAATGATGGTGCGGAGGATTATGTGCATGAATACACAGAGCAAATCAGGAAAAAAATAAATAACTACGAATACATAAGCATAGAAAATGGACAGACATTGATTAACAAAAATTTCATTCTCTATGACATAGAAGGCGAGCTTGTAAACCGCGGCATCCACAGAGAGCAAATAAAAGAAATCGCAGAGAGAGTGTACAGAAGTATGGAAAAATCCATAGAAGGGATTGGAAGCCTGGCTGGTTCCAAGCCTGGTAGAATAGAAATGATAAATAAGAATATCTATGAAAGCATAAAGAAAATTCCGCAGGAGCTTTTGGAGTATTACTCCATAAAAATATTCTTTGAGCCCCTTTGCTCAAACAACATGCCTTTTACGGATGAAGAGGTAAAGGAATATGAACAGAAATTTAATAATCTGAAGAATCTTTTTGAGAAAGTAAAGGGGATGCTTTCCGAGACCGAGAGGACTGAAGGCGAAAAAACAATAAAAGCTCTTGATTCTAGATTTTACAGGCCTTATAGTTTCATTTCGGTTATTGAAGAAAACGGTAGGATTTATGCAACCATAAGCGGAGATATTGCGCGTGCTGAGTTTTCGGAACATGTTAAGAAAAAGGTTCTTGAACAAGGATACGACGAGGAGTGCGTAAACATAGTCATGGGAGTTGCTCTGCATGGAGAAATATCCTGCCCTGTTCCTTGGGAAAACATCGAAAAATTGATGAGTAAAATAGTTGCGAAGATAGTTAATTTGGCGGATGTTGAAAGTACTAGAAGATATGTTCTCTCATTAGTTGAAACGGCAGATACAGACCTTGGGATTGCTGAACGCATCCAGGTTATCAAAGAAATGGAAGGAGTGCTTAACAAAATACAGAATAAAATTTATTCCCCTTTACAAGAGGAGTTCCGAAATGCGTACGCATCCTATCTCATGCTCATAAGGAAAACAATGGATAGTATTGAAAAAAGCAACCTAACTCCAGAACAAAAATACATCACAACAAAGGAGCTTAT
>JBAMLP010000012.1:0-2376 GCA_039793475.1 Candidatus Micrarchaeales archaeon | reverse complement strand
AGATAGGCTCCACTATCTAAACACCTCATTTGCAAAAGAAATGTTCGAATCCATCGGCGAGACAAACGTTATTAAAAATAAGGCAAAATTCTGGAGCGGGTGTGGAGTGGGACTTGCAGGATTAACAGTTTTTGGGCTCGGGGTTGCGTTCATTCCTTGGACTGCTCTGCTTGGACTTTCTGTCCTGCCCGTAGGCATGAAGCTGATAAAAGACGGCCTCAGCGAGCTTAAAGAGAAGCATGGTGAGTTTGTAAGAGGAAAAAAGACAGAAACGAAAAAACTAGAAAAGCAAACAGTATAGTTTTTATTGTTTTTCTTTCTTCAATCAACATGAGAATCGTAGTCGCTCTAGGTGGAAATGCTCTAGTAAAAAAAGGCGAAATGGGAACCGAGAGCGAACAAAGAAAGAATGTTGAGAAAGCGATCTCTGAAATTCTGCCGCTACTAAACAAAAATGAGGTTGTGATAACGCATGGAAACGGCCCGCAGGTTGGCAACCTTTTCCTTCAGCAGAAAAACACTAGAATAAAAATGTCCCTTGCAGTTTTGAACGCGATGACTCAGGGCCAGATAGGCCACTGGATAGTTTCTGCCCTGAATAAGAGGAAAAAGAAGGCGGTTGCTGTGATAACGCATGTTTTAGTAGACAGGAATGGCGCGCGTAGCACTGAAAGAACAAAACCCATAGGACCTGTGTACAAAGAAAAAATAAGCGAGGATTTGAAGCGCGAGAAAGGAAGGGGATGGAGGAAATTCGTCGCCTCTCCGATTCCGCTGGATGTCGTTGAGCGAGAGGAGATTGTTTCCTTGACAAAAAGGGGTTTTGTTGTCGTGGCATGCGGCGGTGGCGGAATACCTGTCGTCCGGAAAAAGACAGGCATCATGGCTGTTGAGGGAGTAATCGACAAGGATAGGGCAAGCGCGGTTCTCGCAAAAAAAATAAACGCTGACATGCTAATAATTCTCACTGATGTGCCGTGTGTTTATGTAAATTTTGGAAAGCAGAATCAAAAAGCCATCAAAAGAATAACCTGGAAAGAAGCAAAACAACTTCTGGAAAAAGGAGAGTTCGGAAAGGGTAACATGGAGCCAAAAATGGAAGCGGCGATAGATTTTTCAAAATCAAAACCAGGGAGAAAAACAATAATATGCTCCTTTGATAATTTTAAAGAAGCTCTGAAGGAAAAAGGAGGCACCGTCGTTGTTTAAACCCAATTGATCCGCTTTATCTTTCCCGAAGGAAAGATAAATCTCTCAGAACTTCCCGAAGGAAGTTAAGAGATAGGACCTGTTTCCAGGCAACCACAAACCAATTGGTTTGTTCCAACGCACATCTATTTTAAACCAAAAAGTTTTTATTAGTTTCTATCAATCCGTTCGCCAATTGGCTAACTCAAACAATTAAAAACATAACAGGCAAAGAGCATCCATGGAACACGAGCACGAGCTTTCCATTCTCCTCAAGATAATGGAAGTGCTCAAGCAATATGAACAGGAAAAAATCACCGAAGTAGAAATCTCCATCCCCAAGAACTATCCGATTGATGAAAACGAACTCACCACCATGGCGAGGTCTCTTTTAAATGCCAATCTTGTAATCAAAAAAGGCGGGACAAAACTTAAGGTTCTTTCAATACTTGTGAGATAAGGTTAAACTGTTTTTAAAACTATATTTTCTGGAACCTTCCCTCAAGCTTTTTCAGCACTTTCGGCAGGGTTGTGTACTCCATATCCTCGGCTGGCAGTCTGTGCGGCTCAAAGGGACCGTGCCTTCTCATGTAGTCCGCAATTTTCTGGGCCTCTATTCTCGTCAAATCATATGCTTTGTCTTCAAACATGTCAGAAGGACCTATGAGTTTTCCGTTCGCAAGCTGGAAACCAAGCGCAACGATTCTTGGTGGGCCGTCGAACCTTGTGGGCGTTGCGTCTTTCATTGCAACCGGCATAATCGGACCACAATGACTTCCCCTCATCCACCCGCTCACAAGTTCCGGAAACGCGAACGCCTCCAGGATCTCCCCAAGAGAGGGCAGGCCTGACTGCGCCCTTACAACTGCAACCGGGTCGTCCTTTCCTACATACTCCCCTGCAATCAGGTTTATTTTTTCAGTGCTTACAGCAGCAACAGCTTCTTTTTCTGGAACTTTGTTTCCCTTTCTCGGATACACCCTCTTTATTATGTACCTGCTTCTTCCTCCTATGAGCGCGAGCATATCATATATTTCTTCTGGAGTGTTGAAGAAAACTTTTCTGCTTTCATAAACATCCCAAACCTCAAACCTGAACCCATCGTGCATGTTCGGGTCTATGACCAAACCAGCGGTGTTGAACGGGTCAGCGTATATTTTGTACCTGGGAAGGTTGAACGCGCCCGGG
>JBAMLP010000011.1:5933-12167 GCA_039793475.1 Candidatus Micrarchaeales archaeon | reverse complement strand
TCCCAAGGTAAGTCTCCAGAGGAACGAGCTAAGGCAGTTAAGGAGTATATGAACGGGTTTATGAGGGCTCTCGGCCTTCCAACCGCCGACGAATACCGTGAGATGTCAGATGCTCAAAAGAAAGAAATCAGGTACAAACTTTTTACTGACTCGGACGTTGCTACGGATGAGCAAACAATTGCATTTTTGGATGCGTTGTACAGCGGAGACATAGATATGTTGATGAAACTCCTGAACGAAGACTATGCCACGCAATCTCCGATATGGGGCGCTTTTAAAGGAATGTCAAATGTAAAAATATATGTCCCAAGGCAGATGGTCACTACCGGTGTAGGAGGCACGATTTTCACTTTTGAAAGCCAAGGATACAAGGGTGGAAAACTCGGCGCACCACAAAAAGGCCTTATGATAAATGCATCCGCATTCGTAAATTTTATACGCGAGTTTTATATGGAAAAAAGTCTGGACATCGATATTAGAAATGGCACAATTACTCTTAACGAAAGAGCGCTGGAGAGATACGGAGTTGAACCAGGAGTGAAGGCAAGGATTGAGGAGAGGCTGGCTGGCGGACAAGAACTTTATGCAGAGGGCAAGATCGGCTTGAGGTTCATATTCGATGACCGCGGCAGACTGCAAACAACCTATGGAACTCCAGGGCTGACTGTTGGAGTTGGAAATATAAGAATAGGCAATGTTATTGTTGGTATAGAAGGTGATTATACAAGGCTACCTGTTTTCCAAGGAACTGTCGACCGTTATACTCTCGAAGGCATGGCAGATTTCATGCTGCTCGTTCCTTGGGAGGTCAAAGCTGGCGGAAGGATAACTGCTGGGGAAAGAACAGCGTTTGCGGTTGTTGCGGCAAAGCTTGTGGAAAGTGAAGGTGGCTTCTCCCTAACACCATTTGTTGGTGCAGAGGCTAAAGGCGTTGGCGAATTGGAGAAATGGGGTGGAGGAACTACGATCGGAACCCCCTACGGCACTTCGAGGTTTGGGGTGTGGCGAACCAAAGATAATTGGGTGCTTGATGTAGGAATAGGGGTCGAGTTCTGATGAAAAAAATACTCTCTTTACTACTCTTTTTTTCAATTTTAATTTTTTCATACGCTTCAGTTCAACAAAGCCGGGAAGTAAGCACATTCCTCTATTGTAAATCCAACATGTGCTCGGATTATAACGAAATTAACACAAAATTATACTTTAAGAACATATTTACAGTATCGACCACCGCACAGGTTCTGTCTCCAGAAAATGCGGATAAGAACGATCTGCCAGATGGTGCAGTAATCTGCCCTGGTCAGATAACATTACGCAGCAATATTGAAAGCTATTTTGCTCAAGGGAGCTCCTGGAACGCGAAAATGTCTGTTGCAGTAAGTGATGACAATGAATCTACATACGAACCTTATACAACAGTGAACAGAAAAGAATTTGACTATTCAAAGAATAAATATGAGACATGGTATGCCGAGGGTAATAAAATCAACCAAGACAACCCATTCTCCAATCCTGCTGCCGAACCAGTTACATTTTCACCAATCCTCGGTACGGAATATAAGGATAAAAAAGGATATGCAGGAGGAGCAATAAAAGCAAAAAATATTTTTTCTGCTGGTGGAACAAACGAGCAGTATTTTGAAGGAAACGAGGTTAAATGGAGCACCAATTTAGGAGAGGGAAGCTATATTCTCTCCTCGCAATTAAACATCGAAGGTGTTACAATAGGTTTAACAAGAACAGGGAATTATCTACGCACCTCGTTTTATTCATTCACAGATAAGTCAGACAAAGAATTTTCCACCTCCCTTCAAAAAGCCAGCATACGCGTAAATGTTGTTAATGTTAAAGACATCTCCCTTCAGCGCGTTTCCCACTCTCCCGACCCGGTTAGCTCTTTTCCGGTTGACCTTAAAATTACAGTAAAAAACAATGGTCAGGTGCCGGTTAAAGTGACCTCAGCCTCTATAACTTCCGGCTATTCCATAACTACAGTTTCTGGTTTTAACCAGGAGATTCCGGCAGAAGAACAGAAAGACCTAAAAGTTAGAATAGATAGAACAAACCCAAACGCGCCTCAAAACCCAACAATTACGCTTACTTATACTGGTATAACATGCCAAGGATCAAAAACAGAAACCCTTAACTTTGCAGTAAGCACAGAAACAGGAAAGCCAGACCTTGCACCCCAGGTCAGTTGGAGCCCACGAAATCCTTCTCAAGGTGATACCGTAACTTTTACCATAAAGGACTGCAATTCACTCGTCAATGCAGGTGAGCATCAGACAAGCTATGTTATAGGAACCGCTTCCAATGTTGTGAACATCCATGCTCTTGGTGCTGGGCAGTGTTACACCTTACCACCAGTTTCTGTTGTATGCAACAACCAGATTTCTGTTGATGTTTTCAGCGACAGCAATAATGCTGTTGATGAAGCCAATGAAGTTAATAATCGGTTCATAGATACCATCTACTGCAACCGAACTGGAGAAGAAGGAAACAACTGCACCGTTACCCCATCATACGCAGTGTTCATACCACCTTCAAGCAAATATTTCAAGCTTTTCTGTGGTGTAATTTCCTGCACCAATGCGGATTGGAAATTTGAAAATTTGGACGAGCATGTAAGCAAAACCGGAGATAACCTAGGAGCAACCGTAACTGTTGATGCAAACGCGCCTCCGCAAAAAGGAAAACTTATTGCTGATGCAAAATTAAATGAAATAAGATATACATGCTCTTCGGTAATAGATATCATAAAGAGCGAGTGCGAGGACTTCATATAATTCCGCTAGAACGAATTTATTATTTTTGTTCGCTACAGCGGAATTAGTTCTCTACAACCCCATAATAGCTTACATTCATCTTTTTTATTCCTTCAAAAGTTTCCACATCATTCCCTATGCAGGTTATGTTAAAAACAACACTCCCGCTACATCCGTTTAAACTACCTGAATAGGTAGAGAGCGAACAGACCTCGCCGTTCGTATTAAGCCAACTTACTTTGCTCTGGACATTGCTGGTGTTCCACTCACCCATCCCAGAAAAAACATAGTTTATTTTTTCACTGATGTTATATATTCTGTTTTTCATCCAAACGCCATCTACTCTCAAAGAATTGCCGTTTATCTCTTCTACCGGAAGCTCAGAATTCAAAAAACTAACTGGGTTTCTGTAGTAGTTGCAATAAATAAGTATGCCTGCTTTTCCGATTCCATAACTCTTGTTCTGGAATTCATACACTCCTTTCAGCTCAATATTTCCTGCACTCAACTCATCCACTCTCTCGTGCACCAACAGAAGCGCTAAGAGAATGGATGCGATTATGAGAAAAATAAAGACTATTGCAGCAGGCGCAAACCCCTTAGCCAGGGGGAGCTTAAAGTATTTCTCATCTCCCCCTATCGAGCGCGAAAGCGCGAGAGATTTGAGCCGAAGGCTCAAGAGGAGCTTCAACCCCCTTATGTTATTATGAGGTTTTGTGTAAGCCAGGGGGAGCTTAAAGTATTTCTCATCTCCCGCCCCCCTGCGGTTTGTCTCTATTTCACCCATACTACTCCCTTCTCTCCATTGTAAAGGTCTATCCCAAAAATCACACCATCCTTCACTCCCCAGTAATTCGTTCCGATGCTTATGTCTCTCTCGTAGCAAAGCGCCTCAACATTTATCTCTTCTTCATCTATTCTTACAGTGCTGTTTTGCTGAGCAATGCTGTCGGCGATAAGCACAAGAATGCTCCTCCCTTTATAAGTTTCATTTTTCGCCTTTTCTATTGTTCCGATTGCTCCAACATATTTGTAGGAAATTTCAGCCTGTTTTTCGACTGCACTTTCTCTCTCAGCGCTTACATACATGAGCGCGGATGCAAGAATCCCAAGCGCAACGATCGCCATCACTATTCCAATAACATCGTCCATCATTCTAACACCCTCACCTTTCCTTCCTCAATCACTACAAGAAGGTGGTGCGCCCCAGGCAAGAGCGTCGCATCTATCGCACTGCACTTTAAGTTGTAGCACATCTCTTTGCTGCATATTTTTTTATCACTTATGTTTATTTCATTTTCAACATAAACAGTTTCAAACATTCTTTTTTCATTCAAACAAACAACATCCATGATTCCCTTTATTTTTGCAATATCCTCCCTTCCGGAGTGAAAACTACCAACAGAGAATTCCTTCCCCTCATACCCCAAAAAAGTCCAGTTCTTCTCAGCATTTATTTTCAACACCTGCAAAGCGTTAAGCCTCTCCCTCTGCTCCCAGTATTTGTCATACGCATTTACAACCAAGACATTCGCAAAGAAAACTACTGCGGCGATGAGAAAGACAAACATCACTTTTGGAAAAATATTCAACTGCCCGCGCATACGACCTCCTCTTTCCCAGAACAGTGTATCTCGTTTGTAAACATGAATTCCCCGCTTGCGTTCAGCTCAAGAGGGTAGGGAAAATAGCTTTCCTGCCCATCCACGCTTGCAAAAACAACACCCTCTCCTACCACCACCCTCCCACCGTGCTCAAAACTCGCGTTGCTGTTCCCCTTCTCATAGCTTTCCATTATTAAAAAACTCACTTCTTTTGCAATATCATTTGCGATGAATTTTTTCTGCTGGTTTATCTGAAAGCTTATGGCATTCCACATTATTGCTATAACAATCAGAACTGCTACGAGCGAGCCAACATTTACAATAAAATCAGTCGTTGCGGTCATCCAACGCTCCCCCTTACATAAACAACATCATCTTTCTTCTCGATGACAAAAGTGTATTCATTTTCTACCCCAGCCGGAACGAAAAGCGAACTAACATTGATGTCGCAGGTAATATTCTTGCAGAGTTTATTCTTTCCGCTTACGCAGAGTTCATCACTATAACCCGTAATCACAACCTCTCCGTAAACTTTCTTACCAAACCTGAAAGTGCTGTCGTTGGGCATTGAGCAGAAACTCTCTATTTTTCCAGAAAGCTCATCAAACAGTCTTTTCTGCTCGTTTGAAACAAAGTTTTCCTTAAACGAGCCGAATGCGTTCCAGTAGGCCATTATCACGATCGAGGCAAAGATAAAACTTGCAAGAATCCATATCCACAAACTCGGCGCATCGCCCTTCATTGTGTGCATTCAAGCTCCCCTCTATCTGTTCGGGGGAAGGCAATCGTGAACCAGTGGTAGGATAAAAATTTATCATGGCAGTCTCCAGGGTTGAGAAGTTCGTTAACCCTCGCATCAAGCGCGCTTCCCGTCACTCCCAACTTTGAATAGTATGAGCAGATTGCCTCGTTGCATTTTTTTGCATCAACATTAGGGCATTCAACAAGCAGGAAGCACGGAATCCTTTTCTCACAGCTCCCCACTCCTCCAAGCGAAATTTCCGCGAATACGGAAGTATCCGAATAATCGTTCGTATCCCCGTCCCCGTTCAGGTCTATCTCGTTGAAAGAAGTGCAGAACTCCACGAGGTTCTTATCGCTGGTGGACCTCTGATAATTGCTGCATTTTGTTTCGCAACTCTGCACAATTTTTTGCACAGCCATCTTCTGCTCCTGCGTGAGCTGAATTCCCTGAAGCTTCTCGCTTTCCTGGGCCATGTATTTTGTGAATATATCAAGCACGACATAAACAACTATAACCAGAACAAGCAAAACGAGCACGATCTCTAACGCTTTACTCTGTCCTTTCATAAAACCACTATTATTTTTCTCTATTTCTATTTTTAAACATATCCTTCTACTTCGGCAAAAACCTTCTTTTTACTTTTCCCCCAAAACAGCACCCTCTTTCCCAACCTCTCTACTTTTTCTATCTCGCTCTCGCTGAAAACAATAACATCGTTCACAAACTCAATGCCGTCAGTGTTTCCCCAATCCCTAACCTTTCCAACAAGGAGTTTTTTGCTCTCCTTAAATTTTTCAAGCAAAGCACAGGGCAGTTCAACAACCACCCTCGCTTTAACCTCAAGAAGCCTTTTTATTATTTTTCCATCGCACGGCGCCTCAACCTGAACATTGATGATGTAGGTCAGCTTATCGTAGATATCAAAATTGTTCATCGTCTTTATATCCGCATCCTTTATATGCAAGAGTTTTATCCCCCTCTCTCGCAGTTCCTTTGCCTTGGAGACAGGGTTGCCGACAAGCTTTAAGCCGTCGCTCCAAGCAAAAAACTGCTTATCCTTGAGCAGAAAGGAGATTACTTTCATAAGAAGGATATCTGGCGAAGGTTTATAATTGTTTTT
>JBAMLP010000011.1:0-5923 GCA_039793475.1 Candidatus Micrarchaeales archaeon | reverse complement strand
AATACATGCAAGAAGCGAAAGTTTCCACAGGTGGCGGTATAGCAGGAGCAATTACAACAGTGGTTCTTGTCCTTATACTAATAGGGCTCCTCGTTATCGGCTATCTACTTTGGAAAGGTGGTTCTCTTTGCGGTGGAAAGACAGTATACATACCGGAAGGATCGACTGAAAAGATACTTGAAGGCAGCAGTGGAAACACAGTAATAGCAGTTGACTGCTGCGGCTGTTATGGGGATGGCAAAACGACCGGATACTGCGACTGCGATCTGACATACAGGCCTGTTTGCGGTGAAAATGGTATATCCTATCTAAACCCAGGTGCGGCAACCCGAGCAGGAACATCTGTTGCGTACTATGGTCCATGTGAGGAAGAACAAGAGACATGCACAGATACAGATGGCGGAAGGAATTACTATGAATACGGAACCACATATACATTGACACAAAAAGAAGGGGATGTATGCGAGAAAACAGTGCTTACAGAATATTACTGCGATGGTACAGAAATAAAAAATGAGACATTCCAGTGCGAATATGGTTGCGAAAATGGCGTTTGCACAAGGCAGGGATGTACAGAAACAGATGATGGAGATGACCCATACCACTATGGTGTAGTATACCTTGGTGATCAGAAATACGAAGACTACTGCACAGAAACAACCGGCTACACGGCTGCTCAGATACCATCAAAACTTGTTGAGTACTACTGCGATGGAAATAGCGTAAGAAACAAGACCTACACGTGCGAAGGGCAGTGCTCTCAGGGCCAGTGCGTTCAGCAGACATGCACAGAAACAGATAAGGGAAGAGAGTATGAAACCAAAGGGCAGACGACAGGATACCTTGATGGCGTCTATGGACTATACATTGATTATTGCACAGAAACAACCTACACAGCTGCTCAGATACCATCAAAACTCGTTGAGTACTACTGCGATGGAAATGTTGTCAAAAAAGAAACAGTCAGCTGCCAACAGGGATATCAGTGTTATGATGGCAGGTGCACAACGCAGGGATGTACAGAAACAGATGATGGTGATGATATAGCAAACAAAGGTACAACAACTGGTTATCTTGATGGAAAATACGGCTCTTACACAGATTACTGTACGCAGGATCAATACGGCTATTCTATGCTCGTTGAGTACTACTGCGACGGCAATGTTGTCAAGTCCAGAACAGAGCAGCAAAACTGCGCTATGTGCGAGGACGGCGAGTGCGTTACTGTGGATAGATACTCATGCAGCGACAGCGACAAAGGAAAAAATACAAACACAAAAGGAACAATAACCTATACAATCTACTACACGAATGGAGAGCAGAAGAGTAGCCAGTATACAGACTATTGCTATGACACAAGAAGCGTGCTGGAATACTTCTGCATAGACAGTGGGTTTAGCTCTGAAGTCATGCAATGTGCGTATGGCTGCAGAGATGGAGTATGCCTTATTGGATAAGCGAGTACTTTCTTTTTACTTTTTTATTTTTTTATTTTTTGAACCAGATATTTTAACAAAGGCGGAGTGATGAGCGTTGTCAGCAGCGCCATTGCCGCTATTACGGAATATTCTGCAGAATTAAGAACGCCGTTCGTAAAACCGAGAAGTGCAACAATGAGGGCCACTTCGCCCCTTGGGCTCATCCCAAAACCTACGATAAGCGATTCGATATCCGAAAGCTTTGCGAGTTTTGCTCCAATTCCACACCCGACTACTTTCGTGACAATCGCAACCCCAGTTATCACTGCAATGGGAATGAAAAATGTTGCCAGCGCCTGAATATCTACGAGTATTCCTAGTGAAATAAAAAACACCGGCACAAATACCGTTTCAAGCGCGTAGGTTTTCTCGCTTATCTTTTCAATGTTCTTGCTCTGGTTTATCAACAGCCCAGCTATGAATGCACCTACGATGGAGCTCAGGCCTATGTACTCGGCCGCATAGGCGTAGAAAAACACCAAGGCCATCGCATACAGAAAGCGCTTATCGGTGAATTCGCCCTTATCCACCTTGTTTTTCACAAACCACTGTCCACTGATTATCCCTCCCAACAGAAACACGACCACCCAGAAAAATATCCCAATAAGCGGCTCAATTGCAGCAGCATTCATGCCCGTTCGAATGTTTATCACGAATGCGAGAACGAGCAGTCCGAGAATGTCATCTATGACCGCCGCTCCGAGAATAGTTTGCGCAAATCTTTTTTCGAGTAGTCCAAACTCCTTGAGTATTGCAGCAGTTACTCCGACGCTTGTTGCTGTCAACGCAGCTCCAAGGAACATCGCATAGGCAAAACTTCCACCAGTATAACTCGCATAAAAATAGCCGGCAGCGAAAGGAATAACGACTCCAAGAAAAGCGACAACAAAATTCTCAAGCGCGAATATTCTCTTTATCTCATTGTGCAGTCCTATTTTGAACATCAGGATCACTGCGCCCAGCTGTGCGAATGTCTGGACCATATGCTCATTCGTGAATATCTCTGGAATCTGCGGCGGCAGTCCAAACCAAGTCATATACGGCCAAAATAAAGTTAGGAAGCTTTGGCTTAGGATCATTCCAAGCAAAAGGAGTATCATAACCGTCGGCTGTTTGAAATACACGACCACGGTTTCGGCGATAACTGCCAGGAGGAGAAGAAAAACAATCTCAAAGAGAAAATGCTTCTCAGCATCCACATACCCGAAAATGCTCGTCCTGATTATCGAGAGAAAGAGAACTGCAAAAAGCAAAATTATTGTTGCTATGCCGACCAAATAAAATGTTTTAGTAATTTTTTTATCATCAGCAAATCTTTTTATTTTTTTTATCATCAAACCACTTTCCTTAATGCTTCCCTGATGCTCAAAATTTCCTCTTTTCCTGTTTCCATATTGCGCAGGGTTATTTTTCCTTCTTTCTTCTCTTTCTCCCCAACAATCGCAGCGTACGGAATTTTGAGAGCATTAACATACTCCATCTGTTTTCTCAGATTCCTCTCGTTCAAATCAACCTCTGCGCAGATTCCTGCTTTCCTGAGCTCATCTGCAACTTCGAGTGCGTAAGAATAAAATTCCGGCTTAACGTTTGCAACAAAAATTTTTGTTGTTGTTTCGCGTACATTTTTTCCCACCTTCTTATCTATTAGATATACCAGTCTTTCAACCCCAAAGCTTATGCCCGTTGCAAAATCATTGCTTCCATACAGCCCTATCAGCCCATCGTACCTTCCTCCCGCGGCGACGCTCCCTATCTCCTGGCTTAGCTTCACTTCGAATATCGGCCCCGTATAGTACGCAAGCCCCCTCACCAAAAACAAATCAATCTCAGCTTTTGGGAAATACCGCAGAATTTCCTCCAACTCTCCGCTACCTTCCTTACTGTATTTTTTTGCAAACTCCAATTTTTCCCTGTTGCTTCCGCCGACTTTCAAACTTTTTATTATCTCTTCGGTTTTTTTCCTTCCGACTTTTGCTTCAAGCTCCTGCGCCACTCCCTTCTCACCGATCTTATCCATCTTGTCCAAACTTCTGAAAACATCATCCCTGACAGCTTCCTTTATTCCCCAGCTTTCAGCCAGTCCGTTCAGGATTTTCCTGTTGTTCAGCAAAAACTTCGCATTCTTCAGTTCAAACCCAAGCTCTTTCAGCACATCATAGGTCAAGTTTAGCAGCTCTCCTTCTGCGCGCATGCTCTTCGTTCCCACAATATCCACATCCGCCTGCATGAACTCCCTATACCTTCCCTTCTGCGCCTCCTCATTCCTCCACACCTTTGCGATTGCGTACCTCTTGAAAGGTTTCGGGAGCTCAAGGTTGCTCGCGACAAACCTGGCCAGCGGAACCGTTAAATCAAATATCAGGCCGATATTCTCATCCTTTATTCTGAAAATCTGCCTCTCTATCTCCTCCCCGCTTTTCGCCGTAAGAACATCCAGAAACTCCATTGCAGGAGTATCCAACGGCCTGAAGCCATAAAGTTTGAATTTCTCCTCTATTTTTTCCACCACCCATTTCCTTATGAGCATTTCCTTCGGGGCAAAATCCCGCATTCCTGTTGGTGTTTCCATGGGATCACTCTTTCTTAAAATATGCTTTAAACCTGTCTGTTAAATGCAGCCTTTTGCTCCTTCCTGCTTTTACCTGCTTTACAAACCCCTTTTCTGTTATTTCCTTTATGTATGAGTACGCCTGCGTTCCGAGTACCTTCACAACCTCACTTTTTAAAATTCCGTTATTGTTTGCAACATAAGCCAGCACCCTGAGGGCACCTTTGCTCAGTTCAGTTTCCTTTGCGAATTCCTTTACAGAAGGCAGATATTCTTCCTTTACGCCCATTATGTATTTTCCAGCTATTTCTTTTATCTCCACCGCGCTTCCCCTTTGCTTGTACTCTTCCGCCAGCTCATCTATCAGTTGTATTATGTAGCCCGGTGCATCAATACCAGTGATCTTTTTCAGCTCCTCTGGAGAAATTTCTCGAGAAGACATGAAAAGCGCAGCCTCTATGAGCCTTTTCTTATCCTGAGCACTCTGCTTTCCGTTCATCAGAACCCTCCCTCAAAAATTTTAAAGCATCAAAAATATAAATGTTTGGCAGAGCGTTTTGGCAGAGCGTTCTAACTTTCCAAGAGCCGAGCCCACTCCTTTTCAAAATCATTAAGTTTTGCAGGAATTATTAAAGAGAATGGCGGTTTTCCCAGATTAAGTTTGAGAAGTTTTTCTGCATTTCCATAAATAATTTTCTCATCTTCAAAACCCAGCCTGCTCAACACAAAAATGTCTTTTATTATTTTTTTGTTCTCTATTTTTTCCATTTCAAAAAGCTGTTTTATTCCTTCCTTTGCATCCATCGGTTCGGGTTGGACATCCAGCAGAACTAGAGTGTGCAAACCGATGGAAAGATTTTTTTCTATGAGCAAGAGGGGGGAGGTTGGCTTGTAGTTTGCCGACCATTTTGCTATCGTAACGGTTCTTCCGAACCTATAAACCTGTAAGCCTGTTCTTGCAACGGCGGTGAGTATGGAAGAATTGTGAACTATTTTTGTCTTGATTTTTCTTTTTCTGCATTCCGCAAGAAGGGAGATGTGGGTGGTTGCAACAAGAGGGTCGCCGACAACGAACAAACAAACTTTTTTATTTTCTGCTTTTTCAATGAGAAAATTGCTCTCAACTTCTTCCCTGTCTATTACAACGATTTCTTTTTTGATTAATCTTTTGAGTTCCTTTTGAATTTCAGTGGGAATGGGCGAGGTGTACTTTTCCAGAAATATTTCGTTGCATTTTTTTGCGGTTTCAATTCCGTTTAGGGTAGGGTCGAAATTTATTCCTAGGCCAACAAGTGCAAGCATTCTAAACACCAGCAGCAACCCTGAGTACATCCCGAAGTCCGGGAGCAAGCCCGATTGTAATCAGTATCATGGCGATGAAATTTTTCTCGTTCTCCTCCTCCATTCTTATAAGGTAGGCAGCGAGGAAGGAGATGATTACTTTTATTATGTAGAATGCAATGTAGCCGTGCGCGTCCCCGATTATGTTTGCAAATACGTGCTGTTCGAAGTATGATCTTGAAATGTCTATGGCGTAAAAGGTTGCGGCTCCATCAAGAGCATGGGAAAAAACAATGGATGAAAGAAGGGTGTCCTTAAGAATGCGCTGTGAAATGTAGAATGGAATTACTGCGAGCGTGAGTATGAAAAAAAGTGCAAAAAAATTGCTAAGCAACGGAAGGATGAGCGCCAGATGGAAAACTGCGAGCGAGAACGCAACTGGCAGTGCAATCCTTTTTTTCGTAAAATGCTCTGTGAGGAAAAGGAAAACCGCAAGAAGACCGGTGAATATGTATATGCCGGGCGAAATGTTGAAAAAATTATAAGCATAGATTTCCTTTATTACCGGTACCTGCAGGACGCCGCTATCAACAGCATCGGTTACAACCCTTTTCGC
>JBAMLP010000010.1:0-12226 GCA_039793475.1 Candidatus Micrarchaeales archaeon | reverse complement strand
CTTGGAACTAGCTATTTTGAAAAACAATCTGATGGAATGCTAAAACCGATACCTGAGGAGGAAGGAAGGAAAAGAATAGCAATAAAATAATATGTTATTCAATGTGCTGTAGCTCATTTTCCCCCATTTCCACCCTAAAAACTTTTTCTTTACTTTTAAGAATAGCCGCGATGTGATAGGTTAAGCCTGGGATGACTGGGTAAATATCTGGAGAAATTTCAAAACCGAGCATCAATCCAGTACTTCCAATAACCACAAAGTTACGGGCGCATGTGTATGGATAGTTTTTTTCGTTTATTGGTATGAGCATATCTGCATCTACGCTATCTTGGTTTTGTTTCCAGTTTGGGTATTTTGCTTTTATAGAAGCAGGAGTCACATCTGTTTGGTATGGGGTGTTTCTGCTTACGCTTGCAATAACAAAACTATCAACATCTGAAACTTGGGGTGGGAATAACGGCCAGTAGATTTCTTTTTCAACAGATGAGAGGGTTAGGTTTAAAACATCTTCATTTACCCTTAGCGTAAAAACTCTTGGGGTGGCTTTTTTCTTGTGTTTGAGCACAACCACCTTCTCTTTATTCTCAGAGTATCGCTCTTCTATATAAATCGAAACATTTGAGAATAGCGCATCCTTTTCCTGTTTTATTTTTGTGGAGAAAACAAGGCCGCCTAAAACCATGCCTGCGATCAATGAGCGAAAAACTGTTCCTACAGCCTTTGCGCAAGCGCCCATAGGTTCATTTATGTTTCAAAAAGAATAAAAATGTATATGCACTAAACCACAGTAAATTATCCCCACACCAAAAAGCCCCACCATGGTTTTTCTTCGCTTAGTACCTTTCCATTTGTAGCGTCTATTTTGTAGTTTATTTCCATCTCAACCGGAATGAGGAAAAACATCCTCCTTCTGTTTGAAACTGCATGTATTCTGTATGCAGGAGCAGTACCGTCATCTATTAGCTCTATGTTTTTTATCTGCGCTTGTGCTGGAACAGCTTCAATAGCAACCGACGGAGAAACCTTTATCTCCTTATTACTCTGTGTTGAAATAAGCGCCTGCTCTTGGTATTTTAATGCTGTCTTTATCTCTGCGCTCGCTGTTGGGTCAGAAACAAAAATCCTGTTCTGCTCTTTGACAATAGCCATGCTTGTATTTATTGCCTGGATTCTGATCTTTCCATCCGCAACCTTTTTTCCATCTGCAACAACATCAGAAGGAGTTATCTCCACTGCTTGGACTTGCGCAGAAGCAGCCGGCATTCCTCCACCGCTATCCATCACAACATTTTCGCCTTTTTCATTCACAAGCCCAAGGGAAGCGCTATCCTCGCTGACATTGACAACTGTAATCTTTTCTCCTGTTTTTACAATCACTTGATGGGAGTCAGTTCCTCCTCCAACATCGACAATGGCTGCTGCGAACAAACCAAAAACAAAAAATGCAAACAATGCATATCTCATAAATAGATGATGTGGGGTAAGGAATAAAAAACTAACGATTTATTTGGCTTTTTTATAAACCAGGTCTTTTGTTTTTTGTTTAAAGCCTTCGACAAAACTTGCCTCTTCACCTGGGTAGATTTGGAAGTTTGCAAACCCTCTTTCATTCAGCCTATCGTACAATTGAACAACCCTCTGTGCATAGGTGCCAGTTCCAACAGGAGAGGTTGTTGTTTCATCAAGCTCGCGGGCAACATCGCCCATGAGAGTAGTTAGGGTAAAATTTCCGCTCGCGAGCACATTCAAGGCGCTTTTGAACGCCTTTAAGGTTGAGGACGGAGCATTGTGCATCGCTGCAACAACAAAAACAGTGAATTCTAACTGCTCTTTTTCTGAAGCGGAATTCCATGCAACCTGCAAAGAACCGTATTTCTGAAAAATATCCTTGTTGAATACTGCAAGGTTATCATAAGCAAGAAGAATAGCAACTACTGCCTGCTCTTCGTAGGTGTCGCTATCCTTGAACGAATAATTTACGAGCGATGGGTATCTTCCCTTGATGAGGTCGTGGGTTTTGGGGAGTGTTTGGAAAACGCCAACGCTGCCATAAGCATCAGTGGACTTTGTTTTTGAAAGGTCGGAAGTAAAAAGAACATATGCGATGTCTACCATAGAATCAACATCCTCTTTTATGGGAATCAGCTCCTCGATGACTATCGCCGCGAGCATTAGTTTATCTAGTTTTTTTGAAAGTGGGTTTGCTATCGTTATTGTCCCGTCTTCTATTTTTCCTCGGACGAACTGGGATGCAGATGTCAAACCAGAGAAGAAATCCGAGAGGGCGCAGCCTTTTTTGTATCCCGCGTACCAGGGAAGGTTTCCCGTTATGCGCCCAAGCTCGCGCCATCCTTTATCTGTTTTTTCTATTCTGTCTATTATAAAATGGTTGTTTTCATCATGTTTGAATGCGATCCTCCTTGTGCCAGTATCGCATATGCGCCATTCTTTTTCTGCGTGATTTTTTTCGAATTCCTGAGCACTTATGCTTTCTTTCTGTACCTGGGCCATTATTGTTTATTGGCAATAGCAATTTAAAAACTTTCTAAGAAAGGGAAGGTATGGCAGAGCTTCATTTCGGAACGAACGGAATACGGGGAAAGTTTGAGGACCTGAACCCAGAACTTGCGCTTAAACTAGGAAAAGGAATAGGAAAATATTTGGGGAAGAATATCGGTGTTGGAAGGGATGGAAGGAGGACAGGGCTTTGTTTGAAGAATGCTCTCGTTTCTGGTTTGATAAGCACGGGTTCGAATGTTGTAGATTTTGACATTGTTCCATCGCCGACCGCTGAACTTATGATCAAGGAACTTAATTTGGATGGGGTTGCAGTTGTAACAGCGAGCCACAACCCCCCAGAATGGAATGCAGTGAAAGTTACGGATAAAAAAATGATTGCAGTAGGCAGGGAGAGGGGCGCGAAAATTGAAAAGCTGATGGAGAAAGTGAAATGCGCGAAGTGGGATGGGGTTGGGGAATACAGGAAGGAGAAGAATGCAGTTAGAATGCATGCTGAAAGGATAAATAATTTTATTGATTGTGGAGCAATAAAGGAAAAAAAGCCATTTTTCATTTTGGATTGCGGAAATGGAACTGCTTCTCTTATGGTCTGGCTGTTTAAGGAGAGTGGAGTGAGGGTAATAAGTATAAACGATGCTGTTGATTGGAGATTTCCTGGAAGGCCATCCGAGCCCAGGGAAGAGAATTTGGGCGATTTGAAAAAAGCGGTTGTTGAGCTTAAAGCAGATGGAGGGATTGCGTGGGATGGGGATGGAGACAGGGTTGTTTTCATGGATGAGAGAGGGAACTTCATCAGCGGGGACAAGGTCGTTGCACTTTCTCTGTTTAAGAGAGCAAAAGAGGGAAAAAGGGGAAGGTTCGTGACAACAGTTGCAACAAGCGGGGTTGCGAGCGACCTTGCGAAAAAATATGGGTATAAAATTGTGTACACAAAGGTGGGCGCTCCGTATTTGAGCGAAGAGGCTGCGAAAGGAGCCATGCTTGCTGGCGAAGAGGTTGGAGGAGTGATCTGGCCTGAGCTTAGTCTGGCGAAGGATGGTTTCATGACTGCTATGAAAATAATTGAGCTGATTGCGAAGGATGGAAGAAAGCTAAGCGAAATAGTAGAAAAAGAACTTCCAAAATATTATTTTGTAAAAACGAAGATTCCGTGCAGGAATGAGAGAAAGAAAAAAACAATCGAGAGGATAAAAAAAGAAATGAAAAAACAGTATAAAAAATTAATAACTATTGATGGAGTAAGGGCGGATTATGAAGACGGGTGGGTTATAGTAAGGGCTAGCGGAACAGAGCCGATAATAAGAATATTCTCTGAAAATAAATATGAAGAAAAAGCAAAAGAGGTAATGGAATACTGGGCGGAGAAGGTTAGGAAATATGAATAGGGAGAGGATAGTTTTAGGTTTGCTGACCGTTTACTTTTCTTTTCTTGCAGTCTTATTTTTTACAATGGAAGTTTTATATGGCAGGTTTTAGTTGTTAGTGCATTGGTTTGGTTTTTTATTGAAGCAAGAAGGGTGGATTGGGAAGGAATGAAAAAAGCTTTTCTTGTTGGGCTTTTTCTTCTAGTCTTTGATCTTATTGTTCAGAATACTGGATGGATTTTCGGGCTTTGGGAAGTTGAGGGGATGTTTTCAATAGGTGTGGTGCCGGTTGAGGTTATGTTGATTGCATTTTTTGGAGCGCTCGGGGAATTTTTGCTCATAAAACATGGGTATTTTGTTTACTACAAAGGATGGACTTCTTCTCATGCTTTTATAGCTTATTTCATAACTTGGGGAATATTAAATTTTGTGAGGTATAGGTGGTTAAAAAAACTATAGGGCTGATTTTATTTTATTATTCAACTCCTTTGCCTCTTCCAAACTCGCCTGAACGAAATCCTTTGTGTGTTTTTTCTCGTATGCATATGCAAGAGAGGAAGAAACATTTATCCTGTGTATGAATGGTCTCGGCTTTATTGCTCTCATCACGGTTTCCAAATCTCCTCCCTGCGCGCCTATCCCTGGGATGAGCATAGGAACTTTGGCTTTTGTTTTTTCACATATTTTTAAGATATCCTCGCTCGTTGCTCCGACAACTATTCCTGTTTTCCATTCCATGGCCTTTTCGACCACCTTCTCGTACACCCTCCCGCCAGTTTTCAACTCGAGCATCTGAAAGTCCTCAGCCCCTTTGTTGCTCGTCCTTGCAAGAAGGTAAACGAAACCGGCGTGGAGAAATGGTTCGACCGAATCAAACCCCATGTACGGGCTTACCGTGCAAGCATGCGCCTGCCAAAAATCAAAAACCTCTTTTGCATATGCTTCGCTTGTTTTACCAATATCCCCTCTTTTCGCATCTAGAATCACGAACAGATCGTTGTGGTATCTTTCAATCAATCTTTCCAAAGCAAACAGGCCTTCAAATCCATACTGGGCAAAAAATGCATAATTTGGTTTTATTGTGCGTATTAGTCTTTCTTTTTTCAGCCGGTCTATTATGGGATAGAAGAAATCTTCTATCTTATCTTCTATTGCTCCTTCAACAGGTATTTTTTCTATAACAGGATCTATGCCAAAACAGAGTAGTGAAATTTTTCCATCCTTTTCAAGCCTTGATAATATCTCCTGCAAATTTTTCAACCTCCTTCGCTCCATCAAATTTCTTTGCAAAGGAATAAAAGCGTTTAAGGTTCGGTTTCAGAGAAATGGCTTTTTCTATCGCAAAATCCAAAACCCTCTCATCCAGCCAGCGCGGGTTTACGGAAACTCCTAAACCAAGCCTTTCAACCCCCTGGGCATTTTCAACCCGCTCGGTGTAGCTCTCAAGAGGAGCAACAACCATGGGTTTTTTCATAAGAATGCATTCCATTATGCTGGTATGGCCACCGTGAAGAATACAGAATTCACTCCTTACCATATACTTTCTCATATCTGAAACAAAGAATAGCTTGTTATTGTTTTTTCCACCTCCGGAAACAAAGTATTTGTATCTTGATTTTTTAAGAATCGGGAGAAGGTCTGAAAACCTATCTGAACCGCCGGAAACAACCGCTCCGAATCCCTTCTTTGCCTTCCCTGCCTTCGGCTTTACTGTCGCTCCAACAAACCTTACCGGAATGCTTGTATCCAGCCTTTTTGCTGGAGAGATGTTGAAAGGAGGGGGGAAATCAACCATCGCTATCCCATCTACTGAGGAGAATATTTGCATAAAAAGTTTTTCTGTTATTTTTCTAGTGAAAAAACCTGAGAAAAAAGTTGATGGGTCTATTTGGTTGAGAACAAGGAGTGTTTTTATCCCCATCATCTTTCCAATCGCGATTCCAAGAGGGGTGGAGTCAACAATAACAATGTCTGTATCTTTTACTGCTGAGATAGAAGTTGAGAGAATTCTTGGGTTTATTGTTTTTGTGCTTTTTATCGCTGTCTTTACCCAGTCTACTCCCTCCTCATGTATTGCTAGGTTATACGGCTCAGGAATTTTTCTAACTTTTATTCCATGAGAAGAAAGAAACCCTGCCCCTGCACCATAGCTTACTACCTCCCTATCCCTAAACCTTTCTATTACTGGTAGCATCCTGGATGCATGTCCGTATCCTATTCCTTCAACAAAGAAAGTTGCTTTCATGTTTTGCTCCCGTATTCCTTCATGTACCCCAAAAATGCAGAGTATATTTTATCATCGACATGAACTTTACCAAATATTTTTCGGTTGTGCAAATAATCAAAAATTTCTGTTATTTTTGCAACGCTGTAAACAGGCATGCCGAACTTCTCTTCAAACTCCTTTATCGCATTTTTCTTTTCTCCTTTCTCCTCCCTGTCCACAGCGATCACAACCCCAAGAATTTCAACATTCGCTGTTCTTTTCAGTTTGTTTATGCTCTCTATCTTCGCCCCGCCCGTAGTGAAAACATCATCAACCATCACAAGTTTCTGGCCATCGCGAGGTCCGTCGCCTATGAAAACCCCTTTGTCGCCGTATTCTTTTTCCTGCTTCCTGTCAAAAAGCCATGTTTTGTTCAGGTTGAATTCTTTTTCAAGAGCCATGCAAACTGAAACTGCAAGCGGGATTCCCTTGTACGCCGGGCCGTATATCGTGTCAAATCTAGGGAATTTTTTCTTTATCACCTTCGCGTATGCCTTTGCAAGCTCGTATGTGCCTGCTCCATCCGCAATAACCCCTGTGCTTATGAAATACGGGCTTTTTCTTCCACTCTTTAATGTAAAATCCCCGAATTTCAGCGCGCCGCTCCTTACGAGAAGCTCCACAAACTCCTTATCCATGTTTTCACCTAAAAATTTTTGTGAAAACAAATGTTAAAACGCCACCTATGAGCGCGGTTGCGAACTGGAGTATGCCCATTGCTTCCAAAAACATCGCTGGAAGCTGGATTGTGCTGTAAAGCAGGAATGCGGATGCAAAAAGGAAGGAAGATTTGAGAAGCGCGCCTGTGAGCAGTGAAAGAAAGTAGTTTTTGTTCAGTTTTGCGTATAAGTACTTTATTGAAAAAAGGAGGATTGCGTTTCCTATCCAGATGAATGGAATCAGGTAGGCAAGAAATATTGTAAATGGCCCGAAGAGCAGGCCCCTTGAAAATGCTGCGATGCTCGGGAGCAAAATAACCGGGAGGATATTTTTTCCCTTGAAACGCAGGGCTGCAAAAATTATGAATGAATTTACCAGCGCGCCTGTGAGCAGCTGCGGGGAGGGGATGAAGAAGGGGATTGCAAACGAGAGTAGGGAAACAACGCAGAGTTCCAGGAATTCATGCTCTTCCTTTAAGGTATATACCCTCTCATAGCTTAGATTCGTGATAAAAGAATAGATTTCTCGCATAAAATAAAAAATCAGAAAAAAAGGTTAAAAAGGTTTGGATGTAACTATGGTTACAATTATTATTTGAATCTTTCATCGTACCAGCCGATTGACCACGGTACTTTAATCAGCACTTTTCCGAGCCATGTGTTAAATCTTTGCCACCTGTTTTTTCCGCCTATCTCTTCCAATTTATAAACTTTTTTTCAGCATTTTCTTTCACGGAATCTAAAAGTCCTGACAGCATGTCTACATAACTTTCAAATTCGTTAAGCTCCTTTCTCCCATATCTGCTTCTATCTCCGTACGCAAGCTTTTCAAACATGTACCCAAATGCTCCTACCTGCTCTCCAATCTCTCCTTCTTTTCCATAGACTACGGAACGACGAACTGGATACCCATTTATCATTTTTTTCTTTCTTGCCAAGAAGCTCCACCCACCTCAATGCCAACCGGCGTAATTGGTTTTTGGTGTGGTCCCTTTTTGCTGGTTTTTTCGCGGAGGGAAAAAAATTTAAATACACGAGCAGAAAAAAACGCATGGTAAAAATCTATTTCGACATCGATGACACGCTTTTTCCGAGCACAGAGTTCGCAGAGCTAGCCAGAAAGAACAGTGTGAGGGCGATGGTTGAGATGGGCCTGGATGAGGACCCGGAAAGGCTCTACTCCATGCTTATGGAGATAGTGGAAAGAACCGGCCCGAATTATACAAAGCATTTTGATGAGCTCTGCAAGGAATTAAAAATAAAAAAACCTGCCAAGTACATTGCTGCGGCTATTGCTGCATACCATGATACAAAAACTTCTATCATGCCTTTTCCTGAAGTTCCACCAGTTCTGCTAAAGCTAAGGGAGGATGGGCATGAGCTCTATGTTGCGAGTGAGGGGGATGAAAAAAAGCAGTGGGACAAACTAATAAGGCTTGGGATACATTGGTTTTTTGATGGAGTTTTTGTGACGAAAAGAAAGAGTATGGATTTTTTCAAGTACATTGGTAAGGGGGTTGTTGTTGGGGACAACCCAATAAGGGATATCCACTATGCACGTATGGCTGGCCATATAACGATAAGGGTGCTTAGGGGTAAGCATGCGGAAGAGAAAAGCGATGCAGCGTATGAGATAAAAAACCTCCGTGAGCTACTAAGCATTAAAAACATTTTTGTTGAGAAATAGTATGCGCTGGTGATTTTTATGAAAAACATTTTACTCTCTTTTGGTATTGTTGGATTGTTTTTGATGCTCTCTGGATGTATAGGTGGATGCGAGAGCGATGCAAACTGCAGGGAATGGCAGACATGCAACCTTGAAAAGAAGATATGTGAAGTGAAGAAGGGGTACTGCGAACTCTCAAGCGATTGTAATGAATGGGAAACCTGCGACAGCAAAGTCCATAAATGCGTTGTTAAGAGAGGAATGTGCGCACGAGATGGCGACTGCGAAACATGGCAGGTATGTAGTAGTGGAGAGCATAAGTGCAAGGCAAAAACCGGCTACTGCATGGATGCAAATGATTGCGCCGAGATAGAGGTGTGCAGTGAAGAGAGCCACAAGTGCGAACCCGCTCCTGGCTACTGTTATAATAATTATAACTGCAATTCGTGGGAGTACTGCAACATGGCTGAAAGCAGGTGCTACGCGCTCGAGGGAAGATGCAACTCAGGTGCCGACTGCGAGGCATGGCAATACTGCGACAATAAGACCAAATACTGCTACGCGAAAGAAGGATACTGCGATATTGATACTGATTGTGACTACTGGCAGAGGTGCAATGAGAATACCCATCTTTGCATTCCCATGGACGGCTACTGCGATGCAAACGCGCAGTGCTCTGTATGGGAATTCTGCGACCCAGAGGAACATGTATGCACAGTGAAGAAGGGATACTGCAATACAAATGAGGACTGCGAGGCCTGGCAAACCTGCTCTGCTTCAACACACTCATGCAGAACGAAGTTGGGAATGTGCGGAAACGACGCAGACTGCGCGACTGGTGAATACTGCGATGAAAGAACGCACAAATGCCATTAGTTTTTTATTCTATTTGTTTTATTTATCCTAACTCAGCCAAGGTAGCTCAGTCTGGTTATGAGCGCTAGACTCATAGGAAAAACTTATGAGTTATGAGCCTTTTGGCAATGATATGAAAGGCGCTCATGGGAGATCTAGAGGTCGCGGGTTCAAACAGCTTTCTTTCGGGTTGCCAAAGAAAGTTGGCAAAGAAAGCTTGGAAATCCCGCCCTTGGCAATCTAACGGCGATGGCATGGAGATCGAAGATAGTGGAAAATTTGAAATAGGAAAAATCAGGAACATAGGGTTTCAGGCAACAAACCTAGGGATAGCCATAGAGATAGTTGAAAAAATGAAAATTGAGAATGCAACCATATTTTTTGGGTTTACTGCAAATCTGGTTGCCTCTGGAATCCGGGGGCTGATTGCCGATTGGGTTAAGAGAAAGTTTGTAGATGTAATAGTAACAACTGGTGGCTCTCTTGACCATGACCTGATAAAGGCGTACAAACCTTACCTGCTCGGCTCTTTCCATGCAAACGACGCACAGCTGCATTCCAAGGGGATAAACAGGATAGGAAACATCCTTGTTCCGAACGATAGGTATGAACTGCTTGAGGAAAAAATAAAACCAATTTTCGAGAAGTGCTATGAAAAATACGGAAAGATTGTTTCCCCCAGCGATATAGCATATGAGATGGGGCTAGCGATAAAAGATGACAATTCATTTCTGAAATGGGCTTCAAAAAACAAGATTCCTGTTTTCTGCCCTGGGATTACGGATTCTGCAATAGGTTTGCAGACGTATTTTTTCAAACAGAAGAGAAAGGACTTTGGGATAGATGTAACAAAGGATATGAAGAAGCTTGCGGATATTGTGCTGAATGCTGAAAAAACAGGCGCAGTAGTTTTAGGTGGAGGAATAAGCAAACACCATATTATCGGGGTGAATTTAGTGAGGGGTGGGCTTGATTATGCTGTTTACGTAACAACCGCGCAACCATGGGATGGAAGCTTAAGCGGTGCGAGAACAGATGAGGGAGTAAGCTGGGGGAAAATAAAGGAAAGGGCAAGGCATGTAACTATCGATGGGGATGCAACGATTGTTTTTCCCCTGCTGCACGCAGGGGTAAAAATTAAAAAATAGTAAGCCCAAACCTAATTATGAAAAAGTGGGGTGTGTTTTTTTTATTTTTTGTTTGCGTTTTTTCCATCGGAATGTGGGAAGGTGGGTTTGAGAAAAGATGGGTTGTGAACACAACTGCGAATTCTAAAGAACTTTATTTAAAAGGTGTTTTCATCGCAGAAACGCCATACCAGAATATAACGGTCACTGAGATAAGCACCGCAACAAACACACAGAAAGATAACGGGAATTATTATGTGATATTTGAAAGACAGTATCCAGAAACAGAGAATGTTGTGTATGGAAAGGTGAATATTTTTTCATACTATGCACCGAAAATCAAAGAAGACCCTCACCTGGCCGGGCAGCCGATTTTTCCTGAGAACGAGAAGGTCATGTACAACGAATTCATAAAAGCGAGGGCGGATGAATTGAAAAATGAAACAGTGCTTGGAACGATAATCGCGCTGAATGATTTTGTCCATAACTATGTAAACTACAACGAATCCGCGGCTGAGGAGAACAGCGCAATAGAAGTCTTTGCGAACAGGCAGGGTGTTTGTGTTGAGTATGCGCATCTTTTGATGGCGATGCTAAACGCCGTTGGGATAGAGAATAGGATGGTTTATGGATATGCGTATTCGGAAAAATGGGAGCCGCATGTCTGGGTGGAAGCTTATGTGCCAGATTACGGATGGATTGATGTTGACCCAACTTACGGCCAGGTTGGTTTTCTTGATGGAAGGAGGATTGCGATGAATATAAATGAAAAAAAGGAAGCGATATATGATTCCGTTCGGCTGAGAGATGGTGAGGTTGATTTTGAATATTCACTTTATGCAACCCCGAAGCACGAAGAGAAATTCGACCTTGTTGACATCAACATAACATACAGTTGGCCCTATTTCATAGTAAAGCTAGAGAATAAGAACGACTTCTATGTTATTGGCGAATATGAGATGAACTTTCCAAACAACATAAGCAACTCAGAGAAAAAAACGATACTCCTGAAGCCATATGAAACGGATGTTTTCCAATATAGGATACATAACGAAAGCCTGGGTGATGGGTATATTTATTTTGCGAATGTGCGGGCGAAATTCATGGATGATGTGAGAGAGGAGAGATTCGAAATGAGGAAACCTATGGTTATTGTTGAGAAGCATGAAAGAGAGAGGGAATGGTGGGAGAGGGTAATTGACGAGATAAACAAGTTTTTACTTGAAATTGGAAAACAATTTGGAGTGGTGCAAGAATCCTAATTACTCGGTTTCTATTCTTGGAGCCAGGTAGTATTTCGCAACCGCGCCTTCTATGTTGTATTCTAATTTGAGCGGCCTGTCTGTTTCAAGATGGAGGGTAACGAGATCCGAGCTCTTTGCTGCTTTTAGAATATCTTCTAGGTATTGGAGTGGGAAGGATGCTCTTGCTCCGTTCTCAACATTGATTTCGGCAACTGCTTCATCGTCCTTTTCTATATGGACTCTAAGCTCCCCGTTCTCGCTTTTCACCTCAGCGCCAAATCCATCTGGAGTGAGAACGAGCCGTATGTGGCTCGAGATGAGTTTTGCGTCATTTATTACTTCATTCAACACATCAGCTCTAATTTTTATGTTGTTTCTGTACTCTATCAACGGTTCCTTTGAAACGCCTTCTGTTAAGTCCAACAAAGGAATTTTAAATGTCTTTTTTCTTTTACCGCCTTCGAATGTCGCAATGAGCCTGTTCTCTTCTGTTTCGAGCGTGAGTTTTTCTTCACCCTTTCCTCT
>JBAMLP010000009.1:3675-12304 GCA_039793475.1 Candidatus Micrarchaeales archaeon | reverse complement strand
GATTTAAAAATTTTTCGCGATTAGAAAGAAAGACACTTTATATTTTATGAGCCGTAATGCTACAAAATACAAAAAGTAGGAGGTGGAATTATGGCAAAACTAAGCGGAGAAGGAGGAAATGTAATGGGCGAAGGAGCCCAGAGGATAATAGGAAGGGACGCGATGCGCCTGAACATAGCTATAGGCTATGCAATGGCAAACATAATAAAAACAACCTTGGGGCCCAAGGGAATGGACAAGATGCTGGTCAGCGACCTAGGAGACATTGTAATAACGAACGATGGCGCTACGATTCTTGAGGAGATGAACATCGACCACCCGACCGCAAAAATAATGGTCGAGATTGCAAAAACGCAGGACAAGGAGGTTGGCGACGGAACCACCACGAGTGTGGTCATAGCTGGCTATCTTCTGAAAAATGCAGGCCAGCTTCTGGACAAAAACATCCACCCGACTACGATAATAAAGGGCTATGAGCTCGCAGAAGCAAAGTGCATTGAAGCGCTCGCAAAGATTTCCGAACCAGTCACCCCAAAGGATGTGAAGGTGCTCAAGCAGATAGCCATGATTGCTATGGGAAGCAAGGGAATAGGAAGTAAGACGGAGAAGGAAAAGATTGCGGACATTGTCGTTGAAGCGGTCAACCAGGTTGCGGAGCAGTTAAATGGAAAAACGACCATAGATACTGATTTTATACAGATTGAGAAGAAGGCTGGTGGGGAGATAATGGACACCGCGCTCATAAAGGGCGTGATTGTTGATAAGGAGATCGTAAACGCGAGCATGCCGAAGAAGGTTGAGAATGCAAAGATTGCGCTCCTTGATGCAGCGCTCGAAATAGAGAAAACAGAAACTGATGCGAAAATAGAGATTACCTCTCCTGACCAGCTTGAGGCATTCTTGAGGCAGGAGGAAAAGATGCTAAAGGAGATGGTCGATAAGATAAAAGCAACCGGGGCTAATGTTGTGTTTGTGCAGAAGGGAATAGACGACCTTGCCCAGCACTACCTTGCAAAGCAGGGAATAGTCGCTGTGCGGAGGGTGAAGAAAAGCGATATGGAAAAACTGGCAAAGGCCACTGGTGCATCCATTGTTTCAAGCCTAGAGAGTTTGAGCCCGGCCGACCTCGGAAATGCCGGCAGCGTTACTGAGAAGAAGATTGCTGGCGAGGCGATGGTTTTTGTCGAGAAATGCAAAGACCCGAAGAGCGTCTCCATATTTGTGCGGGGAGGAACCGACCATGTTGTAAACGAGGTTGAGAGGGCGATAAAAGATGCGATAGGCTCTGTTTCTTCAGCACTTGAGGAAGGCAGGTACACAACAGGTGGGGGGAGCGCAGAGATGGCGATTGCAAAAATGCTCAAGGATTATGCTACGGAGATTGGGGGAAGGGAGCAGCTTGCGATCGAAGGTTTTGCAGATGCGCTTGAATCCATCCCAATAACGCTTGCTGAAAATGGTGGAATGGACGCCATGGACACCATTGTTGAATTGAGGACGAAGCATGGAAAGAAAGGAACAACATGGGGCGTGGATGTTATAAACGGAAAAGTCGCAGACATGAAGGCTCTCGGCGTTTTTGAGCCGACAAAAGTCAAAAAACAGGCGCTTTCCTCAGCAACAGAGGCGGCGAGGCTTATACTGAGAATAGATGATATAATAAGTTCAAAAGGAAAATCAGGTGGAGGGCCTTCTGGAACGGGCGGACCCGGAGGCGGAACGGGCGGAATGGAAGAGGACTAAACCTTTCTTTTCATTCCTCCTTTTTCATCCAATCCCGTACCGGTGCTTCCTTTTCCTCCTAAACTAACACCACCTTTTTTAACTTCACTAGCATCAGTACCATTGATTACTAACCTAACATCTCTTATGATCTCCGCAAGCTTTTGTTTCTGTCCTTCATCCCACTCCTTTTCAACATCCTGTTTCAGCTCATCCAATTTTTCAAGCAACTTTGAGAAATAGTACTTCTTAAGTTCACTTAGCCTTCCTTTTTCCGAACTATTTAATTCTACCTCAATTTTGATAAAATCAAGTCCAAAATCAATACTATAAGGGTCTTTTTTGTTTTTCAGAGCTTCTGTAATACCTGTTATAGGGTCTCCAAATTCTTTATCTGCATACTCCCTATATTCATAATTTTCAGTGTAGGCTGAGGCAGTATATAATATAATATTCATCATCAGCTTGTCATCCTTTTCAAGCTTTTTTCCTGCATTCTTTGCTTCTATATTAATAACCATTGCTCTATCTGCTATAAACCCAATCGTTTCTGCCACCTCCTTTTTCATCTTTTCATCAGCACCAACCATCATTCCAATTATTTCAACAGCTTTGTACGCTTTTTCTATGCTGTCTATTGCTGGGCAGAGTGCTTCCTCTGTTACCCTGTCTATTGCCCTTTTTGTTTCAATTTCATATTCATAGTATGCTACTCTCAACTTCCTCCATTTATATAAGACATCAAGAAAACTTGTTAATCCCTGGATCATAAAAATACTTTCACCATAGTTTAGTGGCATTACTGCTGGTCCTCCTTTTTCCTCCTTCAAAACATACGGTATTTGGAACCTGAGCACAAACTTTGATACCAAAACAGCAGATGCCTCAAACAAAATTTCCAAATCTCCAACCTTTTCATCATATTTTCCACTTTCGATCATTGTAATAATCTTTCTCATTGTTCCGATCAAAGGAAATGCTTTGTCTCTTGCACCTTTAAGCAAAACCTTATCGTAGTCTATGTTTTCAGTTTCAAAAAGTCTGCTCACCTGCTCCTTCCAGAGCCCTTTAAAAGTAGGATCTTTATACTCTATTGTCTCTACAAGTCCGCTGACGCCCTCAGATATCTCTTCAACTATTGCCATATACTTTTCACTCTCTTTCCTAAACCTTACTATGTTTTCCATTTTAGATTCAAGATAAACAGGGTACATCTCTTCTTTTAATTTTCTCCCAATCATTTTTGCAATTTAGTCATCGGTTTTCATTTCTTATATATAAGTTATAGTTGTAATAATTTTAGTTGCGATCCTGTCTGATTTTAGCGCGAATTCATCTGTGCCATTTTTTGAAGCTCTTTCTTCTTCATACTTCTCCTTTAGTTTGCGCCATACACCCTCCTCAAGCACAAGAATCCCATAGTGCTGGTCCTGCTGATTGAAAACGAGCCTTCTTCCAATATTCTCCAAAAGCTCAGCAAGCTCCTCACAATTCATTCCTTCAACATCCTTTTCTAGGCTTTTCCTCATCCCTGCAAATGCCTGTTTTCTATGTAAGCTTATTTTCTCGATTACAAGCCCTCTCTCTTCAATTACGCTCCCCAATTTTATCTCTTGTTCGCCTACATCCCAGAATTTAATTCCAGGATTCTTGAGATAAACAACCCCGTTTCTTATTTCCCAGAAATCCCTTTTATGGCCCTGGTTGATTATCCCGCTTTTTATCATATGCAGAAGTTCCAAACTTTGCGCAATGGAAGCATACCTCCTCTTTGTTTCATCGCTTAGCCCCGTTCTTTCTATCTGCTTCGATAGCCTCCTCATCACGACCATATCTTCAACAGCGCCCTTCAGCTTTTCTAGGGTTTCTTTCTGTTCAATACTCTTTATCATGTCTAGCTGCTCCTCTGCTTTTTGCTCTTCTCTTTTTTGAAAATATCCATACAACAAACCCCGCATTCTTATTTTGTTTTCTTCCAGTTTTTTTCTAACATCCTTCCTTACATCCTCCTTTGCCTCCTCCTTTGTTATTGAAGCTCCTTTTGAACCGTCTAGCGATGAGTCGTCATTCTCATTCTCAGTACCGAAGATAGAGCTTATTGCTGCAAATACTTCTTTTAAGAGCCCCTCATCAACAGCACTATCCTCACCAACAGCACTAGACTCATCTAAATCTAATAAGCTATCTTTCTCCATCAATTTTTCCAATACCCCATGTTCATCAGTGTAATAGAATGGCATGTAAGCATAAACGTCCTCCCACCTACAAAGCATATTGTTTTTTATCATATCTTCAAACATTCTATTTCTTTTGCTTATTTGGAAATATATGTAATTTTCATTAGCTTTTTTCAACTCTATATCTACTTCATCAGTAAATCCCTCTTGGTGTTCACTATAACACTTTTCAATTTTTTCTCTTATCCTATCGTATATCTCACTCAACCCTTCTCCTTGCTCCTGCTCATTCAACAATAACCTTTCAGACATGTTTCTCAAGAGCACTGCTAATGTACCCACATCTATCTGTGATTCTTCTAGAACTTCTTCAAAAGTTGATATTAAGATAAATGCAATCGTTGCCCTATGCTTAACAAGCTCTTCTATGGTTTCGTATTTTGTAATGATGCCGAGCCTTACCCACTCTTCATCCATTTTTACATATGCTACGCCCCTTTTTATTTTTGTGTACTCGGATTCGTAATCCATCGGAATATGCCCGGTTATGTTTGCTACTCTTAGCAGGCTGAGCATTTCCATAGTTTCTATCATCTTGTTTAGTTCGATTCTTAATTTATCCGGAATTTCTAATCTATCTATTTCTTCATAAAGCGCATGTATTTTTGCAACATCCTCAACTATCCTTACAACTCTTAGAATACCTTCGTGCGATACTCCTTCCTCGTTCATAGTTGTATTTTATAAATAAAAGTGTTTTTAAAGTTTTTGCCCAGAATTTCTAAAACCTTTTATTCCTTTTTGATTGAAAAATAAATTGATGATAGAATCAGCAGCGCTTTATATAGGGCTTTTTATATCGGGTGTTTTGCTCGCATCCTTCTTGGGCGACTTAGTATACAAGATCACGAAAATTCCATCTGTGATATGGCTTATGCTTATCGGTTATGCGCTCAGCCATTATTTTAATGTGATCAACCCAAGCGAGATGAGGGAGATAGAGCCGATAGTAGGGCCCCTCGCCCTTGCCATAGTTTTTTTTGACGCTGGTTTGATGTTGAATATTTTTGAATTCTTTTTCAAAAGCATAAGACCACTGATTTTCAGCATACTTGTCGTTGCTTTTATCGCTTTTGGCGTGGCAATAGTTTCTCATGCGATATTCGGCTGGGATTATGCAGTTGGAGCTATCCTTGGGGCGATTTTTTGCGGCACTGGAACAGCTGTTGTTGTTCCGCTTATGAAAGGACTTCATCTTTCTAAAGATGTGGTGCATTTTCTTACAGTTGAGGGTGCCCTTACTGGTGTTTTTGCTATTATACTTACTGCCACGCTAACAGACTTTGTTATTTTTGGCACCGTGGATATAAACACTGCCGGCATTGCTATTGCAACATCTATCGGAAAGGGCATTCTAATCGGGACGATTGTTGGTGTTCTCTGGCTTCTTATTCTCTATAAAACAGGTAAGCTGGAATATCCATACATGATAACCCTTGCAATAATGTTTTTTGTTTACATTGTTTCGGATTATGTCAGTGGAAACGGGCCACTCTCTGCGCTCTTTTTTGGGATGGTTATGGGTAATAGCAGTAAAATATCAGAAATCATCAGGCTCAAACATCCTCCGGTTGATGAAAGTACTTTCATAAAATTTGAATCCGAGTTCATGTTTTTTTTCAAATCATTCTTTTTTATCTACTTAGGTACGCTTATAATAATTGTTGGTGATAAAATATTTATAATAAGCGGCGTGCTTGTTCTCATTCTCCTTGTAACAAGAATATTCGCGACATTTATCTCAACGCTTGGGAGCAGGGAGCTTGGTGGTAATAGGTTTGTACTTTCTGCATTCATTACGCGCGGGCTGAAGACAGCGGTTCTCGCAACCCTTCCGCTTACGATCGTCCATGGGTATATGAAGACCCATGCATATCTTCCTCAGCTCTACCCTCTTGCCTACATTTTCAGGCAGTTTCCTGACATAGTTTTCATAGTCATCGGTGTTTCTGTTCTCCTCTCAACATTCCTCATAATATTTTGGTCATTGATAATAGGTAGAAGAAGAGAACAAGCCAAATATTCAGTTGCGCCAAAAATCATTCACGAAGGAGAGTTGTTAGAATGATCATCTACACTGATGGCGCATGCTTCGGAAATCCTGGCCCTATGGGGATCGGCATCGTTTTTTTCAAAGGTGGAAAAATTGTCAAAAGAATAAGCCAAAGTATTGGAAATGGAACGAACAATATCGCTGAGTACATGGCAGTTCTTGTTGCATTACAGGAAGCAAAAAAGATGGGAGAAAAAAACATACTCCTGCGCGCTGATAGCGAGCTTCTTATAAAGCAACTGAATGGTGAGTACAAAGTAAAAGCAAAACATCTTAAACAACTTTACGGAGCAGTTATCTCTCTTGCAAAGGAATTGAATGTAAAATTTGAATGGGTGGAAAGAGAAAAGAATAAAATTGCGGACCGGTTGAGCAAAAGAGCGATAGAAGAGGACTGCCCACAACACAAGGAAGAAAAGGAAGCAATCACAACCGCTGCATGCGTACAAAAATTCAAAATTCAATTTTCTCCGTTTGATATCTATGAATTGACAGTGGAAAGAAAAAATGGTTTCGATGGAAAGATGATTCAAGGAACTCCACCAATTTTCATAGATAACAGTCGAGAAATGGATCTGTTTGAAAAACTTGGAATCAACAATAAAATCCATCTGTTCTACTGGTTTTACAATGAAGAACAAAAAGAATTTCCTTTAATGGTTGTCAGAGAAAGTGGGATATATCTCTATAGCGTTGATTCAGAAATGGAGATAAGAAGAATAACTGAAAAGGATTTTCCAGCCCATATTAGTTCGCAACCAAAACTTAATGTAAAGATAGAAATTGGAAAATTGGCGTTAACATTAGGTGGAAAAACAAAAGAAAAAACTGGAAAGGAAAACCCAGAACCAGAAAAACTTCTAGAACTCCCAGAAATACTAAGAAATGAAATTGATACAACAAAAAGTGATAAAGAAAAAATAGAATTCTTATGGAATTTTGTGAAGCAGGGAGGAGAATTAAATCTTGAATGGGAGGAAGGATTTCCTCCTGCAACAATAGAGCAGTTTTTATTCTCAAAAGAAAGGGAAAGAAAAGGAGACTGCACTGATTTTTCTATTTTAACATACGCGTTTGGGAGAGAACTGGGTCTGGATATTAATTTAATCTCTATCAGAGTAGCAAAAACTCTTGAAAATGGAACGTTGGATCCCAAAGGGCATAGTTTCTGTGTTGTTAAATATCCTGATGGTTATTACATTATTGATGGAGCAAAGAATAGATTTGGTTTTTATAAAGGAAGTCTGGATGATGTTGTGGATGCGTATATCAAAGAAATATTTCCAGGTCACCATATCCTTGGAAACTACCGTGTTTCTTCTGATGATAACCAAATTAAAGGACTTTACATGGCTGAGTTCGGTGGCTTGTATAAGAATACAGAATGGTTGGAGCAAGCTTTGGAGTATGGATACGATGCAGATTATGTGTACTTTGCGCTTGCATATTTTAACTACATTACCTACAAATCAGCAACAGAATGCTTAGCGTATTTGGGTAAAATTAATAACAAAGATGAATACAGCTTATGGTTAGAGGGCGTGCTTCATATAGAACTCATGGATTTTAAAAGAGCTGAAAAAATTGGGCTGAATCTAACACAAAATTATCCTGAATTTATCTTGGGGTATGGGATTCTTCAAGATGCCTATGAAAAACAAGGAGATTTTGAAAAATATAATGAGATTAAAATGAAAGTTTCCGAAAAATGGCCTAAATAAGTGGTGTTAATTAGAATTTCATCTTTCCACCGAAATATATCTCAACATTTCCATCTTTGTCTGGGCCGTGAATAGACACGAAGTAATAGTACCCATCTTTAGGATTAGGGTTGAGCCTTTCCCTTATTACTTGAGCCATCCATGCGTCATCTTTAGGCAGTGTTATTCGGTCAGTGCTTATAAGTTCGCTAATATAATCCTCTATTTTTTTCTCAGTTTCTTTATCAAAAACTTTTGTTGTGTCTGCCTTTACTGGAACAGCGCCTTCCATGGATTTTGTCTCCTTCCTCTTCTGTGTTTCTACCATACTATCATTATTGCTTTGAGTACAAGTACTTTTAGGGTTTTCGGTCAGTTGAACCTCTTTTTTAGCGAATATACAGTTCAAAGCGGATGCCATCGGTAGCGTTATGAATACAAAAGTTATAACATTTGTTATGACATTTTTCAACATTCTACTCATATTCTAATTTGTGTTCTTTTGTTATATTTAAAGATTGCGGACCGGTTGAGCAAAAGAGCAATACAGAACAAAGGCTAAAACACAGAAGCAAACTCTCTCAAAAATTCTTTCGGCTCCTTCGCCTTTACAAAAGCAGACGCAAGAAGCACTCCTTTTGCACCCAATCTCAGCGCAACTTCGACATCCTCCCTGCTACTCACCCCTGCTCCTGCAAGAACAGTACAGTCAATTTCCTTAACTGCATTTTCAATCAGCTCAGGCCTGTACTTGCTTATGCTCCTCCCAGAACCTATGAGCTCAGGGGGCTCGATTGCAATAAATTCCGGTTTCACTTTTGCAACCTCCTTCCCCTCCTCAACCTTTTCAACGCAAACAACGCTCTCCAATCCATATTTTTTCATCAGTTCAACAGTTTCTTTCGCTCTATGCCCCC
>JBAMLP010000009.1:0-3665 GCA_039793475.1 Candidatus Micrarchaeales archaeon | reverse complement strand
CACCCCCACCCTTTTCTCAGAATGGTTTATCATCGAGCCCTTTATCCCTATCTCTTTCAACGCAAAAGGAATGACCGCTCCTGTATTCGCGCCTGGCTCAAAACCATCTACATGCTGAGCAAAAACATCGGAATAAATTTTTTTTCCTTCTTTCAAAAACACAGCAGGAAGGGCAACCGCAATCCTAACTCCACTCTCCTTGCTTATCTTCTTAGCCGCGCTAACATACTTCGCAGTCTCCTTTATACTTTGTTCATAATTCTTGAGGTTCAGCAAAATCATCCTATCACATTTTTTAATTTGTTGCCTACATTTAAAATATTTACTCATTGCCAGGATGGCAGAACCCGGTTAATGCGCCCGCCTCGAAAGCGGGTCCCGCAAGGGATTGCAGGTTCAAATCCTGCTCCTGGCGTGTTTTTCCTCCTTTTCTTTTTTCAACATTCTCAGCTTCCTTTCCAAAAATTTCCTCATTGCGTTCCTGTTGTTTCCAGCGTATTTCGTATAAAGCGCGAGCATCACGAATATTTTGTTCGGCAGGAAACTCAGCTCCTCCAAACCTATCTCCCCCTTTGTTTCAAGCATCGCAAGCGCCTTTTTCACTAGCTCTATTCTACTCATTCTTCTCCCTACCCTCTTCTCAAGGTATTTGAGCAATCTTTCCGGGTTATCGATTTTCTTGAACAGAAGCCATTCATAAATTTTGAACCTCTTCGCCCCGATTCGGTGTAACCTGTCTATCAGGATTTCTATGTTGTGGTTCTGCTTTATGTGGTGGAAGTACGAATATATCACCTGCTCCTTTTCATGCTTCCTTAGCTCCAAATAACACTCATAATTCATGGGAATAGGCAGCTGGTGCTTTTCCATCTCCAGCTCCACTATGCTAGGTTTCCTTATTTCCTCTTCCACAGGCTCGGTGATCTGCAAAGTAAGGGGTCGCCTTTCTTCCTCTAATATTGTTAGGGGGGAGTGACTTAGCACGCTGAGTATTCAATGAGAATTTTTTTAAACCCTTCTTTTTACTGATAACAGTCTAAAATTTTCCAGCGTCGTGTAACTTATCTTCCACGACGTTCTTTAGAAAATCCATAATTTTCATTTCAAGAGAAAAATTTTCAGATGATAATTTTTTAAACTCTTACACTCAAACAATTCCTGGTGTTTGCATGGAAACAAAAATTATTGTCGTAGCCTTAGCACTGGTTCTTCTTTTCGGAATGAATGTTGTGCAGGCAAGCGATTGGGAGGATGACTGGGACAGCGAAAACGACCTTGCAGGAGGTTCATTTTCGGCAGACTGCTGCGGTTCAAGCTTCATAATACTTGCGCTTGGCTTGGCGCTGGTTTCATACAAACATTTTTAAACCTTTTTTAACACAAATATAGAACATGGCAAGAGTGGAAATGAGCAACGGGAGATTAAAGTACGAGGAAGTAAGGGCTTATGCTTCAAATGGACCATCTAGGTTGAGCGCAAAGGAAAGACACAAAACTTTTCCAAGGGCGTATGGTTTGATTGAAGAACTACGAGAAACCTACAACAAGAGCAAGAGCAACGGCAACGGCCTAGATAAATTAAACGGTGTTTTTGAAGCGAAACTATAGTTCCTGCGGTCTCAAGGAATAGACCAAGTAAAGAAACTTTCCTTTATAGCCATTTTAGATGAAGACCCTATGGTGAGAAAAGTTGCAGTTGTGCTTCTTCTCGGTCTCGCGGCCAAAATAGCAAATTCGAAAACAAATCCAGAAGTCAAAGAACTTCAACTTGCTCACGATATCTTTCATTTCGTTATATCTTATATGCTAGATGAAGACACTGCGAAAACGCAGCAGAATTTTAGTTTGTCATTATTCATACTCTACAAAAGGGATGCATACCGTTCAGTGATATCAAAACTAAGTCTTTACCCTCAACCCGAAGAACCGGTTTCTGTTGAAGAGTGGAGAGCAATGATTACCCATTTTATGCTTGGATCGGTACTTGTTGAAACAGCCGACTACGGAGAATAGATTAAAACAAAATTCTGTAAATTATAAACAACCCAGCGCTCATCGCAGCAGTAAGCGGAATTGTGAATATCCAGCTCAGGAATATTGTCCTCATGTTCCTCCACCTGACTGTGGGAAGAGGAAACTGGAATGCCGAGAATTGTTGAGTATGCGAGAGTAAACGCAGCCGCACCTTCTGAGCAGAATCCGGAATATGGTTTTAGCTTCATTATTTTCATTCCAGCCATTCTTATTACCCTGACTCCGCCCACGTATGTTCCAAGGGAGATGGCAAGGGCGGATGTGAGAATCACCCAGAGAGGAACGGTAAACTGCTGGATGAAGCCGAGGACAAAAAGTGCCATCGCAATTATTCCCATTCCATTCTGCGAATCGTTTGCACCGTGGCTCATGTTGAATAGAAATGAGGTAACTATCTGCAGTTTTCTGAAAAGATAGTTCAATTTTTCGGAACTGTTTTTCAAAAGAGAAAGCAGAACATATTCCACGATAAATGCGGTTATGATTCCCATTACAGGACCGATGACAACAAACGCCAATACGATGAATAATTTGCTGAACACTACGCTGTTTATGTCGGTTACGAGCCCTATTCCCACCAAGCTTCCTACTATACAGTGGGTTACGGATATGGGTAATCCTCTCAATGTCGCCAAATAGGCCCACACTATTGCACTTATAAGCAGTATAACAATATCAGGTGGCGTTATAACCCTGGTTTCTACTATCCCTCTTCCTATTGTTTCAGCAACCGCCACACCAAGCAGAAAAGGACCTAGAAAATTTCCAAAGGCAGACATGAGGAGTGCAGACCTTAGGGACATCGCCTTTGTCGCCACAATGGTAGATACTGCATTTGCAGCGTCATTCATACCGTTCCCGAACTCGTAGATAAAGGTTAGAGCGACGATAATGGCAAGAATAATAATTTCCATACTATCGTTCTTTTATAAGTATTATCAGGTATATATCTGCGGCATCCTGTGTCCTGTTTATTGCGTCCTCAAGCTCCCCATACACATCTCTTAGTGCGACAAGCCTCGTGCAGTCTTTCACGCATTGTATTTTTTCAAGCGCTCTAAAAAAGGCATCATTCCCCTTACTCTCAAGCTCGTGTATCGTCTCCAGTGTGTTCTTTACGCTTTCCATTTTTTGTTTGTTGAGTATTTCCTCAAGACGGGCTGTGGCTTCGTAGAGAATCTCTGTAAGCTCCTTAAATTCCTTTGTTGTTTTCAACCGATATGCTACTATTTTTCTTGATGCATTGTATATATGGTCTAGCACATCATCCAGGGCAACGGAAAGGTTCATCAGGTCAATGTCATCCACCGGCGTTATCAGCGTTCTGTTTATCTCGCTGAACATCCTCTTCACAATCTCATCCGCACTGTGCTCTATCTCTCCTATTCTTTCCAAACTTCTATTGTTCGGTCTTTTTATCAGTTCTCTGAACGGTTTCGATGTCTCGTTAATCTTTTTCGCCTGATCCCTAAGCATTGCCATAAACTCGTCTTCTTTGTGGAATATTTTTCTCGCGTTTAAAAATTTATCCAACATAATATCTTTTTAGTGGATATTTAAAACTATATAAAAACATGGCTGTGGGACAAAAATAAACTAAACCTTCTTTTTAGTTACAATAACATAAACCC
>JBAMLP010000008.1:4090-13253 GCA_039793475.1 Candidatus Micrarchaeales archaeon | reverse complement strand
CTCATACCATATCACCTGCATGAGTGGTTTAAAAAACTTTCTACACCAAGGTTCCAGTATCTGCAATTCCTCCCAGCAACAAGTTGCTGGGTTTCCTTGCAGGTGATCTTATGAAGCTTATTGATGATATTCTTAAACCAAAGCAATTTCTGCCGATTAGGGATGGGTTTGGAAGGGCTCTTGTAGAACTTGGGGAAAAGAATCAGAATGTTTGGGCGCTGACTGCAGATGTCAATGAATCTGCAAGAACGCACTGGTTTTCGGAAAAATTTCCAAAAAGGTTTGTTCAGATTGGGATTGCTGAGCAGAATATGGCCGGCGTTGCCGCAGGTATTGCTTCGTGCGGAAAAAAAGTTTTCATCTCTACATATGGTGTTTTTTCTCCTGGGAGGAATTTTGATCAGGTAAGGGTAAGTATATGTTATAGTAATTTGGATGTTATCCTGCATGGGTCGCATACTGGATTGACTGTTGGGCCGGATGGGGCAACGCACCAGGCGCTTGAGGACATCGCAATTACGCGGGTTCTACCGAATATGAAAGTTGTTGTGCCTGCGGATTATGAGGAAGCAAGAAAAGCAACCCTTGCTTTCGATGGGATAAATGGGCCGGGGTATATAAGAACAGCGAGAGAGAAGCTTCCTGTTTTTACTACTCCGGAAACTCCGTTTGAGATTGGAAAGGCAAATGTTTATAGAGAAGGAACTGATGTTGCTATATTCGCAGTAGGACCCATGGTTTATGAATCATTAGTAGCAGCTGAAAAACTAAGCAGAGAAGGAGTAGAATGCGCGGTGATAGACCTCCACACAATAAAGCCAATAGATAGAAAAACTATTGTTGCGTGGGCGAAGAAAACCGGCTTGGTGATAACTGTTGAGGAGCATCAAATAAATGGTGGAATGGGAAGCGCTGTTTGCGAAGTTTTATGTGAAGAGTATCCATGCAAGGTTGTGAGGCATGGAATGTATGATGTTTTTGGAGAGAGCGGGGAAGCGAAAGAGCTTTTGAAAAAATATGGATTGGATGCTGAGGGGATTGCAAAAAAAGTTATGGAAGCGATGAGGAATAAAAATGAGGTGAGAAGGTGAAAATATTTCTCGATAGCGCAAATGTTGAGAAGATAAGGGAAGCTGCTGAGCTTGGGCTGTGTGATGGGGTAACTACAAACCCGACAATAATTTTGAGGGATGCGCCGGGGAGGGAGCATAAAAGAGTTGTGCAGGAGATTGCGAGAATAGTAAAAGGGCCGGTTTCTGTTGAAGGGGCCGGGCAGAAAAAAGAAGAGATAGTAAAAGAAGGGATAGAATTCTCCAAATGGGCAAAGAATGTTGTTGTGAAGGTGCCGATAACAACGGAAGGGCTTGCTGCTGTTAAAATTTTGGAGAAAAAAGGGATAAAAACAAATGTTACGCTTGTTTTTTCTGTTTCGCAAGCACTTCTTGCAGCAAAGGTAGGCGCGAGCTATGTTTCTCCGTTTGTAGGGAGGCTGGACGATGCCGGGCAGAATGGAATGGAAGTGGTGCGGGATATCATGACGGCTTTCAATACATACAAATTCAAAACAAAGGTAATTGTCGCGTCCGTGAGGAGTGTGAGGCATGTGGAGGAGGCTGCGAAAATGGGTGCGCACATCGCGACAATCCCACCGAAAGTGTACGAGGAGATGTGGAAGCACATGCTAACGGATAGAGGGATACAGATGTTTTTGGAGGACTTTGCAAAAGCTAAAGGAATGAGGAGATGAGAATAGCGATTTTGTTGCCTACTTATAACGAAGAGGAGAACATAGGAAACACGATTAGAAGCATAAGGAGTGTAAGCAAAAAATACGAAATTTTTGTTGTTGATAGCGAGAGCAAAGACAGGACTGTTGAGATAGCGAAAAAATTGGGAGCAAAAATTATTTCTGTGAAGGGAAGGGGAAAAGGAAAGGCAGTGGCAGTTGCATTCGGGAGAATAGATGCTGATTTTTTAGTTATGATGGATGCGGATGGAACATATCCAGCTGTGGAGATACCGAAACTTTTGGAAAAATTGAAAGAATGTGATGTGGTTGTTGGTTCGAGGTTTGCAGGCGAGATTGAGGAAGGAGCGATGAAAACAATCAACAAAATCGGGAATAGGATGCTCACCCTTTTCGCCAGGGTTCTTTATGGAGGAAAAATAAGCGATGTCTGCACAGGAATGTGGGCATTGAGTAGGGAGGCGTATAAGAGGATGGAAATAACTGCGCCTCATTTTGAACTTGAGGCGGACTTGTTTTCCGAAGCAGTGAATAAAAAAATGAAAATATGCGAGGTTCCGATAGTTTACAGAAAAAGGGGCGGAACTACGAAACTGAGGGTAAGCGATGGAGTGAAAATAGCGTTTTGGTTATTGAAAAAAAGATGGTAGGAGAAGGTTTAAAATAGGAAAGGTGTATAATAAAGCACTCTTAACAGCTTATGGCTTGAGAGAAAAAGGAAAAAAAGAGGTAAAGAAAATGGATAGAAGAGAAGGAAGAGGTATGGAAAGAGGAGGATTTGGTGGAGAGAGGAAGATGTACCATGCAACATGCTCTGATTGCGGAGCTGAATGCGAGGTTCCTTTCGAACCAAAAGAAGGCAGGCCTGTGTACTGCAGGGACTGCTACAGAAAACACAAGAGATTCTAATCCTAGTTAACAGGTAGAATTTCTTATTTTTTATTTTTGTTTTTTCTTTTGTAGCGATGAGCAACATTTAAAAATAATCCTCTCTATAAAAAGAGCATGGCATACATAGAAACGCTCGTGGCTGGATGGCTTGAGGTTCTGAAAAATATCGGGCCAATGATTTCTGTAATCCTAATAATTTTAGGTGGAATTGTGTATGGAATCTCGAACATACAGCCGGCCGAAATAAGAGGGAAGTGGCAGGCCGCCGCAATAGGCATGGTTGTTGGTGGGGTAATTATAGGTGCGATAGTTGGCGCAGCGGATATAATACAAGATGTTTCTTCGAAGCTATTACAGTAATGCGTAAGCAAGTGGAGGGGGAGAGTGCTGGATGTAGGGATCGACTCGAGCGTAGTCACAATAATGATTATTCTCTCAGGAATAGCAATAGGAGTGGGGAAGGCGATAGGGAGCAAGAGGCTGGAATTGTTCGGTGTTGAGGAGCTGGCGCAGGCGATCCTGAATGCTGCAATAATCGGAGTTTTCGCGGTGATTGTTACGACTATCACACAGGTTTCAACGAGCATAGATTTTTTGACATGCGGAGCAGGGCTGCCAGAGGAACTGCAGTGCCAGATGGCGAGCGTGGAGAATGCGAGCTTTTCCCTAATGGCCGAGAGCGAAAAAACAGCGCTTACCCTTGGATACTACGAATCGCTTTTGCTGCATTTCGGCTCCTTTGACATACAGATTCTGAAGGGATTGCGGCCCATGAGCGAAACCCTGGGGGAAGGGGTGAAAATGCTCAGTATAAACAGCACATTCGCTGTGATGAATTCCCAGCTCGCGAATTTCATAGCGCAAACCATGCTGGAGGTGTTTCTTCCTCTCGGCATAATTTTCAGGTCGTTTTTTGCAACAAGGAAGATAGGTGGCTTTCTCATAGGCACAGCGATAGGTTTTTATCTTCTCTTTCCCTATTTTGTTTTGATCGTGCCATCGCCTCTACCGATTCTCGATAGCGTGGTTATGTCTTTCAAAACGATAAACGAGAAGCCAGAATATGCAACGATGCCCATCGCTGAACTGAACGACAACAATGCTGTCGCTGAAAAGCTCTACGGGCTGAGCACTGGGGATTTTATAGGTGATTTGCTGGTCGCGATAAAGGGGCTGGCTGATGCAAACGGAGCACTGCTCCTTTATGTAATAGTTGGGCCTGTGATCGCGCTTGCAGCAAACATTGTTTTCATGCTGGCTGTTACTGAGATGCTTGGAGCGCATTTCGTGCTTAATGTTGGGGTGGTATAGGTATGATAGAGAACAGGTTTGTGACCATATCTTGTTTGGTAATCGCGGTTGCTTCGCTTTTGTACACGATAGCGAGCGGGAATGTTTTTGCTGCTCTTTTCGCTGTTATTTTTGCGTTCCTCACCATTGCACTTTGGAAGTATGGTTATCTCATAATGCCCTATTTTTTCGAAAAAACAAAAATTGTTGAAATAAGGTATGGATACGAGATTCCGCCTTCAAGGGACTATCTACTGAGGAAAACGCCTTCTGGGTATCTCGCAACGAAGTTTCTGGAAATAAAGCTCCACGAGAGCACATTGGACAAGGGGGAGAAGGAAAGGGCGTCCCTGCTCGCGAGTTTTGAGAGGGCTATTTCAAGCTTGAATAATGTGGTGAAAATTTCCTACCTGCTCGCGCCCCTTGAAATATCAAAGCATGTTGAAGAGATAAAGACGCAGAGGAGCATGGCTGAGGTGAAGAGGGCGAAGCTTGGGGCAAAGGAAAAGGAGGAGGCAGTGATTCTGGATAGGAAGATTGCGATGTGGAACAGACTCCTGGAGAGGATAAGCGGGGGGGAAAAACCACTCGAAACGATAATTTTTGCCTCAACGACTGCGAGCGGAGCTACGAGAGAGGAGGCTGTTGCTAAAGTAAAGAGGCAGGCAAAGGAGATAACAACAATCCTGAGTTCAACATTGGGCGCGGATGTCATTGAACTTACAGACACCAATATGCTGAAATGCTTTGAATGGGAGTTCTTTGCACCACCAACACCAGAAGCGCTAAAGGACGAGGTGTTCTGAGTGCTTGAGCCAACTCTTGCATATACGAGGGATTTGGCGCCAAGAATGCCTTTGGTGCACCCGCCAGAGCCAGAACCATACCTGCTCGTTTCGGACGCTGACAATGGCATCTATCTGGGGAAAACAAGGTTTCTGAAGGTGCCTGTTTTCTGGGATTTCAGAAAGGTGATAAACCCGCACATAGCGATATGCGGAATTACCGGGAGCGGAAAGAGCTACCTCGTGAAGACATTCCTTACGAGAGCCGCGCTTATATGGAACAGCAATGCAATCATCCTAGACTGGGTGGGCGAGTATGATAGGTGGGTGAGGCAGGCAGGCGGGAGGGTAATAAGCCTGGGAAAGGAGCACCTTAATCTTTTGGATTTGGGCGGGATGAGCCCTTCTGAACGAATACAGCAGATTCTATCCTCGCTGGAAATCCTTGCGGACTTGAAGAGCTTTCCGGATGAGAGGAACGACATTGAGGAGGCGCTGGAGTATGTGTACGAAAAAAAGAAGGAGCCAACACTTACAGATGTTGTGGCATACTTAGAAAAGAAAAACAAAAGGGCTATGAGGCTGCTGAAGAGGTACACTGTGGAGGGCTCTGATTTTTTCGCTAAAAAATCAACGCTTAAGCTTGATAAACTACTCAATTCTGGTTTGGTGTGCATAGATCTGCATTCCCTTCCAACTGAGGAGATGAGAAGCTTGGCTGGGCTGACCATTCTGCAGTTCATAAAGGAGAAAATGAGAAGAAGGGAAATGAAAGAGGAGAAGGGAATAGACCTGTTTGTTGTGCTTGATGAGGCGTGGAAGATAGCGCAGGATGAGAGAAGCGATGTAATAACAATAGTAAGGGAGGGAAGGAAGTATAATTTCGCGCTCATCGTGGCGAGCCAGAACCCAAACGATGTACATAAAACAATTTTCAGCAATGTCGGGACGATGGTTATTCTCAGGCTTGTGCTGAAAGAGTTCAGGGAGTATGTGCAGCATTCCTTGGGTTATTCGGATTTTATAGATGGAGAGATAGCAAGGTTTGGGGTTGGGGATGCTGCGCTTCATATGATATTTAGCGAGAGGAAGGCTGGCGCGTCTACTTTTCTTTTGAAGAAAATAGATGGCGAGGACCCGCTTTTTGTTTATTCACTGGAGGGTGGTGGGATGGCAATCGAGATGGAAAGGGAGCAGTTCATAAAACTGCTTCATGAGCTTGGGCTTAATGATGAGCAGATAAGCATGGTTAGGCGTGAGTTCGAGAAGAATGATGGAAAGATGGATGGAGTGAGGCTTGTTGGGATGCTTGAAAAATTCGGGTATGCGAGGAGCACTATAATCGCTTTTATGAGGCAACTCGGGGCTGATGAAAGGAGCATAACCCAGCTTTTTGCTTTGTTGAAGAGAAGAACTGCTGAGAAGGGTGTTGTTGACCTTTACCTGGAGTAGTGGGGGGAGAGGGATGGAAACAGAAAAAATAGTTATAAAAGCAAAAAGAAAGGGAGAGGAGCAGATCCTCTCCCTTCTTGGAGACCTTGGGTTTAGCAGAATGGAATACGAAGGAAAGAATATTGTTGTTGAGAAAATAGAGGCAGAGGACATTAAGGGAAAGCCATTTCTTTTCTACAGGATTGTTTTCGCTCCGGATGAAATTGTTTTGGAATACGCGGTCCCGCCAAAATTTAATAAAAAACAGAGGTTTTTGCAGGTTTTTCCGGTATTTTTGACATCCCTGAAACTTGTCGAAAGATATTATGAAATAAACGCAATTCCGGTTTACAATAATGTGGTTGAGTTTTTGGAGGACATGCAGAAAATGGTCGGTGCAGACATGATTGAGGTGCATTCAAAACTCACAGAGCTTCAGCAAAAATACGATGAATTGAAGCACAAGTACGAAGAACTCGTGAGGAGCAGCGAAGAAAACGCGAGACTTTTGCTTGAGTGCGAGAAGAAGAGGGTGAGTTTGGGGAAAAGGATAGAGGTGCTTGAAGGAATGAGTGAGGAGCTGCTGAAGGAGAGAATATACAAATGGCTTAAAGCGCATGATGGGGAGATGGATGTGGAGGAGTTTGCGAAGATAAACGGGATTGCGCCGGAAAGGGTGGAGGAAGGGCTTGAGATGCTTCTTAAAGATGGGTATATAAAGAGGAAACTATGAATTCAAAAACAAATTAAACCTTTCTCTCATAAAATCCTTTATGCTTCTTTCAGTCAGATTGGTTGATTGGACATCCCATACTGACACTCAGCTGGAGTTTGAAAAGGGCGCGAACCTTTTGGTTGGGGTAATGGGTTCGGGAAAAAGCTCTGTTTTTGATGCGGTTAGCTTTGCTCTTTTCGGGTCCTTTCCAGCATTGGAATCAAGAAAACTCAAGCTTGAGGACATAATTAGATTCAGCGAGAAGCAGGCGAGGGTTGAGCTCTCCTTCCTTTGGAACAACAAAAAATATTCAATAATCCGAGAAATAGAGAAAAACAAGACGGATGCAAGAATCTACGAGAACGGAAAGCTGGTTGAGAAGGGTCAAAATGCAACCACCTCGTATGTTGAAAACCTCCTGAGCATAGACTATGACCTTTTCACGCGGGCAATATACTCCGAGCAGAACAACATCTCCTATTTCCTGAATCTAGCGCCAGCAAAAAGAAAAGAAGAGATAGACCGACTGCTCGGGCTGGACAAGTTTGAAAAGGCAGCAAAAGGAGCGACATTGGTTGCGAACAGGCTGAAAAAGAGCGCTGAGCAGGAGAAGCTTCTCCTAAAAGAAAAAAATGAGAATGAAATTCTCGGAATGCTTGAAAAAGTCGCTGAAGAAACAAGGGAAATTGAGAGCGAACTTGAAAGGAGAAAGGAAGAATTTGAAAAAACAGAAAAGCTTCTTGTTGCGAGCAAAAAAAATTACGAAGAGATGGAGAAAAAAAGAAAGGCCCATGCAGAGCTTTCTTCCAAAATTTCCTCACTGAAAGGAACCCTCTCTGTGTTGAGGGAGTATGAAAAAATAAAAATGCCCGATGTAAGCGAACTGAGAAAAAAGAAAGAGGAAACAAAGGAAAAAATTCTCGCCATAAAGGAAAGAAAATCAAAAATACAAAAGGAGCTAAACACTATGCAGAAAAGAATTGGTGAGATAGAGGAGAAGCAGAAGCGGAGGGAGGAAATTCTGAAGAAAATTTCAGAAATAAAGAAGAAGATAAAAGCAATAAGCTCAGGTAGGGAGAGAGAAAAAATCGAAAAGGAGCTGGAGAAGGATAAAGCAAAACTAATGGAGTGCAGGGAAAAACTTTTTTTCCTACAGAAAAAAATAGAGGAAGCGCAGGGCTCCATAAAAACAATTAAAGGAAAGGATATCTGCCCCCTCTGCCTGACAGAACTTGATGAGAAAAGGCAGGAGCGGATTGAAAAGGAATGGGAGGAAAAAATAATCAGGTTCAAAAAAGAATTTTCAGAGGAGAATAAAAAAACTGCGAAAATTTCGGAAAAAATAAAAGAGGATGAAAAAACCGCTGGTATGCTGAAAGAGATGGAGAAGCAGCTGGAATTTCTGAACAAAAATATTCCGGAAATAGAGGATGGAAGAAAAATTGCAGAGGAAATAAAGAGGCATGAAAGGGAAAGCTCGTTGATGCTTGAGGAGGAAGAATCGTGCATAAAACTTTATTCTGAGATTTCTGAAGAGGAAAAAAGCGCAAATGAAATAATTTCAAAAAAACAAGCCCTTGAAAATGCAAAGAGGGAACTCGAAAAAGCTGAGAAACAGATTGCAGAAATAGGGTTTGAGGAGAAAAAATACGAGCAGATTTCCAGTCAGTACCAAAGCACGAAGGAAAGATATTCCACACTTAAAGTAGTTGTTGAGGAAAAGGAAAAGCTCCTGAAAGAGAAAAAAGCGAAAATAGAGCTTTACAAAAAAACCATCGAGCAGATCGAGAAATCCAAGAAATACATTTCAAAAATTGAAAAAATGTCTGAAGATTTTGCAATCTACAGGAACGCCTTGGCGGATATGCAGGTGAAATTGAGAAGCGAACTGATAGAAGCCATAAACTCCGCGCTTGTTGAAATTTGGCCCATGATCTATCCCTACTCTGATTATCAGAGGGCAAGGGTGAGTGCGGATGGTAAGGATTACAGGTTCGAGATTTTCTCGAATGGAAGATGGGTGGAGCTCGAAAAGGTTGCGAGCGGAGGGGAAAAGGCGTGCTTTGCAATCGCATTGAGAATTTCTTTGGCGACTGCACTGACACCAAACATAAACTGGCTTGTTCTGGACGAGCCAACGCACAATTTGGATGCGAATGCAATAAATCTCTTATCGCAGGCAATAGAGAAAACCCTCCCATCTTTGATAGATCAGTTTTTCATAATAACACATGATGAATCCTTGATGGGCGCGAATTTCACAAAGGCGTACCAGTTCATAAGGGAAAAAACCTCAATGGACCC
>JBAMLP010000008.1:0-4080 GCA_039793475.1 Candidatus Micrarchaeales archaeon | reverse complement strand
TGAGGAAATCTAGAAGAATTCCTGCATGCTTTTCTGGTTTCCCGTCCCCCTCATACTATCTTCATCTATCCCCAATTCTTTCAGTATTTTCATGACAGCCGGAAGAACCTGGTGGTTCACATAATACTCAGCATCGTACTCTCCTTCTTGAGCCATCTCGATAGGGATTGCCTTTTCTGAAATGCTCCTCCCTTTTTTGCAAATCACATATCCGATTACATTTCCGCTTTTTATTTTTCTCCCTTCATGTTTTTCAAGCTTCAGCGCTGCCGCAACTTCCGGGCTTGTTATTTCGTATGCGCGCGGGTCTTTCTTCAATTCTGTATAGATCACAAGGTCCTTGAGTTTTGCATGCCCTTTTTTTATTTCATTTACGGTGTTTTTCACGATTTCAACTGCCTTTTCCTTGCTTCCCTCTTCAAGGATTGCTTTCAGAACCTCGAGCTGGGTTTTCTTAGCGACCTGGCTCCAGTCCCTCCTCACCAGCTCGAACCCCCTTATCTTTATTTCCCCTTTCTCGTTTATGAGCGCATATTTTTTCTTAGCACCTTTTTCCTCTGCTTTTTTGCTCACGAAAACCCCGCGGGTGTAAAAATCCTCCAGTTCAAGCTCCATCTTCTCTGGGAGGTTTTTGTTTACATGCTCCATGAACCTTATGGCATCCTCCTTTGTTTTGTTTCCGAGCAGGAGGAACAAGCTGTCCGTATCTGCATAGAGTACATTAAAGCCCCATCTCTCCGCCTCCTTTTCAGTGTTTAGTATGTGCTCCCGCCCCCATGCAGTAACGCTCTCCGCGCACTCTCTCTTGTACCACCGCGAGCGCGCATACCCCAAATACCCATAGAATGAGTTTGAGATTATTTTAAGCGCCTGGCTCCTCGCCTTCAGCTTCTCGTACTCCGCGCTTCCTTTCTCCACGCTTTTCATTTTTTTCTTTATCTCAACCCTCATGTCCACAAGTTTTTCGAGCGTTGAGGGAATCAGGCCTTTTGGTTTTTTCATGAAATGCGCGCCGGTCGGCGAAGCATAAGATTCCCCACTATCGGTAATCGTGAACGGGTCTATGTTGTAGCTTATTATGATGGAGGGGTACAACCCGCGAAAATCAAACACAGCAATATTTTCATATATGCCGGGTGCGGGCAGTTTTACAAAAGCGCCCTTTATCGGGTTCGCCATCCTCTCTTTTATCTCATCCTCCTTTGGCTTCCGAGGTATGAGCATATTCCTTTTCTGCGCTTCGTGTATGAGCATGCTTTCAACAAGCTGGCCAGATGTGCTGAGAGTAGTTTCAAAAAAAGTCATCTTTGCAAGAACAGAAAACTCCTTCTCAAGCTCCAGAAGCCTCTCGCCAATAGCGAAGACCGCCTCTGCATCCATGAGCGAATAGTCAAAAAGTTCCTCCCTGTTTTCATCCCAAAGCTTCCATATATCAAGCCGTTTCACCATGAACTTTTCCTTTCCGGTCACGCTTTCATAAACATCCTGAAGGGTAAATTTGTTCACGTTTATTACTCCTATCTGGCCGAGCAGTCTGGATGCAGGGTAGAGGTCGAAATGAACCCTTCCCGGTATGTTCAACCCAGTGCTCAGCCCCTTTCTTCTTTTTCTTACAGAGCCCTTCCACCTTGCGAACTCGACCCTCGCTCTTATAACTTTCCCCCTTTCCTCGAGGTAGGGGATGTCGAAGTTTGAGGAATTGTACCCGTATAATATATCTGGGTCGTATTTTTTTATTTTCTCCGAAAAAAGCAAAAACATCCCCTTTTCATCATTTGCAAAAATAACATTCTTATTGCTGTTTCTCTTGTAGGTTATCACCTTTTTCTCAGAAGGTGTTTTGTAGCTTATCATTATTACCGGGTCTTTTTTAGCATCCGGCGCGCCCTGCGGATTATAAACTTCTATATCAAAACCCATCCTTTTTTCAAACTCGACTATCTTTTCTTCGTTGCAGGAAACAAACCTTTTTATGAATTTTCCCTCCCGCTCGTAAGTTATGAGCGAAAGCGGGGTGAGGGAGAAGTCGCTCAGAAATCTCTTGGTGAAAACAACATCATACTCATAGCATTCATACCCTAATCTATGGGATATAAACTCCCTAAGCTTCGGAACATCTTTCGGCGACTCTGCGTAGATTTTTGTGAGCTTCTTTTTTTCACTCCCGAAAAATTTTTCCACCTCCTCAATTTTCTTTATGCGGCCGCGGTTGTATGTGCCGGGCCTTATTTTTTTTGCTGGAACCTCGCTGAAAAAATAAGGGTCGTATGGAAAATAAAGCCTGCAGTATTTTTTTCCCTTCAGAATAAGCTTCACATATGTCTGCCCCTTGCTCGTTATGTAACTTATGTCTACAAGGTAGGCCTTTCTCTTAACCATGATTTAGAATGAAAGGAAAAATTTATTTATCTACTACCTGCCGTGCCTTCTAAGTGCAAGCTCTTTACTGATAAGTTCTTTCATCACATTGTGCGGGATGAACCTTCTTCCGCCTATTTTCACATGCGGAATCCTTCCCCTATCGAGCCTTCTCTCAAACGCATTTCTTCTTATTGTTATGTTGTTCCTATGCAGTTCGGCCAACGCTTCAGAAACAGAGTAATAATTTCGAGCGATGTGAGTAAGGGCGTCAACCGCTTCCTTTGGTATCAGGCGCTTTGTCCCGATCTTCACAGATGGGATTGAGCTTTTTTCTACCCTTCCTATGAATGCCCTGTATTTTATGCCCGTGTTCGCTTTCCTGTATTCCTCATAGGCCTCCCTTACGGTGTAAAATTTCTTGGATAGGTTCACAATATCATCAAGAATGTTTGTCGGGATGTACCTCTTTTTTCCGACTTTCGTGGAAGGAATGGTGCCCCTCTCTATCCTTCCTCCAAAAGCCCTGAAAGATATCAGGTAGCCCTTAGCGCGCAGGTATTCGTATGCCTCCTGTATATCAAGAAGGCCTGTTTTCCTGAGTGCGCTCTGCTCCACCTTCCCCCTCTTGTATAACTCCTGCGCCTCTCTCGTAACTTCGGCAACAGTGCTGCTCAAGCCTTTTTCAACCTGCCCCCTAGTTTTTTTAATTGCGTCTATATCTATCTCCTTGAACGTATCAACCCACTCATCATCAATCTCCTGATTTATTACTATTCTTCTTCCACGTGGCATGTTTCCACCTTTCTCTATTTTTACTCACATCGCTACAAATGTTATTTTGTGAGGATGTGTTTAAAAACCTATCGCCGTTTTTACACCTTCTTCGCCTGTTCATAAATAACCTTCCATAAAAACCCAACTAAGACCACTGCAACAACTAAAAGAATTGTCAAAAACACACTCCAATCCTCTCCTTTTTCTTCTTCCTGCTCTTCTCCACCCTTCTCCGAAATCTCCACTATTCCCTCAGCGCTCCGTATATTCCCTTCCTTGTCCTTCAAAAATACTACAAAATTCGTAGCACCCTCTTTCAAACCAACTTTATACAGACCGCTCTCCTCCTTGAATGCGCTATACCTCAACTTATCCACAGGGTAGAAAACCCAGATTTCTGCTATGCCAGAAGCTTTTTCGCCAGGGTCCTCTGCTTCTATAACTAGTATGGTTCCATTAGCATCTAGGTAAATATTCTTGACAACAGGCGCCCTTGTATCGAAAACCACGAAATATTCCGTCTGCTTTGTCATGTCAATGTCCAGCTCTCTCTCCTCTCCCATACATATTACTTTTCCGTAGTATGTTCCCTTCGGAATCTTGATCATTAATGTTTTTGAGAAAGAATAGTTCATACGCTCGAGCTGGAAAACGCACTCCATCCCGTTGTTTGCGTCATCCAACGCAGTTACTGTAAGGTTTGAATAGACAACACAAATTTCGAAAGTCCTGTCATCGTCAACCCATATTTCGGCGCTCCTCTGTCCACCGCTGTAAAGTATTGTTATGTTCGCTTGCCCTTCAACAACATTAAATGTTGCTATCCCATTCTCAGCATTCTTCTCCTCCCCATTCACAACAATCGCGGCTGGGATGAGGTTTCCATTCTCGTCCATGGCTTTCACGGTTAGGAGATAAGCATTTTCAAAAACAAAAGTGATTATG
>JBAMLP010000007.1:8711-13506 GCA_039793475.1 Candidatus Micrarchaeales archaeon | reverse complement strand
AAAAATCTACTCCAGAACAAAAAAATAAAAATCACAAAAAACCTTGCAAAAAACGAATATTTTATAGTATTTTTTAAAAACCATGCAATTGCGGTTATTTTCTGCGATGGAGATTTTCTAATCCCTAGGAGTGGAAAAAAATTTTTACCAACTAACGAAATTTCTGAAAAAATAAGGAAAATTTAAAAGCTTTGCCGCGTAATTTTTCTAGGGGTTAATTTGGGCCTGCTTGAATCGATAAAAAAAATATTCGAGAAAAAGGAGGAGAGGTCGCTAAAGCCAGAACCTGATACACTTATGGAAGGTGAACAGATGGAAAAAAAGAAAGTGAAAAAGAAAAAGGTTGATAAAAAGAAAAAGTCTAGTTGCTGCACATGTGACTAGATCTTTTCTTTTTTATTTTTTCTTAACATATTGTATTGGTATCGGTGATTGCTATGGAAAAGAATGAATTGATGATAGTGCTGGCTGTGGTTGCGTTCATTGTGATCGTAGGGATTGGAGTATATAAAATAGTAATGCCGCTTGTTCCCGAAGAAAAACATGAAGAAAAAAACAAGATAGCAGAGGCTTTTGAACTTTTGCTTAAATCCGCAGGGTTCATGGAAGGAAAGACAACATATCAGTTCACAACCAAAGAGAAAACAGGCGATGTCGAGAAAACATTCTTCGTAACTCAAAACGGAGAAAATGCATACATAAAAGAGACTCTACTCGGAATTTCACGCGAAGTTTTCCTGCAGCCGAACCAATCAGTTCTGTGTTTTGATTTTTTTGGAGATAGATACTGCGACCTAGCGGACGATACACGCGAAATGATGATAGTGGATGGCTTCAGGGCAGCGCTCTTTTCTGATGAAAGGGCTGAGAGGGAGAAGAAACGGTTTGAGGTTCTCAATCATAGCCTTGGGTTAGAGATATATTCTATTGAGGCTAGCGCGGTTGATGGAAAGAACTGCACGCTCATAAAATTTAAGGTGAATTACACCACACTTTCTGTTGCGGATTTGGGAAGCATTGGGCTTTCTCCATCACACCCCACTGTTTTGCTCATTCCGCACCAGGATGTCGCATACTGCGTAGCTGAGGATGGCGAAGTTTTTTCGAAACAGATTTCTTATGTTTATCAGGGCCAGCAGGTAGAAGAAGGGTTTGTAGTTGTTGATTCTGATTATGAAACTTCTAACATTCCTCCATTTCCGCAGAATTTCACTAACCTCTCGCTTTCATTCCAGCGTCATTACAATATATTCAATGAATATTTTACCTGCCTTGAATCCAATGAAAAAGACAAATGTATAGTTTCAGTCGCGGTTCACCACCTCCTTCCGGAAATGTGTGAATACGCCACCAACAAAACCACCTGCTACGGGGCCTATGTTTCTTTCACGCTAGACCCAACAATATGCTGGAAGTTTGAAGCTCAGCTGAGAGACGACTGCTTCTTTACTGTTGCTTCAGGTAAGCGGGATGAGTCATTCTGCGGCAGCATATCAAACGAAACGCTCAAACAGGACTGCATCACATCCTTAAGCTACAACCAAACTACATCAAACCAAACAGAATAGTTATTAACTTTTATTTTTATTTTTAATTGGTGGTAATATCTATCTGTTAGCTGTAGCATTCGCTCTTGGGCTCGGGCTGAAGGACACGGTCTCCTTGATTACAAAGAAAAAGCAAAAAACTATTGAAAAACTTCTCTCTTAATTTTTTGTTTTCTCCATTGTAACTATAGTTACATAAAGTTTTTATTCCCCCCCACAACTAATTAATGTATGCTCAAAAAAGCTTTTCTCGAGAGGTTTAAAGAGCCGACAGAAATGCAGAAAAAAGCCATTCCGCTAATTTTAGAAGGAAAAAACACACTCATAATTGCACCAACAGGGGCAGGGAAAACAGAAGCCGCAGTCCTTCCTGTTTTCGAACAAATCACAGTAAATAAAAAACCACCCATCTCTGTTTTATACATCACCCCGCTCCGTGCGCTTAACAGGGATATGGAGGAGAGGTTGAGGTATTGGGCAGATGCAGCAGGAATAACAATAGATGTAAGGCATGGAGATACACCGGCGAAAATAAAAACAAAACAGGCAAAAAATCCTCCAAACGCACTCATCACAACTCCAGAAACCCTGCAGATTCTTCTCGTCCTTCCCCAGTTCAAAAACCATCTCAAGAATGTTGAGTGGGTGGTAGTGGATGAAGTGCATGAGCTCGTGGATAGTAAAAGAGGAAGCCAGCTTTCTTTGGGGCTTGCCCGGCTTTCTGAATTAGCCACCTTCAAAACAATAGGTCTGAGCGCGACCCTCTCCTCACCCAAAAAAGCAGAGTTGATTTTCAACGGAAAAATTTATGATGTAGTTTCCGGTGGGGAGAAAGAATGGGAAGCAGAAGTGAAAACGATTTCTGGTGAGGAAAAAATAAAGGAATTTGTGAAAAAACTTTCTGAAAAACATAAGATAATGGTTTTTGTCAATACAAGAAGCGAGGCAGAGCTGTACGGCTCACTTTTCTCTGATTTTGCTTTTGTCCACCACGGCTCCCTGTCCAGAGAAACGCGCGAAGAAGCTGAAAAGAAGTTTAAGAAAGGCGAGCTGAAAACAATTGTTGCAACCTCTTCATTGGAGCTGGGGATAGATATAGGAGATGTGGAGCTGGTTGTGCAGATTGGCTCTCCAAAGCAGGTAAGCCGGTTCATGCAGAGAATGGGGCGGAGCGGTCATTCCCTAAAACAGGTTTCAAGGGCAGTAATAGTGGCAAGAAATGAGGAAGAAAGGAAGGAAAGCGAGGCGATAATAAAAAAGGCAAAGGAAGGATGGCTTGAGGAAGAGGAAATTTACATCGCTCCCTTGGATGTTATAGCCCACCAGATGGTTGGGTTGGCTTTTTCAAAAATTTCTCTTGATAAAGCCCATGAAATCCTAAAGAAATCGCACATCTATACTCTTAGCTTTGAAAAGAGTAAAATTATTGCACAATTTTTAGAAGAAAATAGGTTTATTTTTTTGAATGAAGACGGAACGATGAAGACAACCATAAAGGGAAGAGAGTATTATTTCAGCAACATTTCAACGATTCCAAAAGAGATGCGCTTTATAGTGAGAGAGGCCCAGAGTGGTGGCATAGTGGGGTATATAGATGAAAAGTTCGCCTCCCAGCTCTCCGATGGCGATTCATTCATACTTAAAGGAAGGCCATGGCAGGTTGTGAGTTTGGAGGAAGAAATCAAGGTAATGCCCCTCTCCTCTGCAGTTATAACGGTTCCGAGATGGAAGGGCGAGGACCTGCCAGTGAGCAGGGAAGTGGCTAAAATGGTCTGCAATGACCTTTATGGAGAGGAAAAGGAGGATATCCTCGTTTACTACTCCTGCCAGGGAACGCTTGCAAACAACGCCCTTCTTGCAGGCCTAAAAAGGGCTATTGAGGAGCTTACGCGAGAGCAGGCGAGCGGAATTGCCGATGCTTATAAGGTAATAATAAAACTACCCTTTCCGCTTGGGCAGCACATCCACAAAATAAGGAGGTATGACATCCGAACCATGGCGAGGATGGCTGTTGAGGACAGCTTTATCTTCTCCCTGAAATTTACCCATGTCGCAAGAAGGTTCGGAATTTTGAAGGAGGACGCGCCTTTCAACCCCCGGCTTGCAAAATTCTTCAAGAATACGATTGTCTACGAAGAGGCGCTGAAAGAAGCAGAGAGATATTTTGATTTTGATTTTGAATTCTCTCCGGATATAAGAATTGTTGAAGAATTTTCCAGACCGCTTCCAATAGAGTTCTCACCAACAAGCTCGAGAATTGAAGCATTCAAAAATGCTGTCGAAAGACAGGGCGTAAAACTTTTTTGCGTAAACTGCAATGCAACCAAAATAACAACAATCGCTCGGCTCGAAGAAACACCAAAATGCCACAGATGCGGTGCTCCGATGGCCCTTTATTCAGAGAAGGCGGATAAGTCCGAATTGGAACGCCGCGCGAACCTGACCCTTGCATACGGAAAGAAAGCAGTGATTGCGCTTACTGTTTTCGGGGTAGGTGCGAAAACAGCAGACAGGATTCTGAGAAAATTGCATCGCGATGAGTATGGTTTTTGGTTGGATTTGATTGAGGCGCAGAAAACTTTCCTAAAAACAAGAAAATACTGGGAGGCATAACTTTGTTCACTTTTTTGCGTTCTCCCACATGAAACTAAAATAGGTTCTGTACGCTTCTGCAGCAGTTTTGTTTTCCACCAGAATCGCTTCCGGAGTTTTGCTCCATATTATTATCGCAATCTTGTTTCCGTATATATTCGTAACGACATTAGATTTTACTGTTTTCGGGACAAACCTCACCTCTGCTGTTTTCGAGGAAACATCCGCCCTTCCTTCCCTGACCAAACTCCTTACCTTTATTTTTCTTTTTTTCAACATCTGAACGAACCTCTGGGCAAAAATAGGCATGTTTTTTTCAAGCTGGCCCTCGGACCCGAAAACAAGGTTCGGCTTTCCCTCGGCAACAACATCCTCAAGCACGGTTCTTATCCCCCGCAGTCCTTTGAAAAGCCTGACGTTCTCATCAAGTTTTTTCTCCCTGTACTCCGCGTTCAGCAAGGGCATTATCTCCACCAGACCATCCCTTTTCTCATCCACAAGCGTCAGAAGCTTCTCAGGGGAAGCGGGCTGGAACCATTTCACTTTTCCAACTATAACATAGCTTGCAAGCCCTTTTTCGGTCAGAAGCTTCAGGGAGTTGTACGTAGATGTTCTATCTATCTGGGCGAGTTTCGAAACCTTGCCGGCTTTGGACG
>JBAMLP010000007.1:0-8701 GCA_039793475.1 Candidatus Micrarchaeales archaeon | reverse complement strand
GCAAAATAAACCTTCGCCTCATTTTTTGAAAGCCCGCAATTCTGTAGCACTTCTATTGTGTTTTTCATACTGTTGTAAATATTTTTACAACAAATTTTTAAATGCGTGCTTAAGCGCTAATGAAAGAGGTGGTTGGATGTTGGAACAGCTTGTTGAAACAAAGAATAGGTTTGAGGTCATAAATTCCGAAGAGATGGCGTGCATAGACAGGATAAACAGCACTCTATACGCTGGAGCAGTGGAGTATTTTATAAGGAATGGTTTCTGTTGGATTGAGGTCCCAACGCTGACGAAAATAACCGGCGCATGCGAAAACGTAAGCACGCTTTACGCGGTAGACCATTTTGGAGTAGAGGCATATCTTGCGCAAACAGGCCAGTTGTATCTTGAAGCAAAAATTCCTTTGCATAAAAAACTATGGACTACCATAGTAAGTTCAAGGGCTGAGCAGGAGGTCGATGGCCGGCACCTGAACCAATTTACGTTGCTTGAGTTTGAGCACGCTGGTGATTTTGAATCCCTTCTTTTCCACATAGAGGAGCTGGTGAAGAGCATGGTGAAAAGCGCGGTAAAAAAGAATTTGAAGGATTTTGAGTTTCTGGGTGTTGATATGGACCAGCTTTCTGCGTATATGAAAAAATTCAACCGCATCACCTACACAGAAGCCATTGAAATTCTGAAAGAAGATTTTGGTATAAAGTGGGGCGATGACCTGAAATCAAAACACGAATTATTTTTGGTTAAGGTGCTGGGAGGCAGGCCTCTTTTTATAACCCACTACCCAAAGGAGATAAAATTCTTCAATATGCGTGTCAATGAGGAAGACGACAGAATAGTCAACAGCGCGGATTTGATAATGCCTTACAGCGGAGAGAGCGTTGGGTCGGCTGAGAGAGAAAACAACTATGAAAGGCTAGTCGAGAGGCTGCTGAGTAGCCCGATGTACCGGATGCTTAAACAGAGGGGCAAAAGCATCCATGATTTTGCAGAATACCTGAATTTTATCAAGAAAAACCCCATTCTCCACTCAGGCTGCGGGATTGGGTTTAACAGAATAAGCCAGAGCGTTATCCAGGCCAGCGATATAAGAATAGTAACAAACTATCCGCTGAACAGAGAGAACATATATTAAATGGGCCGGATGGGATTCCCGAACCTTTTTCGTGAACGCTTTTGAGTGAAGCGAAAGCGTAAAAGGGTTCTTCGAACCCATGACCTATGGCTTTCCTAGATGTGTATTAGAGCGCGTCGTATAAGACCATCGCTCTAACCAGGCTGAGCTACCGGCCCTCTTTTTTATAAAGCGAGAAATATTTAAAAACACGCATCAATAAAACAAACCCATGCTCGATTCGCTTGCGTCTTTTGTTAGAAGGGTCGTGAATGCTGTAAGCATTGGTATAAAACTCTCAGATAGGGATGTTTCACGCCTCAAGTCACTTCTTCTGAAAACGAAAAGAAGGTATGAAATTTTTGCTGTTGCAATCCTTTCCTCCCTTAACGCTGGTGGTGCGAAAAAAGAGGATATCCATGATTTTGCAGGCCTACTCGAGAAAGCAGAGGCGAACATAAACAACGGAAATGCGGCTTTTGATTTGGGCATGAAGAAAAAACTAAAGGAAATTTTCCTGAAATGCGGGCTCTCAGAAAAAGCTGCGGATAAATTCATCATCGAATTCGACGCCCTTCTCGGCATGGAGATGAAAAACCAGTTAATGGGCGAGAAGGAGGAAGTCGAGAGAGAAGAAGGCATAAAACCAATCCCAGTTGCAGAAGAAAAGGAGGAGCAGAAAAAAGAACAGAAAAGGGAGTTCAGGGTGTAAAGGTTTTTATGAAAGTGTATAATACGCTTACAAAAAAATTAGAGGAGTTTTCTCCGTTGCGCGATAGAAAAATCGTCATGTATGTGTGCGGCCTCACCCCATACGACCACACCCACCTCGGCCATGCGAGAACCTATGTATCATTCGATGTAATCAAACGCTATCTTCTCTACACAGGATATGATGTTTTGCACATTCAGAATATCACAGATGTTGATGACAAGATAATAAACAGAGCGAAGGAAACAAACAAAAATCCGCTGGAGCTTTCAATGCAGTTCCATTCCGAAGCGCTTTCTCTTTTTGATTCTCTGAACATTCTCCGTGCAGATTTCTATCCGGCGGTTTCAGAGCACATTCCGGAAATAATCAGCGCGATCAAAAAAATACTAAAAAACGGATATGCGTACGAAACGGAAACAGGTGTTTATTTCAACATAGCGAAATTCAGGAAATACGGAAAGCTTTCTGGGCAGAACATAAAAGAGATAGAAAAAAAGCACCGCATAGAGCCTGATCCTACGAAGAAAAACCCTGCTGATTTCGCGCTTTGGAAAAAAACGAAAAAAGGAGAAGAGCCGATTGGTTTCGAAAGCCCGTGGGGGTACGGAAGGCCTGGTTGGCATATAGAATGCTCTGCGATGAGTATGAAATACGCGAAAAACAAAACCCTTGATATTCACGGAGGTGCGAAGGATTTGATATTCCCCCATCACGAGAACGAGATCGCGCAGAGCGAGGCAGCGTTCAAAGTTCCGTTCGTGAAATACTGGCTCCACACCGGCTTCCTCACTGTTGATAGGGTGAAGATGAGCAAAAGTTTAGGCAATTTCATAACCCTAAAAGATGCCCTCGCAAACCACAGCCCCCAGGCCATCCGGCTTCTTTTCATCATGACGAAATATTCCAGCCCAATAGACTACTCTGAAAAGCATGTTGAAAGTGCAGCCGCCGCGCTGAAAAGAATAGAAGATGGTTTTGCCCTGCTCACCGAGGCAGAAAAAAGCAAAAAACCTTTCAAAACCAACTACGATTTCAGAAAGAAAATCCATGAGCACAAAAGCAAGTTTTTTGAGGCCATGGAAAACGATTTCGATACCGCACGGGCAGTTGCCTCCTTTTTCGATCTGATCAGTGAGGTGAACAGGCATGTCGCTGGGAAAGAAATCGATTACTCCGGCCTGAAAATTGCAAAGCAATTCTACAACGATGTTTTATTCATACTCGGCATCGAGTTAAAAAAAGTGGAGAGTGGAGAAGAGGATAGCGCCATACTAAACGCCATCCTTGAGATAAGGGAGGAATTAAGAAAGGCAAAGCAGTTTGAGCTTTCGGATAGGATAAGAAAAATTTTGAATGAAAGCGGGTACGAAATTTTCGACACGCCAGAGGGGCCGAAAGTTAGGAAGAAGTGAACTACCCCCTCGCGGTTTTTCCTTGATTTCCTGACCCTCCCCCTAGTCGTATGCGGCCGCCGGGATTTCCAAATCTTCTTTGATGAAGCTTTCTTAGCAGCCGAGGAAAGATTCTTCGGACCCGGGTCTCGACCGTGGCAGGGTCGTGTCCTACCACTAGACTACGGCCGCGCAGTTTTTTCTTTTCTTCCAAAACATATAAAAACTTTAAACTTTAAGAAATTCAAAACTAAAGGAGCGTGAAATAATGGACGAGAATAAAAAATCCAGTTCTCTTCTGCCAAAACCCGTGAACGAGGGCGATGAGCTTGATGTGACGATTGTGAGTAAAGGAAAGAAAGATGGGGATGGAATAGCAAAAACAAAGGAAGGTTTCGTCATAATAGTCGAAGGTGCCAATGAAGTCGGAAAGAAATACCATGTTAAAATAACTCGGGTGGGGCTTACTGTCGCCTGGGCGCAGGTCACAAATTAATTACTTCGCCGAGTTTGGGCGCAACAGCCTTTATTCCCTCTTTTTCTTCTATTTCTTTCGCAAACTTATCCGGTTCATCCCCATGCACGCATACGATCAATTCTGGGTTCACGCCTTTTATCATTTTGTACAGGTCCTCCCGCCCTGCATGAGCCGAGAAATCCAGATACTCAGCGGGCAAACCTACATCCAACTCGTAAGTATCCACGCGTATTTTTCCTTCATGCAGAAGCCTCCAGCCGTTTGTTCCCTCGACGCTATACCCAGTGAATATTATTTTCGAATTCGGTAAAAGGCTTTTCAAATAACCTAGCGAGGGGCCTCCCTCAAGCATCCCTGCTGTTGCCACGATTATCGAAGGGTTTCTAGTGACCCTTCCCCTTTCCCTTGCGTTTTCGACTATGTTCACGCTTTCAATTGCCTTTTCAAAGCCTGGAAAATCCTTTATGTAGCCTGGGTATCTCAGGTACACCTTGTTTACGGCGGTTCCCATCCCATCAACATAAACCGGAATCTCCTTTTCATACTTCCGTATGACCCTCACTATTTCCTGCGTCCTTCCTACGGCGAATGCTGGTAGCAGCACATTCCCCCCGTTTTGGATCGTTTCCCATACCTCCTGCATGAGCTGTTTTTCTACCTCCTTCCTCTCTGGGTGGCTTCTGTTGTAGTATGTTGACTCTATGACCAAAACATCTGTTCTTTCCGGTATCTTCGCCCCCTTATGTAGCTCAGTCTCCTCAAGTTTGAAATCGCCAGTATAGATAATGCTTTTTCCCTTTCCTTCCACTCTCACCATCATTGCGCCCGCGAGATGGCCCGCATCGATTATTTTAACTGAAAACTCCCCTACCCTTACAATCTGCCCATGTATCGCGGGTATCCAATTGTTTTTTGCTTTTTCAACCGAACTTTTTTTGTACGGAAAATCATGGCCTTTTAATTTCGCGAGCTTCAAACTATCATTCCACAATATCTCCGCGATATCTACTGTTGGCGGCGTTGCGTACCACCTAACCTTTCCCTTATCAAACAAACTCGGCAGGTAGCCTGAATGGTCAAGGTGGGCATGGCTTATGAACACCGCATCAGGAACTCTCGGTAATTGGACTGGGTAGGCCGGCCTTTCCTCCTTAGTAAAAACTTTCATACCGTAGTCAAAAAGGAGATTTGTTGTTTCGCCTTCAAGAAAAAATGCACTCCTCCCAACTTCTCTTGCGGCTCCCAAAGAATATAACTTCATGCTCTCTATTTTCCATTAGGATTTATAATCATTTGTTTATTTTTGTACTCTACCCAACTCCAAAGTCCAAGCGTACCAAAAAACATAATAAAAGTCATGGCATTATACGCTAGATTCGTAGCTAGCGCATCCTCGTTGTAAGCAACCACTACTTTTTTTCTCATTCCTTCACTCATATACCATTCTAGGAGTGTTGGGTCTTTCATAAGAGCCAACCACATTGCTCTTTCTAAATCGTCATTTTTTGAGTACATCCCATATGCTTTCTCAACTGTTTTTATGTTAAGCTTTCCATCAACTGCATCGTATATGAGCATCCTTCGCGCAGCAGAATCCGGGTTGAAAGGAGTCTTTGCTGAACTAAGCTGCGGTGTTGCTCCACCGAGCTGCGTTGCAATCAGCAAAGGAGTTATAAGTTTTTTCATGTTGTAATTTATGTATTGGTAGTTTTTTAAACCTTTGGTTTCAATCCTCTTCGTGATGGTATGCCAGGAGCAGAAATAGAGGCGCTTCTTAAGGAAAAGCGACTTTTCAAACCTTCGCAAGTTGAGAACAGCAATGTAAAAAAATGGATGGAAAAGCACGGAATAAAAACTTACGAAGAGTTGCTGGAAAAAAGCCAGGATATTGAATGGTTTTGGGGGGAGGTTGCGAAGGATTTTGTTGAGTGGTACGAAGAGCCGAAGAAAGTTTTAGAGTGGAATCCACCCTATTCAAAATGGTTTGTAGGTGCGAAATACAACATCGTTCACGATGCGCTTGATAAGCAGGTTAAACTGAGGCCGGATAAAGTGGCGTACATATTTGAAGGCGAGCCAGGAGAGATACGCAAAATAACTTATAAAGAGCTCTACAAAGATGTGAACAAGCTTGCAAACGCGCTCAAAAAAATAGGAGTGAAAAAAGGAGACCGGGTTTCTATCTATCTGCCCATGATTCCAGAGCTTCCTATTGCGATGCTCGCATGCGCAAAAATAGGCGCAGTCCATTCTGTTGTTTTCTCAGGATTTAGCTCAGGCGCTCTCCGCGACAGAATTAACGACTGCGAAGCAAAAGTCCTGATTACATGCGACGGGTTTTGGAGAAGAGGAAAGGTTGTTCCACTCAAACATCAGGCAGAAGAAACGCTTAAAGAAACTCCGACGATCGAGAAAGTGATTGTTTACAAGCGCGCAGGGCTTGAAATTCCATGGAAAGAAGGAAGGGACCTCTGGTGGCATGAGATTGTTGAAAAGGAAAGCGAAGAATGCGAAACAGAAAAAATGGATGCAAACGACCTTCTCTACATACTTTACACTTCTGGAACAACCGGAAAGCCCAAGGGCGTGATGCAGAGGCATGGAGGGTATGCCGTTGCGATTGCCCTTACTCTAAACTGGATTTTTGACCTGAAAGAAAACGACATATGGTGGTGCACCGCGGATATCGGATGGGTGACAGGCCATAGTTATGTTGTTTACGCTCCTCTCATGCTCGGCGCAACTTCGGTTATTTACGAAGGCTCTCCTGACTACCCAGAGCCTGACAGGTTCTGGAGCATAGTGGAGAGATTAAAGGTTACTGTTTTCTACACCTCCCCAACCGCGATAAGGATGTTCATGAAGTTTGGAGAGAGCTGGGTGAAGAAGCATGACCTCTCTTCTCTCCGTCTTTTGGGCACTGTTGGCGAGCCGATAAACCCAGAGGTTTGGATGTGGTACTATGAGCATATAGGTGGGGGCCGGTGCCAGATAATGGATACCTGGTGGCAAACGGAAACAGGAGGGTTCTGCATCTCGCCCCTTCCGATTACACCTCTCAAGCCAGGTTCGGCCGTAAAAAACCTCCCGGGCTATTCTGCCGCGGTTTTTGATGAGGAAGGAAAGCCGACTCAACCTGGCGTAGGCGGAAACCTCGTTCTCCTCAAGCCCTGGCCCTCTATGCTTGCAGGGCTTTACAAAAATCCAGAGAAATACAAAGAAACATACTGGTCAAAATATCCTGGTGTTTACTTGACCGGCGATGTTGCGAGGATAGATGAAGACGGATATTTTTGGATTATGGGAAGGGCTGATGATGTTCTTAAGGTTGCAGGGCACAGGCTGAGCAACGCAGAGCTCGAGTCTACGCTTATATGCCACCCTGCCGTTGTTGAGGCAGGCGTTGTTGGAAAGCCACACGAAATAAAAGGTGAGAGCATAGTTGCCTTTGTTGTGCTGAAAAAAGGCGTTCGGGAATCAGAAGAACTGAGAAATGAGTTGAAGGAGTTTGTTGCGAAAGAAATCGGAAAGATAGCCCGGCCTGATGAAATTTACTTCGTAGATGACCTTCCCAAAACCCGCTCCGGAAAAATCATGCGTAGGGTGATAAGAAATAAAATAACCGGCCAGCCAGTTGGAGACCTCTCAACACTCATGAACCCAGAAGCAGTTGAACAGCTCGACCACGCAAGATAATCAAACCTCTTTTCCATCTGCAAATTTTCTTATTTTTATCTTCCCCTTTTTGTCAATCTCCATGATGACAAAAGTTTCCGGCCCGCCCTCACTACTTCCTCCCCAAGCACCAGTGGCAGTTCCGGGATTAATAAACAGAATTCCATTATATTCTTTAACATCTAATTTGTGCGTATGCCCATGCACCAGAATTTCAATACCCATCTCCTTCGCGATTCCGAGCAGCTGTTCCATGTTCCCTCTCGGATAAACTTCTGTTCCGTGTATCAAACCTATCTTTTTTCCATGCACTGTTATACTCTCTTTTTCTGGAAATCTCATACTATCCATGTTCCCCCTCACGCATTTTACTGGAGCCAGCAGGGACAGGAATTTCATGGGCATCCCTGAAGTCAAATCTCCGGTGCACAGAATAAGGTCCGGTTTTTCCTTTATGATGATTTTTCTTATCCATACCGGTATATCATTTGCCCTTTCTGGAATGTGAAAATCGCCTATGCAGATTATTTTCATCCACCATCGCCCAAAATTTTTATTATGTTCTTCCTACCTCTTTTTATTCTTTTTACCAAACCAAGTGCTTCAAGCTCCCCAACCACAAGGCTTGTTTTGCTCTCCGTCCATTTCAAAATTTCTCTCAACTCCTTCTGCTCCATCCTTCCTTCATTTTCTTTTAATATTTTGATAATGGTTTTTCCATCTTCATCAATCTCTTTTTTTATCATGCTAGGTTTGCCTCTTTCTTCTTCCTCACTACCCTTGCTTAAAACATGCCCGAGTATGAACACCAAAATACCTATTACTATGATTGCAGCGTAGCACATCCACTCATTTTTTTTCTCTGGCAATTCAAAAGTGCCATTTGCCAAATTATAATCCGGAATCATTTCAAATTCGCTCGGGTAGAAAAGAATCAAATCGTATTCTGTATCCTTGTTCAAGACTACCTCCTCTTTGGTATAAAGGGAAACCCTTCCATTCTCTATGTAATACGCTTTTATTGTGTAGTTTCCTGCTGGCAGCTCGACAGAATAATTATTGTTTGCAACAAATTTTGCAGAACTCGGCCCGCTTACCTCAACAACAACATTCTCCAAATTTTCAAAACTATCTACTGAATATATTTCTCCATAAAGGTTGTACGCAGAGACAACGCAGAAAGCAAAAACAAAAAAAACAAATTTGCGCATGATATTATTTCCTCATACTGTTTAAAAAATATGCTGGAGCCGATAAGGAAACACCGCACCAAACCACCAACTCCTAATAACATAGGGGGGTTGAAGCTAGGGGAGAATTAGAAAAACATA
>JBAMLP010000006.1:0-13621 GCA_039793475.1 Candidatus Micrarchaeales archaeon | reverse complement strand
TATATTTAAATCTTTCTGTCTAACAAAATCTCGTGGAAGAAACGCTTTGGAAGAAATGGGAATTTCTAAAGACTTACCGAGATATTCTTATACTAAAAGCAGTTGAAAAAATACCCAAGAGAATCAAAAGTCATCTTGTTCTTACAGGTGGTACCTCCCTCCATCTATTCTCTCTGAGACAATTTTTTAACGATGAACCAGTAATGGCATCGGAGGATGTTGACTTTTTCAACACCAACCCCAAACTGCTTGAGAACCCAAAGGGCGTTGAGGAATGGAAAATCGCAGAAATCTATGCAAGAGTGTTAAAGGATTTTGGCTTTGAATCGGACCTCAAAAGCAATATTTTACTGGTAAAGCCACACGATATAAAAATTGAATTTTTTTATGACTCGTCTTCTTACCCAGAAAAAACCTATTCCTACTCCAGGTTAAAAATAATCCATCCAAAAACGCTTTATAGAATAAAACTTAACCTCCTAAACAGCAGAGAGGAAATAAGTGAAAGAGATCTTATTGATGTTTTATACCTTTCAACCAAATTCGGACTTCCGGAGAAAATCCTTTTAAGAGAAAACATAGAAAGGATGCTTGAATGGAAAACACTGCAGGACTATCTTACAGAGCATGGAGAAAGAATTCTCAAAAACAATTACCCCGGCCTAGTTAAAAATTTTTTGAGTAGGGTGGTTGTTCATGAAGAAGATTGAAAACATTCCGTTTGTTGTTTTGAAGGGTGTGGAATGCGATAGGGAAAAGAAAACATTTATGTATCTAAAAACTCCAGTTAAGGGTCTTTATTACATACCTTCAGAAACAGAAAGAAAGAGCAAAACCTTGCTTTTTGGCAGGTTTATTCCGGCTTTTTTGGATGCTTTGAAAAAACAAAGAGGAATAAACCTTTATTACGGGATGGTAACAAGCGCCTGGAATTTTGGGCTCACGTGGAGACCAGTAAAATTCTTAGAGATGTTCAACAATAAAAAAACATTCGAAGTTGATTTTGCCAAATTTGCCGAAAGATATGAAAATCTGCGCTCTTATTATTCCAAGTCGCTCGCTAAATTTTATGCCTCTCTTTTTTTAAAACGAATAATTTTCAGGAAAGTAAAATCCATATCCAAAAAATGCATGGTTTATGATGATCGATACCTACCAGGTTTTTACATAAAAAAAGAGTGCGTTCTAAAACATATAAAAAAATACATCCCAAAACACACAAAAAAATTGTTTGTTTTGAAAAAGGAGTACTATTCCATACTTGCCGATATAAAAACTAAAAGAATTTAAAAAGTTAAACTATCTCACGATTTTCGCTGTTAGCGCACCTCCTATTAAATCCACCAGCAGTCCGGAGAACATCCACCACACAATCAGCCCAGTTGGCAGATTGATGAGCAGGTATGTGGATAGCGCTCCCGGAATCCCCGCGACCAAAAACACGAGCACTCCGTACGTCGCGCCCTTCATCATCCCCTCGTACGGTATCGCTTTCCTCACCATCGCATACACCATTGCAAACAGGAAGCCAGTAATAAACCCAAACAGAAGCGTGTAGAAGTGGAACGATGGTGGAGGGGGCCCTACTGTAGGCATCATCACCTTGCTCCACACTGCAAAATAGTTCGCATCCAGGTAGTAGTTCATCGTAAAAAACGCTTCTAATGTATATATTATTTTACCAACCACCATGAACAATATTGCAGCAATGAACACCTTTGTCCACGGCACATTCTTCAGCATTTTCATTTTATCCCTCCTACCCTCTCTTCTACAAAATTTTTAATACCTACTGTTGCTTGTCCACTTTTCCCACTTCTTTTATCTCTTCCAAATATTCTCTATTTTTGCTGAAGTATTCCCTGCTCGGCTCAAGCATTCTAATCAATTCTCTCGCAACCGCATTCTTCAGATCAAGCGGATGGAGTTTTCCTTCACTGTACAGCTTTGCAAGCTCTTCATACTTTTCAATCTCTAGGTCTCCTCCAAACTTTGCAGGCCTCTCGATTTTCAAACTCCTCTCCCGCAAAATCAAATTCTCTGCTATGGAAACGATAGGATTTCCCTCAATTATTTTTGGAGGGCAGTACGCCTTTCCAATCTTGCTTTTTATCTCCTCTTCAGAATCATGAATGAAAATGCAGCTCTCAGGTTTGCTCTTGCTCATCTTTGCTTCAATAAAGTCTTCTTCACTTGGGTTCATCCTGGTTACCCCCTGCAATCCAGGGATAAGGGTTGTATGGACAGCAACAAAATTTTTCTTTCCTATTTTATCATACACATCCTTTGCAAGCATGTGCGCCTTCCTCTGGTCTATTCCCGAATGGGCTATCTGCACATCCAATTTGAATATGTCTGCTGCTTGCATGGCAGGATAGAGCAAAAATGAAACATGCTGCGCCTCGCTCTCCTTCCTCCCCATTATTGCAGTTGCACGGAGCATTCTGTTAATTGTTGTATGCCTCGTGATGTTGATTACATCCTTCCAGTACTCGTTATCATAAATTTTGCTCGCCAGAATATATTTTACTTTATCCTCTGTAAGCCCAAGAGAAATAAAAGCATGCTTGAAATACCCTGTTGCAATTCGTTGAATCCTCTTTAAATCCCCGCCCAATTTATTGTTTATCCATGCGTGATAATCTGCCAGGAATATCATCGGCTTTATTCCTGCTTTAAGAAAATCATTTATTTTAACCGCGGTAAGAAGGCCGGTTCCAAGATGCGCCATCCCTGAAATTTCAAACCCGATATAATGCTTTGGATGGGAGTAGTTCTCAAAGACTTCCCTAAGCTGGTGCTCGCCCACAACTTCTATCGTGGGTTTCTTCTTCACAAGTTCAATCTTTTTCTCAATGTCCATAGAAAAATCTCAGCAAAAGCGCTTAAAAACCTCTCGTTTAGAGGGTGGAAACAATATAAAGAACAGCCGCAACGGCAAAAATGAATATTATAGGAGCAACTATTCTCGCAACAGCAACAATGGAATTTACAGTGGAAACTATTTCGATTGCCTGATTGTGGCCGAGAACATCAACATCCACCCATTCCTTATACACACACGCCTTTGCATTCCTCATGTTTCCAATAGCCTTTCCAACAGCCACAACGACAGCATCCACAACATTTTCATCATACCCGAGAGGGTTAAGGACCCCGCGAACATTGTTCCTCTCGTGGCTGTCCGTGGTATATATGCATACTACAGAATTTGGGTACTTTTCTATAATCCTTTTTTCGATGCTCTCCTTCATTTTCCTGTTTATTCCGTTTACATCAAAGACAATTCCGATAAAAAGAGGGGAGGAAGAAATCGCAAAAACCTGCACCCCGTTTCCACCTATCACTGGGTTTGAGGGATAGATTGAAAAAAACCCTGCTTTCAGCTTGTTTTTCTTTCCCTTTGATTTCACCGCCTTCTCCACTGCTTTCATGTACTCAAAACCCTCGGAGCTTCCAGCATCAAAGCTCGTAACCTCGTCAACATCTGAATTGTGCATGTCAACAACAAGCGCCCTGTCCAAGTATTTTTCCGCCATCTCCATCATGCTTAACCCAAGCCCGAACGAAATATCCTCAGTGGTGGACGGCGCCCTGGTGAGGCTTATGAGGCCGGAATTCCCGAAAACCAATGCATATGCCTTTGCGTTTCCATATTCGCCGATTCTCAGCTCCACTGTATCTTTCTTTTCACCATCAGCCTTTTTTACTGTAGATGTGATAATGCCCAGCTCGCTGTCGTATACAGGGTTGAAGTCGTGGGTTGCGGTTCCATGGAGAACAATACTCTCTCCTATTTTTTTGGAAATCAGAGAGGGAAACGCGCTTCCACCAAGGTTTCCGAATGGGCCGAAATGCACATACGGAACTATGATATCTTTTCTCTCTTTTCCGACAGAGAAAGAAACACCTCCGACTATTGTTTTCACCCTCTCCCCTATTTTTTCAAAAGTCCCCTCGAGCTCCTTGCTCTCGTAGAACCACTGCGCCATGAACATGGAGGCAGCATCCACGCTGCTGACCCCTAGATTTCTTTTCATCGGAGCGTTTATTATCAAAAACAGCACATACAGCGCCACGAGAAAAACTCCGGATGAGACGATGAATTTAAGCACCGCATTCTCAACAGAAAAACCCATTGCAGTGAATGTAAACGAATATACGATGAGCTGAAGGGTTGCGAAAAGTAATCCCCTCCATTTCGCAGAGAAAACAACCCTTCCTATCACAAACCATGCTATGAAAACTATGGCCGCTGCAACGAACATGACTTCAACTGAATAGGGAAAGTTCATGTATTTCAGGTAGAAGGAAAGCACGAAGAAAAATGAATACACAAGCTCCCCGAAAAGTGAGGTTGCAACAATCTGCTTGAAGGGAATCCTCCTTATCGCGATCTTGGCTATGACTGCGATGAGAAGGGCGGGAAGGGAAAGCATCGCAAACCCGTTCAACATCCCTTCTGCGCTGTGGCTTGTGACAAAGCCAGCAAACGCTCCGAGCAAAACCATGGCTAAGAGAAGATATTCTACAGAAGGCAGGCCTACGATATAATTTGTGAGTTTTATTGCCTTTTCCTCAACCCTCCCCATGGAAAAGTTTTTTATTACAAGGGTATATAAATGCTTATGGAAGTGTGCATAAAGTGCGGAGCGAAGAGAGGGACGAAACAGTTCAAGGGCCTTTTCTGCGTGGATTGCTGTAGATGGGGCATAGAGATTCCAAAGAATGTGCAGATAGAGGTATGCAAGAGATGCAAAAGAGCAAGAATTAGGGGAGAGTGGAGAAAAGCAACCGAGAAAGAATTGGTAGAGTATCTGCTTAGCAAGATAAAGGGGGAGAAATTCGAAAGGGGAGGGATTGATTTTAAGAACAAAAAAGCAATCCTTTATTTCATGGTGGACAATAATGAGATGGTAAGGGTGGAGAGGGATTACAATTTTGACATTCTTGAAACGATCTGTCCTGACTGTTCGAGAAAGGCAGGAGGGTATTTTGAGGCAATAATACAGTTCAGAGGAAACCCTAAGAAATATATGAATAAAAAAGAAAAGGTAGAAAGAATGCTCAGAAAAAAAACATTCATCACAAAGGAAGAGAATTTAAAGGAAGGAGTGGACCTGTACATTGGCTCCTCAAAAATAGTCGCCGAAGTTCTGAAGGAGCTGGAGCTTAAGCCGGTTTTGAGCAGAAAGCTTTCAGGGTTTAAAGAGGGAAAAAGGCTGTACAGGACTACATTCATGCTGAGGTTTTAGGATGAGGTATATTTTCTTGTGTTTGCTTTTGTTTTCTGTTTCGTTTCCTCTAGATGAAGCAGCTTGGATTGAAACAACGGTCGTTGATAGTTTCGGCAAACCAATAGAAGGGGTTTTTGTGGAGCTATGCTGTCCGTCTGGCCCTACATCCTATTTTTCTTGTAGATACGCTGGAAACACAGATAAAGAAGGGGTGGCTCGTTTCTCCTGCATGTTCTGTAATCCAAGTAAAACAGCAGAGATAAGAGTATACTATGGTTCCAGAAACTACTCTTCATATTTTTCGTGGCATGGCTACTCAGGGCTGCCCCTCCCAAAAGGATGCTACACCTACGACCCGCTAGTTCCGCATTACAGCGTTAAAATAATTGCAGAGACAGCAAACCTTTATTTGTATGCATATGATAATGAAAAACCATTGAAAAATGTGAATGTAGAGGTTAGTTGCTCAAGCCGTCTTCCTCCAAATTATTTTCAGGGAAGGACCGATGCAAATGGAAGTGTTTTGATTCGCTCTATACCAAAATACACAGAGTGCGTGGTTAAGGCAGATATGTTTGGAAAAATAAGTTATAACGAAAAGATGGTTTTTGATGAAGATGAAAAAACCATAGTTCTTGGGAATCCCGGAGCTTCTCTGACCATAAAACTTCAGGATAGTTATGGAGAGGGTTTGGATGGATCTGCTAAAATCTTTGATGGTACTTCCACTTTTTGGGTTGATATAGCTAATGGAAGCGGGATGAAAACTCTTCCAAAAGGCGAGTACCTCATCACTGCCATATATTTTAACCGAAGCGTTGGCTCACAAAAAATTTTCGTTGAAAATAATACAGAAGTTTTATTTATTGTTGCTGAATCAAACTGCGAAGGTGTGAAAAATGGAGAGTGTAGTCATGAAGGCGAATACTGCTATTTTGGAAGGCTTGTAAAAAATTGTGAAAAATGCAGATGCCTTGCGGGTTATTTTTGTAACAAACATCCTGAAGTTTACGGAGGAGTGTGTTGTAAAATTGGCGAATATTTTGATGGGAAAAAGTGTAGTGAAGGAAAAGAAAAATTCAAAATTTTTTATGTTCCTATAAATGTGGATGTTGATGATGAAAACTTTCTATCAGTAGTTACTACGCAGGGCGAGTTTGTTGTTAAAAATTATGACCTTACTCCAAGTTCCATAAAAATAGTAGATGAAGCCATGCACGTAACGCGAGAAGAATGCGGATTTTTAAGAAGAGTAGAACTAGTTTCCATAGACCTGCACTTTAAAAAGTGGTATGCGAAGAAAACAGGTTTCATAGAAAGTTTGCTTTACACCAAATACAGAGTTGTAGGCTATGATAGATTTAATACATGCGCAACAGATTTTTGTGCTTACACCTACAGGTCAAATTCTCCAGTTTATATAGGCGGTTTACCCTGCTCTCACTACTTCTCAGTTTCTGCTCATGAGATAGGCCATACGTTTAGGCTCTGCGATACCTACAACCCAAATGTCTGGGCCCTTCAACATATTCTTAGTCTTTGCCCAAACCAACCCCCTACACCAGAAAATTCTGAGTGTATTAATTGTGACGCTTCCGGTGTCTGTTGCCTCGGAATCAGGATAAGCAACTATACCTATGATATCATGGGGTCAGCGGATAGATATAAAAACGGCATGACTGTGGACAGAAAATTTACGGATGAGGATTATGAATATATACAAAATCAATTAAGGTGGATGAAATGAAAAGAATATTTTTTGTCCTTCTTTTTTGTGCTATCTCTCTTGCCTACATGCCTGGTGTCCAGCTCTACATTTCATTTAACGGATCTGAACCAGTGGTGGATAGCGTAATCGTTGGATATGTGTATGCGTATGAGCCTACCTCTACGTCTGGTGAATACAAACTATCCATTTTCTTTGAAAATAAAACCATCTACGAAACTTATTTTGATGAACAAAAAACGGTTTTGTATTACGATGGTGAAAACTTCGGAGGGGCCGAGATGGTCGATGTGCCGTTTACTCCCATAGTTCCATTTGTACACCACTCAGAAGTTGTTGAGATAAGTAAAAAAGATAATATTCTGTTTTCCAAGTCCCTTTCAGAATATGTATGCAGAGAAAACATGGAATGTGAGTCGATGGAGAATTTTTTATCCTGCCCATCCGATTGCCATTCTGGCGGAAAGGATGATTTTTGCGATAGGATAGAAGATGGCATATGCGACCCTGACTGCATCTCATCAGCCGACCTTGATTGCGAAAGAAAGAATGATACTGTCATGGATTTTTATGATGCACTTAAAAAACAAAACATCACCATTGAAGAGGGACCTATGTACAGTGATGACCCCATGCCTATAACATATGAATGCCTATGTCTTTTCGCACTCTTTGTGCTCATCTCTGTTTTGGTAATATTTTTTGTTGTTTGGTATTTTTACAAAAAATTAAAGGTTAAAAAGTAAACAGCTATAACTAGCTATATATACAAGATGTTTTTTAGTTCTTTTCCAGCTTTTCTTGTCAGTTCTACAATTTCTACTGGTCCTAAAGTTAGTGAAAGAAGGGTTGTTTTGAACCTTGCAACTAATGCGAACGCCGCAGCCTTAGCACTGCCAATCCCATACAGCCCCAGGATCAAAACGGCCCCTCCCTCGCTCAACCCCATGCCTGCCAGTGTCGGTGTAGGAAGAAACTCAAGAATGGTTAGCATCGGTTGGAACAGCATATAGAAAATAAACTCATCCATTCCGCTGTCTATGGTTATTCCGACTGATTTGGCTACAAAATACCAACTCAACGCCTTTGCAGGCCAGGCTATTGCTATCATCGCGATTATTACCCACATCTCTTTTATTATTACATCAGAATGCTTTTGCATTCTTTCAACCATATTCAAAAGCTTCTCAACCAGTACTAAGAAAAAATTTCCAAATGGGACATGCTTGAAGATGGAGGAGATCCACCTCAAAAACCTAACAAACCTAACTGAAAACATGAGTAATGTCATTATAACTATCATCAGGACCAACACCAAAACCCCAGCGTACAGATAGACCGGGTCACCTATTTCAATAACTTTTGATGCTATGAGCAGGATTCCCAAGCTCCCTCCCAAAACCTTTGTGATAAAATCAAAAACCTGAGGTCCGAGAGCAACCAAAAAAGCCTTTTCAGAAGGTACTCTATAGTTGTAATGCAAAGCCAAAGAGGAGCTAAAATATCCAACCCTTGCAGGTGTGAAATCCGCAGCCAGCATTCCCGCAAAATGCGCTTTCAGAACATCAAAATATTTTATTTTAACCCCCATGGTTTTGAGGAGATGGAACATTCTGTAAGCCATGGCCAGATACATTATGAAAAGCGCAACCACTGCTAAAACTAAATAAAACAAATCTAGATTTTTTATTTCCCTTAAAACCTCAATTCCTCCGGAGAAATACATAACAAGAATGATGAGGATAATAGAAACTGTCGCGTTCACAAGGAATTTTTTCGACATCAGAACACCCAAAGGCCGGGGCCGGGACTTGAACCCGGACCTAAGGCTTTCAGCAGCCTTCTTTCGCTTTCTTGGCAACCAGAAGAAATGCTACCACAGGCCTCCACGCTACCGTTACGCCACCCCGGCGCGAGTTATTTTTTCTCCATAAACGATTTAAATCATTTGTTTTGCCCTTTGAATTATGAATCTAAATGCCTCTTCTTTCTCTAACTTCTTTTCATTACATTCTTTCACTATTCTGGCATACTCTTTTTTTTCGTTCTCATACTGCTCGATCAACTTCTTAGAAGGTGAAAAAAACAAGAAGCCTGTTTTTGAAACAATCGGGCAAATAGCCCTTTTACTTATTTTTCTATCTTCCCTAAAAGGATATATCCTGCATGCAAGAGGCCTTGAGGAATAGATTTTGCATTTTCCATCGACCAAAAAACAGCACGGATGGGATTTCAAAGCAAGCAGATAATACTCAGTATATTTTCCATTTCTCGCCTCCACAACAGCATCCTCTTCATAGGAGAGGATGTCGAGCCTGCGCAATTCGGCGAATTCCCCTGCCTTCCTGCCCGTTTCCTTTTCAATTCTTGCAACATCAAAAGCATCCACTGTTATTACAAAACTTTCACAGCACCTTCCATTACAAAAATTGCAGGGATTAAAAAATGGCATAAGCGGAAATGGGAGAATAGATTTATAAAATGGTGCAGAGATAAAATTCAGTTAAAAGGAATAGGCCTAACCACTAAAAATTTCTTCCATGTTTTCAACTCTGTAATTCTGTATTGGCCTCCAGAAACTCAACGGCTTGCTCCCATACTTTTTATACAATAAGTATCCTGCATAGGCAATCATGGCTCCATTATCCCTGTTGAACTCATCCGGAGCAACCCCGAATTTTGTTCCATCTTCCTTGGCCATTTTTCCTAGCATTTCCTGCAACCTTCTGTTCTGCGCAACCCCTCCGCACAGAACAAACCCCTTTGCTTTTTTCAAATAAAACGCTCTTTCAGCAACTTCGCAAACCATTGCGAACGAGGTTTCCATGAGCGAATATGCGACATCCTCTTTTTTGTTTGTTTTAAGCGCTTTAACTGCAGCAGTAAAAAGGCCGGAAAAAGCAAGGTTAAGGCCCTTTACAGTATAAGGCAGTTCAACATACTTTCCCTTTGAAGCAAGTTCAGAGAGGACAGAGCCATGGGCGTATTTCAGGCCCATCTCCCTTCCAAAGGAATCAAATAAATTTCCTATTCCTATATCAAGGGTTTCCCCAAGAACATCGTAAAACCCCTCTTTATTCTCAAAAAGAATCTGCGTGTTTCCTCCGCTAACATAAACAATGATTCCCTTTTTTATTTTTGTAAAAAGCTCGCTTACTACGATGTGCGCATACGCATGGTTCACCCCTATGAAGGGCTTGTTGTAATGCGCAGAAAGGTATTTTCCCATGGAAAAACCAAAACCAAGAGGAGAGCCTATTCCTGGACCCTGCGCACAAGCAATCACATCCACATCCTCGATTTTTATTTTTGCTTTATTCAGCGCCTCGTCCAGCATTCTTTTGAAATACTGCTGATGATGGTCGGCCATCTTTCTCGGAATAAGTCCCTCGTTTATAGGCTTGTAGATGTGGTGGGCGTTTGAGAGAATTTTTTCATTCTCCGCAACCCCTATCCCCATCGTATGCGCGGTGGATTCTATCCCAAGAACGATCATAGCAATAAATGTACCCGCAATGTTTAAAAATCAATAGAAAATCTTCGTAAGCGCAATCGAGCAAACATTGAAAATTACATGCGCAAGTATATTCTGGGAAACAGACTTATTCCTGACATAAAAATAACCAAAAACCAAACCTATTACAAATGCACCTAAGATTTCAACAACAGAACCGTAGGAAAAATGCGCAAGCCCGAAAACTAGTGCGGAAAGAATGATGCCTATCTTCTCGGTTAGGAAAGCGCGGAAAAATAACTCTTCGCTTAGGGGAACGAACAATACAGCTATGAACATCAAAAAAACCCCGAACCCCTCAACCTTCTCAGCAACCTTGTACACATCGTTCACTCCAAGAAAATAGGCAAGAAGGGATACGAGCCCTCCAAGGAAAACGATGGCAAACAAGCAAAAAACTGTTTCTCTCAGGAGAACAAAAATATCCTTCGGAAGAACAACTTCTCTCATTTTTTTGAAAAGAACCGCGAAAGAAAAAAGTAGAAGGGCGGAATGTAGATAGTACGCATTGAGAGGAGGGGGGTTGAAGAATGCGTAAATAAAAATTAAAAATGAAAGAAGCGCAATTCCTACCCTAAAAATTATTTCTTTTCGTAGTACCCACATCTTCCGCAGCTCATTCTGTCCTTGTGCTCGGCAAGATGAAAACCAGGCCCGCACTTCGGGCAGTACTTCCCCTTTTTGTAATACCTTGTTTTCGTTATCAGGTTCCTGTTTTTCTTTTTTGGAGATGCTTTTTTATCTTCTGCCATGTTTATCACTTTTTAGGAGCCTCAGCCGGCTTCCCCTTCTTCGCCTTCTCTTTTTTCGGCTTCTTCTCTGCCAATTTGTTCCTTACAAGAATATGATTTGGCTCTGTTTTAAACATCCCATCCTTATCTGAATAAACCCGCGCGAAAACTTTTGCTTCCTTTTTTCCTGCCTCCTGCGCAACTTTCAGCACCACAAGTAGTTCAGGTTTAACCCCAAGCTTCTCAACAAGCGCCTGCCTCACATCCCCTATCTTCGGAGTCGCGCCCCCGTGCTCAACATAAGCGATTATTTCCTTTCTTTTCAGCAGCTTATTCTCTCTCTGCTCGCGTACATCAATCTTCATGTGCTCACCCTTTATACACCCTTACAATTGCCTTTCTTCCCATCGATTCCATAAGCTCAACATCCTTTCCTTCTTCCATCTGCCCCTTGAATTCTTCCGGTATTGTAATCTCAAACATTTCATAAGTTTCCTTATTCATCAGTTGAGCAGTATCCCCGCTTACAGAGATTATTTGGGCATCCAGTTTTTTGATAACGGGCGATTCAACCTCCATATCAGCAGAGCCGAGCCATGTTTTTTTCTGCCCGTCAAATATTCCTATTGCAGTAATCCTCACCTTTGCAGCACCATGCTTTCCCGGCTTTGAAATGTCCATGCTCACGACTTTGCATGGAATATCATCTATTATGATGTACCTGCCGGGTTTGAGTTCTTTCGCTGAAACGAATGTTTTTTCTCCTTCCGCCATACTATCACCAAAAACAAACGGCGCTATTTTATAAAGCCTTATGATTTTTAAACCTATATGGCAGTGGATGTGCATGCACACCTTACGGAAACAAAAAATGTTGATGTGCTTCTTAAAACAAGAAAGGTTCTGCCGGTTGCGAGCGGGTATTCGCATGCAGAAAACATAAAAACGGTTGAGCTTGCAAACAAACACGACCTTCCTTTCTGCATAGGAATCGCCCCGCAGATAGCGCAGAATGGGTTCCGGAGCGAATGGTTTGAGTATATTGAAAAACAAAACCCGAATGCAATAGGGGAGATCGGGTTGGACAACCACTGGGCAAGAACAGAAAGCCATAAAAAACTGCAGAAAGAATGCTTTGAAAAAATGCTGGAGATTGCGGAGAGGAAAAACCTTCCGGTGGTCATCCACTCAAGAGAATCCATGGATGAAATTCTGGAAATCCTTATACAGAGAAAGTTCCCAAATATAGTAATGTTCCATTTCTATTCCGGTGAAAAAAAGCACGCAAAACTCGCGCTAAAGCATCTCGATGCCTACTTCTCCACACCACCTCTACATTCAAAGGGAAGGAGGGAGGCGATTTTGGAGGTAGGGTTGGGCAGGGTTGTTGTTGAAACCGATTCTCCATATATTGTAAGAACATTCCTGGAAGTTGAAAAATCCATACTCTATGTTTCAGAAATTCTCGGAAAAAGTAAGGAAGAGGTGGAAACGAAAACAGCTGAGAACGCTGCAAAGATTTTTAAATTGAGCATGGAAAAAGCTTTATCGTATAAAATTTTTTGAGGGAACAAATATGTTTGAGAATTTTTTCCGCAAGCCGAAGAGGGTAGCTGTTTTTGTTGATGGACCGAACATGATAAGAAAGGGAAGCAAGGTGGACTTGGCTGTTGTTCTGACTGAGGTGAAAAAATACGGAGACCCAGTAATAGCGAATGTTTATCTTGACCAGTACGCCTCGGACAAGCTGATAGAGGCTGTAATAAACCAAGGTTTTTCCCCGGTTATTACTTCTGGGGATGTGGATGTTACCATGGCAACGGATTCTGTTTTTTTCGCAACAACCCGCAAAGATTTGACTGGGATAGTGTTCGTTACGCGCGACACGGATTTCGTTCCAGCGATAAGAAGGTGCAAAGAGATAGGAAAAGAAATCATAATAATCGGGGTCGAGCACGGGTTCAGCGCTGCTTTGAGGCACTACGCGGACAGTTTAATAATGATGAAATAAATTTTTTATTCTGCGCGAATAGGAAACCTTAAAAAACATTCTATAGAGAACCACCATTGAACCCTTTTGCTTTGCAAAAGCGTTTCATCGGAAAAGTTGGGGTGAGTATGTGAGACCTTTTGATTTGTTGAACAATGCAGTGAACAAGTCAGTCATAATTGGCTTGAAGGGAGGAAAGGAGTTTAGGGGAATAATGACCGCCTTTGATGTGCACATGAACATAGTGCTCGAAAAGGCAGAGCTACTGGATGAAAACGGACAGGCGAAAAAGGGATATGGAAGAATTCTTCTAAGGGGGGACAGCATAACCCACATTTCTCCATCAGAATAATAAGCAATTCTTTTAAATTCTGCATGCATATATTACTATAGCTAGGGCTTGTAGATCAGCGGTAGATCACT
>JBAMLP010000005.1:8945-13652 GCA_039793475.1 Candidatus Micrarchaeales archaeon | reverse complement strand
TCTTTATCTTTATTTTTATTTGTAACCATGCTTCTCAATATATTCAGATAATTGTTCTTCTTATCCGTATCACTCCATGCTATGCATATATACGCAAGCCCTTCTACTCCACCCGCTCTCGCTTCAGGTGAGTTCTCCTTATTTATTCTGCTGACCATCGTGTCCGCAGCCGTTGCTAAGGAATCCTCATCCTGTTTTGAAAGGGCATCAACCGCATACCAAGCGCCGGTCATCCTGTTTATCTCTCCCTTTGCTTTATTCCCTGCTTTTTTATATTTTTCTGTGAGAAGACCCAAATCCCCTGAGATATTCATGGGTTTTCCTTCGTTATACGATCTAAATAAACTGTTTATGTAAAGAGAGCCCATAAGTTCTGGATACTCGTTAACTTTTGAAATCGCCATATTCCTCAACTCTTGCATGTAAATCATATCGGTTTCCTCAATGAGCTTAACAACGCTTGTTAAAACATCTTCTTTCTTTTCATTTTCCAGCCCCTCCACTATCTTTCCTCCCATTATCTGGTCATTGTTTTTCAAGTAGTATATAATCGCAATGTTGTACAGCTTTATTCTCTCTTCGCTCTTCTCTCTTAATTCAAGAACAGTAAGAAGAATATTCGGAGTCGACTTCAGTTCAAGGGACTTTTGCATTGCGCTGTTTGCAATCACTGTATCTTTGTCAAACATTAGCTGCAATACATCTACAGCTATCTGATTTGTGTCCATATAGTTTGCTCCTTCTATTGCGGCAAGACGGATTTTGTTAGGGCCTTTTGTAAGCACTTTGTGCATTTCTCCTTCCAATTGGGATTTTTTGTCCTCGGGGTAGGTTTTTAGCCTCCCTAAGAGGAACTCTCCTTTTATTTCATCGTCCGCTCCTAGCTTGTATCCCTTTTCGCATAGTCTATAAACATCATTCGCCGTAACCTCAATCTTTCCCGTCTCATAGTTGATGCTTGTTCCTGTTCTGGATTCCTTTGCAACCTGATCTATAGCCTCTCTCAGCTTTTTACTATCAACCTTTTCTGCATTCACAGCTCTTGATATAAGTTCCACATATTTCATAAACTGAGTTTCTTGTGTTTGATTTTCACTTGTTTCCTGCGCCATTACTCTTGGGGTAGGTGGTACAGAAGTGGCTAAAGCAACCCCTAACATAATTTTATTCATAACTCTACTTACTTTTCCCCCCATATTCTCACCTTTTATAATTATACTATTTAGTGTTTAAAAATGTTTCGATTTTTACCTCTTTTCCTATTTTCTGCAAAAAACAAGATACGCTGTATGGAACAACCCAAAATGCTCAGGCCTTGTTCCCTTCTCCCTTACCTCATATTCCCTAACGATGTTTTCGAGCATGAAAACCTCTTCAAAAAGCTTTTCAGCCTTTAAATAAAGCTCACTTGCCTGTTCTACATTTGGCAGATAAGCAACAGCATACCCGCCCTTTTTCAGAGAAGAATAAGCATTCTCCAAAAGCAAAACAGCCTCTGGGGTATCCATCGTTATTAGGTCTACATCCTTTTCATCTATTCCTTCCCCCGCATCCTTTAATTTTATTTCAACATTCTCTAACCCAGCCTTCTCAACATTTTCTCTTATTATCTCAGCGAACTCCTCCCTCCTCTCGTATGTTACAACTTTTTTCGCTATCCTCGCCAAACTTAAAGCCAAAAATCCGCTCCCTCCACCTATATCCACAACCGTGCTCTCCCTGTTGACTCCAGAATACGCAACGATCATTCCGAAATCTTTGGGCAGGACAACCGCTGGGCCTCTTTTGAGCTTTTTCAGAAAATCGTTCAGCCTGGGTTTTATTCTCATTTTTTCCCATATTCAAGCAATTTTTTTTCCAGTTTTTTATCGCTTATTGCAAGTATTCTGGCTGCCAGAAGCGCTGCGTTTTTTCCGTTGTCTATCCCCACGGTTGCAACAGGAACACCAGATGGCATCTGCGCTATGCTTAAAAGTGCGTCCATTCCCATAAGCTTTGCGCTTACCGGCACACCTATAACAGGCAGGGTGGTTTTACTCGCTATAAACCCGGGCAAGGCTGCGCTCAAACCAGCAATCGCGATGATAGCATCAGCGAAGGTTGTTTTTACTATCTTTTCCACCTTTTCCGGCTCCCTGTGCGCAGACGCGTAAGCAGTTTTGTACTCTATCCCAAGCTCTTTCAAAACCTCCTCCACCTTCCTCACGATTTCCTCATCGCTCTTGCTTCCGGCAACAATAAGAATTTTTTCTGGCATGAAAAAAATTCGCCAAAAGCGCTTAAAAACCTTAGCGCAGCCCAATGTAACTATAGTTACACTGGAACCGAGGCCTCCCCATCTTTTTAAACACCAAAAAAAACAACATTTCGGTGAAAACATGAAGGTCGATGTCTCAAACCTCACCCCCCAAGAACTTTATTCCCTTTTTGAAGGGGTTGAGCTTGAAATAGAGAATTTCGGAGGGAAGGTTACAATTTCCCTCTGATTTTTTTCTTTTTTATGCTCCCTGTTCCGTAAGTTTTTTGTTCAAACTATAAACAAACTCATCAAAATCCACATTCGCTCTCTTGCACGCCTCCGCAATACTCGTCCTCTTCCCGAATGCCTTTCTCACAACTGGGTTCTGCACCCCCTTTATTCCTGCTTCAACAAAATCCTCAAGTAGTTGCGGGTATTTTTCGAGGACATCATACAGCTTATCGCTCGGCTTGACATACTCGGTCACCTCAACGCGCGGCTCATCTCTTTTCTTTTTCTCCTCATATTCTCCTTTCTCAAACAGTATCCTGTGCCTCCCCTTCCCCATTTTTTTAATTGTTTCGCTTACCTCTTCTATTGATTCCTCCTCTTCAAACTCGTGATACTCTGGTATTTTGTACTCTTCGGTTTTTGTTTTTCTGAATAAAATTCTGTACAGCACGTATGCAATCAACAGCACACCAAGCGCAAAGGATATTACTGCTATTTCGTTAGCCACACAATCACCATTCCAATTTAGATGAAGAATATTTATAAACTTTATATACAACTTCCCACCATGCTCAAAAAAATTTTTGCCGCTCTCTTTTTCATTTATCTACTCGTTTTTTCATACTCCTTTCTTGCAAAAGACCTTCTCACCGCTCTACCAGATTTCCTGGATACTGCCGCGAGCGTAAAGGCTTTTCACGACTATGGTTTTTTCGGTGCTGTTCCAAACTTTCAGTTCGGACAGTACTATTTTTTCGGCTCCATTCCACCCCTTGTTTCATTCCTCGGCTCCATTCTTCCCCTCAGCCCTCTCTATGCGGTCGGCCTGCTCTCCATAATGGCAGAGGTTTTGATAGCATTTTTTATACTGAAAAAATACCCGAATATTTTCGGTTTTGCGTTGATTGCGGTCCTTCTTACAAACCCATTTACCTCCTCTCTTTTTCCTTTGATGTGGAGGACAAGGCAGGCGTTTGCGCTTGTCTTTTCCATTGCTCTATTTTTCTACAAAAAACCATGGCAGCAATTTGTTCTCTCCCTCCTCGCGTTTCTCTCCCAGCCTGTCGTCGCAATATTTTTCATATTTTTCTACTCTGTAGAGCTCCTTTTCAAAAAGCAGTACACCACCATTCCCATTCTCTTCTTTCCCTTCCTTCTCTCCCTTCCCTTCATGTTCAAGCTCTTCACAACAATGTCCGCTCTTCCGCAATATTTCGGCTGCCAAGGATATTTTCTTTTTTCCCCTCCTCTCATCCTTTCCTATGCCTTCCTTCTCCTACTCTTCCTTCACACAATAGAATTCAAAACCCTGCTTTCAAAACTCCTTTTCCTTTTCGCCCTCTTCCCAGTTCTCAACGCCACCCTTTTCTACTCCTCCCCTGCGCTATGGCAGGCATTCCACCTCCCTCTTTTTTCCGATTTATGCACAGATATTTTTGTTGTTCTCCTCCTCGTTTTCAGCATATTCTCAAATTCAGTAAAAAAGCCGTTTCTGCTTGCTTCATTGTTTTTGCTCCTCTCCGTTGCAACCCTCCTATTCCTTCCGCCGGCGATAGAAACAAGCCTGCCAGAAGTAAACAACGCAAAAATTGGAACGATGGAATTCTTCTCCTCGCAAAATGCCTTTTACCAAATCCACTCCTCCTTCCGCTATCCCTCTCTTGAATATCTTCGTTCAAAAAACATAAGCTTTGCCTGCACACCCATCCCTCCCCAACTGAGCAAGGGGCCTGTGATGGAAAAACTTGCTGAACTCGAATGCCCAGATGAGCTCGACTACGCCCTCTTCGTTTTCTATGGCCAAACCCCCAAACTCAACTACTCCTGCAAAAATTACTCCGACGGTATAAGAACACTCTTTTTTTGCGAATGCCATTAGGTTTTTAAATCGTTTGTTGTAAAAGTTAGTATTATGAGTAGCAGAGTAAAAAATTTTTTTATACACATCTCTAATACAGTGACAACCATAGCTTTAGCCAGCGGATTTATTTTATTCCCACCGCTCCTCAGCAAACTCAATGCCCAGGAAGACGCTGTAGCGAGAAGCAGGGATGTAGCGGAAAGCAGTGAGGTTGTTAAGAATTATTTTCCTGCACAGGTTAAGGCCGGGCTGATGTATAAAACCTATCTTGGGCTGTCAAAATATCAAAAAACTGAGTTTTTCGATGAATACCTCAAACCAATCATGGAGATAGGCGCCAAATTCGAGCCATTCAACAAAGAGATTGCTTCCGATG
>JBAMLP010000005.1:2081-8935 GCA_039793475.1 Candidatus Micrarchaeales archaeon | reverse complement strand
GATGAAGCTTCCGACAGCGTAAATACAAATTGGGGTAAATTTTTGGCCTATCTTGAGAAGGTGGGATATGACAATGCGGAAAATGTAGATACAAGAGTTACGCTTTACGCCTATTACGGGCCCGACTGGGATAAGAGAAAAACCAGCGTGGATGTAAGTTATGTAAGGTTTATTTATGTTGATTATCCTGACCTGTACGCATTTCTGAAAGGAATAGTCAATGAGGTCAAGGGTTTGAAAAATCAGGGCATTGAATTTAGCGAAGACTTTTCAACATGGGGCATAGATGAAAGCAAAGTAGTTCCCGCTGACAAAAGGGCTCCTTTTAGCGAAAGTTTTGTGATGAGGTATAGCCACTTGAAAAAGTTCTTCGAGCTGCTTGAACCTTATTCGCAATGCCACACATCCAAAATACCTACAGAATCAATTCCATATGAGATTTTCTCTCATTTTTCGCTGCACTCGCAAACTATCGATGCAGTTTTTGAGGAGGATTTTGCAAAGAGTGAAGTAGAGGCAAAATATGATGTTTATGGAAACGGATACAGCAATAAAAAAGCTGTCGAAGACCGGCTGAGAACCCCGCTGCTGCTCGACCAGATCAGCTGGCTGAACAAGTATCTTAATGGATATTATGTGATAAGCGAAGAAACCACAAAGGTTGTTACGGACCATAATACAGGAGAACAGAAAAAAACAGTTGTTCCTAGGAACCAGATGCAAAGATTTCAAATCTTGAAAATGGCAGACCCAAAATTAGCAAGAATGGCAAAACTTGTATTAGAAGATTACGGTTATAAAATTGAGCAAGAAAAATAGGAACTATTTTTCTAATGCTGCATCTATATTATTGATCAACACTCTGTAAGTTATCCATTGTTCTGGGGTTGAGCTCATATCCTCAGCAATCTGATTAAGAATCTCATTTTTCTTGTTTTCACTCTTTCCCTTTGTTTTTTCCGCGAAATAGTCCCATGCTGTTTTTCCTCCTTCAGATTTTTCTTTCATTATTCCCACAAGTTTGTTTGCCTGCTCCGTCAATTCAACCTTAGGTTCCAGCTTGCTTTTGCATTCATCTATTTTCTTTTTGCATTCCTCGGCCTCTTTTTTCGCTTCCGCCACTTCAAAGCAAAACTGTGCTTCCTCAAATTTTGTTTTTGCTTTCTCATACTCCCCTTGATTATAAAGTTTTTCTCCTTGTGCATACAGCAGTTTTCCATTGCAGAAGTTTATTTTTCCGTTACATTCCGCAACCTTGCTTGTATCACCCAACGATTCGTAAAGTTTTTTTGCTCCATCGAAAGCAGAAATTGCTGCCTCATACTCCCCCTTTGCTAAACGATCGTTTCCCTCTTCGAATATTTGTTTTGCATCGTTTGATTTTTTCTCCCTCGCAGCCTGTTCTTCTTGCTGTTTTAATAGCGCGTTAATCATTTCAATATATTTTTTGCATTCAGCTACCATGCTTGTGTTGTTTAGTTCTTCGTACTTTTTCTTGGCTTCTTCAAATTTTGTTTTTGCTTCCTCATAGTTTAATTTATCGTATGCATTTTTTCCCTCCACGAAAAGTTTGTTTGCCTGGTCCTCTGCTGACTGCGGCTGGGCGGTTTTCTGCTCTATATCATCTAACATCTTATTGCATAACTTTTTCTTTTCGCTGGGGTCAGTATCCTGATTATCGGGCTTCTTGATTCTCTCAAAGTCTTTCAGCGCTTTTTTAAAGAGTGTTCTGGCGCTGTCCAGATTCCCAGAATTGTAAGCAACCATTCCTTCGGATAATGTTTTTGATCCGCGCAGATACAGCGCGCTTGGGCTACTTCCTATCTTATCTTCGTAGCTCCTTAGTCGACTGGTGTTAGGATTAAGAATACTATCAAAATAGAGAGTGACTGCTTTGCCATAATACTCAGCTGCGTTTTTGTAATCCCCATCCTTAAAACTTTTTTCTGCACGGCCGAAGAAAACATTGACCATTTCTAAAGGTGTCGGTTTCTTAGGTTCCTCAGGGGCTTGTTTTCCCTCTTCAGGTTTTTTCTCTTCTGGTTTTTTCGCTTCCGTCCCTGCTACTTGTGTAGTATCTGGTTGTTGAGTTGATGGCTCTTTTTTCTTTGTTTCATCCTCTGGCTTTGTTTCAGGTTTTTTGGCATACTCCTCCCCTGCCTGTTTTCCAAATTTTCCTGAATACAAGGCATACATCTGCTCGTCAATCTCCAGAGTTTTTTTGTACTTCTCCCCAAGCTGTTGCTCAAGAATTTTCGCGTCTTCTTGCGGGTTGTCTGTTTGTGCGACCTGCTCAGCCATACTTTTAAGTATTCTATAATAAGGAGCTCCGAGCGATTCTCCACCCAGCCATTTTTTAACCATCTCACTTCCCAAACCTTCTGGGTCATACCCATTACTCCCCAAAAATTCTTTGGCTTCATCACTCCACGCTATCTCATAGCCGCCAGTATCAAGTTTTACTTTGAAAATTCCAGCATATTGCAAATAGTTTGCTATATCTTCAAATCTAATCGCTTTCTCTTCTCCAAAAGGGCCTCTAACTCTCTCCTTGCTTGTGTCAAATTCAATAACCGCCTTCATTGCATTAAGCCTTCTATACTTCTCCTTTCCCATTTCTTTTATGAGAACCGTCTTCACACTGTCCAGTTTCTCCATCTCTCCATAAATCTTTCCATAATCAACTATTACCTCTTTTGCAGCAACTCTAGAGACTAGGGGGATTGCTGGCTCTGCGGCTAAAAGCCCCCCCAGAAGCAAAAGTCTACCTAATTTCATATTGTTTATTTTTTTGTTATAAAGTGTTTTTAAACCTTAAGGTTTTTAACTTTTGGCTGAAAAAACCCCTCATGCTCCAAACCATCCTGTTTGGAAAAAAACTTAAAAATCCCTTTATCCTAGCTTCGGGAGTTCTGGGCTCAGCAGCCTCGACACTTATAGAAATCTCAAAACAGGCAGGAGCAGTGACATGCAAATCCGTTAGCAAGGAGACTATAAAAGCCCATGAAAAACCCACGGTTCTCGCCGAAGATTATGTAATAAATGCAGTTGGGTTGAGCAATCCCGGGATAGAGGAATTCAGCGAGGAGCTTGAAAAAGCAATAAAAAACGCCCAATCACCAGTGATAGTTAGCATAGTAGGAAAAAATAAAGAGGATTTTGTTTATGTTGCAGAGCGCGTAAATACACTAAAACCGTTCGCTCTCGAACTAAACCTCTCCTGCCCAAATGTTGATGGGAAAATTATTGCAACGGATGCAAAACAAACCGCAGAAGTTATTGGTGGAGTAAAGGGGGTTGCAAAAATTCCAGTGCTTGCAAAACTTACCCCAAATGTTACCGACATAAGCGAGGTCGCAAAGGCTGCGGAAGATGCGGGCGCGGATGGGATAACCGCAATAAACACGCCAAAAGCGATGGTAATAGATGCGAGGGCGAGAATGCCTATTCTCACGAACAAATTCGGAGGGCTTTCAGGAAGGTACATAAAGCCCATCGCGCTTGCAAAGGTTTATGAAATAAGAAAAGCAGTTGAAATCCCCATCATTGGAGTTGGAGGTGTGATAACAGGAATGGATGCGGCTGAAATGCTCATGGCGGGTGCAAACGCAGTCGGAATCGGCTCGGCTTTCTACTACAGGGGATATGATGCAATCTCGCAGATAGCAAAGGAGTTGGGTGAGTTTATGAAGAAAGAGGGATACAGAAAAGTTGAAGAAATAAAGATGGTAGCATGATCTACGAAACATTCGTTCTTAGGCAGAAAACCATGCTGAACAAAAACACAGCGAAGCTTGTTTTCGATAGAAAAATAAACGCAACTCCAGGGCAGTTTGTACTACTATGGCTTCCGGGAATAGGAGAGAAGCCATACGGGATTGCGAACGATTCCCCATTCACTCTCGTTGTAAAAGATGTTGGAAAAGTTAGCAACGCTCTTGTTTCTTTGAAAAAAGGAAACAAAATCTGGGTTCGCGGTCCTTTCGGAAGAGGGTTTGAAATTAAAAAAGGAAAGGGGATAGGTGTGGTTGGCGGATACGGTATTGCGCCAGTTGGCTTTCTTTCCAAAAAAACAAAAATAAAAATGCTGGTTGGAGCGAAAACAAAGGAGGATTTGATTTTTGTAAAAGACAAGGGTGTAGAATACGCAACGAACGATGGAACGTACGGGCACATGGGTTTGATCACAGACCTGCTTGAAAAAGAACTAAAAACAAAAAAATACAAAAATGTGTATGCCTGCGGGCCAGAACCCATGCTCTTTGCAGTTGGCAAAATTTCTGAAAAATTCAAAATAAATGCGCAGCTTTTAACAGAAAGGCACATGAAATGCGGAATAGGGATATGTGGAAGCTGCGCTTTGGGAGGAAAACTTGTGTGCAAGCACGGGCCGATGTTCTATTGGTGTGAATTGAAAAACAAAGAGGATTTTGGAAAATAGAACTATTCGTTTTATGCCGATCTGCCTTTCGCTACTTTTAAAAACATTCTCTTTAAATACGATAGAAGATACCATGGATTTTTCATTTAAGATAGGTGGAGCTGCGGGAGAAGGCGTAATGGTAATGGGCAGGACAGCCGGAAAGCTTTTCACGCGCGGCGGGTATTATGTTTTCGGCTACCCAGAGTACCCCTCCTTGATAAGAGGAGGGCACAACTCCTATCAGATAAGGATAAGCGATGAAAAAATACTTTCCCCTTCAAAATACACGAACATCGTGGTGGCGCTGAACAAGAACGGGGTAAAATTCCACAAGGATTCTCTCGCGAAAGATGGGATTCTTCTTTACGATTCCGCAATAGACATCTCGGGGCTTGAGATGCGGGAGGATGTAATAAAATGCGCCCTGCCTGTTCTCGATTTATTGAAGGAGGCGAACGCAGAGGCGAGGATGGCGAACGTTCTCCTCCTGGGCGCGATGATCGCTCTTGTGAAATACCCTGTTGAGATGCTGAACGAGGCAATCAGGCAGGAATTTTCAAGAAAGGGAGAGGAAATCGTGAACAAAAACATCGCCGCAGCGAGGGTCGCATATGAATATGTGATGAAAAACTTCAAAACACCCATAGATATAAAGCCGGTCGGCCAACCCAAAATTTATATTTCGGGAAACGAAGCAGTTGGCGTTGGCGCCATAGCTGCGGGAATGAAATTCTACGCCGCCTATCCAATGACTCCTGCAACAAACCTTCTTCACTTCCTTGTGCAAAAACAGAAAGAGGAAAGAATAGTTATTGTGCAGACAGAAGATGAAATAACCGCGGCGCAGATGATGATAGGCGCTTTTTATGCAGGCGCGAGAGGGATGGTGGGCACAAGCGGCGGGGGTTTTGCTTTGATGACAGAAAGCGTTGGAATGTCTGCCCTTGCAGAAACCCCCTCTGTTTTCTACCTCGCTCAAAGGGTCGGCCCAAGCACTGGTATGCCTACATGGACAGAGCAGGCGGACATTTTCCAAGTTCTTGGCGCAAGCCAGGGAGAGTTTTTGAGAATAATACTCGCTCCCGGTGATGTTGAGGAATCCTTCTATCAAACAGCAGAGGCATTCAACCTCGCTGAAAAATACCAGCTCCCGGTTTTCATTCTCACAGACAAATTTTTGGCAGAAAGCCACTACACTGCGGATTCGCTCGATGGTGAAAAAATAACAATCAACAGGGGAAAGGTTGCACAAAACCTCGCTCCGCTTGGTGAGGGCGAGCGCTTCCACCGCTACATGATAACCGAAGATGGAATCTCACCCAGAACTTTTCCTGGAATGGAGAATGGCGAGCATGTTGCATCTAGCTATGAGCACAGAGAGGATTCTTTCACGACCGAGGATTTTGACGAGAGGACCGAACAGGTTAACAAGAGGGCAAAAAAATTGGAGAAAATTTTGGAGGAAAGCAGGCAACCAGATGTTTATGGAGACAGTGGGCTTACGCTCGTTGTGTGGGGAAGCCAGAAGGGCCCTGCGCTAGAAGCGCAAAAAATTCTCAGGTCGCAGAACATAGACATAAGGGTTGTTCACTTTTCCTGGCTTTATCCTATTGATGCCAAAAAAGTTTCCGATGTGCTGGGCAATGGAAAAAAGGTAATCGCAGAAAACAACTCCACTGGAATGTTCGCAAAACTTCTGAAAATGGAAGCAGGAATAGAATTCGACACGACAATTTTGAAATACACCGGAAGGCAGTTCTTTCCAGAACAGCTGGAAATGGCGGTCAAGGAAGCGATGAACGGAAGGAGGAAAATAGTAATAAAAGAGGGCTTTGACAACTACGAGTTTTACTATCCGTACAAGTACGAGACGCAGAAGGAGGGGCCGAGGGAGGAAAAAACCGAGGTGAGCGGATGATTTTTGATGTCAAAGAAAAGCCCCAGTGGTGCCCTGGTTGCGGAAATTATCCTATTCTTATGGCTCTAAAACAAGCCCTCGCAGAATTAGGTAAAAAAACAAGCGAAACAGTAGTATGCTCTGGAGTTGGATGCGGGAGCAAAATTCCGCATTATTTGAGATGCTATGGATATGAAGGGTTGCATGGCAGGCCCCTTCCTTTAGCAGAGGGGATAAAGCTCGCAAACCCAAACCTTCTTGTGATTACTATAGCCGGCGATGGCGACGGTTTAAGCGAAGGAACCCAACATTTCGTACATTCTGCGAGAAGAAATCACGATGTTAACTACTTTATACAAGATAATCAGCTTTATGCACTGACAACAGGCCAGGTTTCGCCAACGAGCTTAAAGGGACTGAAAACAAAAACAACTCCAGAGGGAAATACCGTGGAACCAATAAAAACACTCCCATTGATGCTTACGATAGGCGCCTCCTTTGTTGCCTCTACCTTTGCCGGTGACATCCCTCATA
>JBAMLP010000005.1:0-2071 GCA_039793475.1 Candidatus Micrarchaeales archaeon | reverse complement strand
CAAAAAATCCATACAACACAAAGGGTTTTCTTTTGTAAACATCTACCAGCCTTGCGTAACATGGAACTCTCTAAACACCTATGATTGGTGGAGGGAAAGGGTGTACAGATTAGAGGATGCGCACCATGATGTTACGGATTGGTACGAAGCATTCAAGAGAGCCATGGAACCCTATGAGAGCAATTTTACAAAATTCCCGATAGGAGTTTTTTACCAGATCGAAAAACCACCTCTTTATGACAGGGAGAAGTGGGCAAGAGAAAACCCACCGATACAGGTTGAAAAAAAAGACATAAACCATATTCTAAAAGAGTTTATGTAAAATTAGAAAATTAAAAAAAAATTTATTTTTTCTGGCCAGAGCCTGCTTGGTTTGGGTCCACCTGCTCGGGTGGAGGAAGTTTTATACTCTTTTTCTTACTGCTGCTTCCTGCTTCCTGCGGAACCACGCTTTCGCCGGGTATTTTAATGTATTTCTTAGAAACGCTCACTTCATTTGTTTCTAGGGACTGGCCGCGGTGGCTGTAGATATCGTATGCAGATATTCTGTACTTATATGTATTCCCTCCGGATATACTGCTATCCTGGTATGGCATCGAGTCGCCAGCACGCCAATCATATATATTTATCCATGGCCCTCCGTTTTGGCTTCTTTCTATCCTGTAGAAATCAACAGAGCTTGCGCAGTCGTATGCGGCAAAAAATGTTACATTAACAACCCCAAGCACATCGTCGTAAACTGCTTCCCTGTAAGGTATTATGAATTTTGGCCCAACCACATCAACCTTTATATCATCATACCTTATCTCGCTTTCTCCTCCTAGATTTCTACACTGTGCAGCGACCTTTGCAGGCCCTTCCTCGCATTTAAGCCCAAGCGGGCCGGTGTTGGTGTACAGGGTTAGCATCCAATTGTTTATTACCAATGGGTTGGATGGTGCAGGCACCCATGCACCCCACTTTATAGATTCAGGTATTGCAAGTTTTACATTTCCCACCCTGCACTCACATGCAACCTGAGTTGATGCATCAAAATAGCTGGATAGGTTCACTGTTGACTGCCATGTATCCACAATTATGTTTGTTCCACCGGTGCTGTTTATTATCAACGGGTCTCTCATCGGCGCTGGCTGTGGCTTCTCCACATCGCTATCATTTGTATAATAGCTATACCATGCCATCCCAGCATTCCCAGCAACATCATAGGGCACCGCCTGGTATCTGTACACAACTCCCGGAGCAACACTACTATCTATATACTCTCTTTTCGCTGTTGCGCTCTGGTTTACGATAAAAGTCCATGCATCACTCTCATTGTCCCATCTTGAAATCTCATAAACATTCATTCCGCTTCCGCCGTCAAGTGAGTTTGGCCAACTGAAATTTATGTAGCACGGATATATTTTTATCAGTGGGTCAAAGGTAGACATTCCGCTAGGCTTTTCATCATCAAAGTTTATGGTGTCGCTTACTATGTTGCTCTCACCGAATACATTCCTGCATTGGTAGTAAACAGGGACATTGTACTCATACCCGTATACATTCGGGTCTAACGCCTCATATCCCTGCATCACAAATGTTCTACCCGTTGCATAGTTTTCCCAAGAACTCCACACAACAATCTGCTGCTTGCTATCCCAATACCCATACCTACACTCCTGGGCGTTGTCTGCATAAAGCGTTAACCGCACGGTTTCATAATTCGTCCAAGTAGTATCTCCACTATCTAGGTCGCTTATGAGTATGGTTAAATTTGTTGGTGTCTGGTTCTCTACATTCACTATGTTCGTAAATGCTAGGTTGGAGTTAAGCACGTTGTCATACACTGTGATTCTATACTGGTATGTTGTGTTCCAATAGATATTTCTATCTGTTATATTACTATCAGCCGTCACTGCTATATCTGAGTACGCAGAGCCATTCACAGACCTTGCGATAGCATACCATCCTACTCCGCTTTCCATATCGTATCCATCCCATCTAACATCAATAGCCATTGCGCTCAAGTTGAAAATCGCTGTTGCATTCTCAATCATTGGGTTAATTCCATCAAAGTTTATCGTATCGTTCA
>JBAMLP010000004.1:0-14101 GCA_039793475.1 Candidatus Micrarchaeales archaeon | reverse complement strand
TTGGTTGATTTTTGTTTGTTTATTAAAAACATAAAAAACAAAAAATAAAAACAAAAAATGAGGTGATGAATATGAGGAAAATTGATTTGGAAGTTGCGGCAAAAGCCGCGGTTGGAAGAGGAAATGGAAGAGTGCCAAAACTGAAAGAACTACTAAAAGAACTGGACCTTGTGGACGAGAAAAAACATAAGGTTGGTCTATCCCTTAAAAATGCCGGGGTAAATCGCTTGATCAGAGCAATTAATAGACTTGATGCCATCTACCCAAATGACTTGAGGGCAGAACTTGATAAGATATGGGGTAAATCGATAGATATGAACGCCGAAACAAGGTCAGTTGTGATCGGTATTCTTGAAGGAGTAGCAGATTTGGACAAATGCAACGAAGTCCGCAAAGAGATCGAGGAAGTAGTAGAGGCAATAAAAAAAGATGGACGATGGATGGGAATAAGCTACTATGCGCCTTGGTAACATTCAGTTCTTCCATTTTCCTTCTTTTCTTTTTTAGGTGAAAGAAAAAGCAAACCTATTTAAACATTTCTACGAAGAATAATTTTTCACTCCTTATGTAGGAGGCGTCCCCTCTCGGTCGGAAGGGGCAACGCGGTGATGGTATGACAGATATAAGAAAGCCCAGAGCAGGCTCGCTAGCATATAGGCCAAGAAAAAGGGCGGAAAAACAGCTGCCCAGCATAAACTACTGGCCCGAGGTCAGCGATAGGGCTGTTTTGGGTTTTGCTGGCTATAAAGTTGGGATGACAACGATTGCGTTCATAGACAACACAAACAGCCCCACAAAAGGGCAGGAAGTTGTGACTGGGGCTACCATTCTCGAAACTCCTGCGATGAAAGTTTATGGAATAAGGGCATACACAAACGGAAATATTGTAGATGAGTATATCGAAGACAAGGAAATTTTGAAAATGCTGAATGCAAAGAAAATTGCCAAAAAAGAAATAAAAGAGTGGAAGGATGTTGTTCTTCTGGCGTTTGCGCAGCCAAAGCTTACGAAGCTCGGAAAGAAGCATATTGAGAGGATGGAGCTTGGAATAGGAGGAGGGGAGCAGAAACTAGAGTATGCGAGAAGCCTGCTCGGAAAAGAACTGCATATACATGATGTTTTTAAACCGGGCCAGTTTGTGGATGTTGTCGCGGTCACAAAGGGAAAGGGATGGCAGGGACCGGTTAAGAGATTCGGGGTTAGCATGCAGAGGCCAAAGGCAACTGGAAGGAGAAGGCATGTGGGAAACATCGGGCCTTTCCACCCTGGCTACACTATGTACACAGCAAGAATGGCAGGCCAGCTCGGATACCACAAGAGAACCGAGCTGAACAAGTGGATAGCGAAGATAGGAAAGAAGGAGGAGGTAGAGGCGATAAACCCTGAGGGAGGATTCCCACATTACGGGTTCGTGCTCAACGATTATGTCATACTCAAGGGCTCTGTGCCGGGTGCGATAAAAAGGCCAATAAGGTTGAGGCTTTCGCTTAGAAAAACAGGACAGGTGCTTGAACCGAAAATTACTTATATATCCAGGAGCATAAGGTGAAGGAATGAAAGCAAATGTTTATGGTGTGGATGGAAAGGTTGAGAAGGAGATCAAACTGCCCGAAGTATTCAGCGAAGAGTACAGGGAGGAAATAATAAGAAGGGCGGTTTTAAGCGAGGAGAGCAAGCTTCGCCAGCCAAAGGGGGCGTACAAGCTCGCTGGAAAGGAAACATCAGCACGATACAGAGGTGAAAAGGATACGTTCGGAAGTTTGAAAAACAGGGGGCAGGCAAAACTTCCGAGAGAGTTTTTCGGAAAGGGCGTGCCCGGAAGGGTGAGGAGGGTTCCTCATTCAGTAAAGGGAAGGCGCGCCCACCCGCCAAAAGCAGAGAAGGATATTGTTGAGAGAATGAACAGAAAGGAATGGATGAAGGCATTACGCTCTGCTCTCGCGGCAACCGCAGACATAAAGCTTGTTCAGAAGAGAGGCCACAGAGTAAAGGAAAGCCCGATAATTCTGAGCGATGAGTTTGAAAAAATTAACAAAACCAAAAATTTCCACTCCGCACTCTCGAAAATCATAGGAGAAGACCTGGAGAGGAGCAAAAACGGAAAGAAGTTAAGGAGCGGAGTTAGGAGGAGAAAGGGAGGAGTGCTCTATCCGAAATCAGCGCTTTTTGTTGCGCTGGATGAAAAGGCGCTCAGGGCTGCTAGGAACATTCCAGGCGTGGATGTAGCCAAACCCGAAGAGTTGAAGGTAAGGTTTTTGGCTCCGGGTGCAAAGGCAGGAAGGCTTGCGGTTTATACTGAAAGCGCGCTTAAAAAAATAGAAGAGATATGGGGGAGAAAATGAGCGAAAAAATCATTCTTGATGTTCTGAGAACCGAAAAATCCGTTTCGCTTACAGAGTTCCAGCACACAATCCCCTTCATAGTTTCGCTGGATGCAAAAAAACAGGAAATAAAGAATGCAATAGAAGATATGTTCAAGGTGAAGGTTGAGAGCGTTAGGACGCACATAAAAAAAGGAAGCAAGATTGCTTATGTTAAGTTCGCTCCAGAAGTGAACATAGAGGAGCTTGCAACACAGCTCAAACTCGCATAGGTGGCAACATGGGAAAGAGAATAAAAAGCAGGATAAGGGGAAAGGGAACCCCAAGATACCGTGCGCCCAGCCACAGGTATGTTACTGAACTTAGGTACAGAAATTACGACGACATTGAAAAGGCCGGCGTGCTCAGGGGACAGATTGTCGATTTTGTAGATGACCCTGGAAGGAGCGCGCTGCTCGCGAAAATAAAATACGAGAATGGCGAGAGCGGATTTCTGCTTGCGGCAGAGGGAATGATTGCTGGAAATTATGTTGAAGTTGGGGCGCAGGCAAAACAAAATTCTGGAAACGTCCTGCCTCTCTACTCCATTCCGGAAGGAAGCTCGATTTTCAATTTGGAAAAATTCCCCGGAGACGGAGGAAAGCTCGTCCGTTCGCCAGGCTCGTACGCGCTCGTTGTTTCAAAGGAAGGCGGAAAAGTTCTCATAAAAATGCCGAGCAAAAGGTTAGTGTATTTCAACCCAGAATGCAGGGCTCAGCTTGGGGTCGCCGCAGGAGGAGGAATGAAGGAAAAGCCACTGCTCAAAGCCGGAAATGCTTATTACAAATGGAAAGCGAGAAACAAAGTATGGCCAGTAACTAGGGGTGTTGCGATGTCTGCATACGACCACCCGTTCGGAGGAAAGCAGCACCACGAAGGCAGGTCAACAACGGTTTCAAGACGCGCCTCTGCGGGCCAGAAAGTAGGACACATAGGAGCAAGGCAAACAGGCAGGAAAAAGGTAAGGCAGCAGGAGAGGGGTGAAGAGGAATGATAAAAAAGGATGTTTGGAAGGGCTATTCGGAGGAGCAGCTCAAAGAAATGCCCATCGACCAGTTTGCAAAGCTCGTCAATTCTAGGGAGAGAAGAGCGATAAAGAGGGCTCTTCAAGAGACGAACATGGAGTATCGAATGCTTATAGATAAGGTAAGAAAAATGAAAAAGAGCGGAAGGCTTAAGCCAGTGAAAACGCATTGCAGGGAGGCGGTCATTCTTCCTGAATGGCTTGGCATGAAGTTCCTCGTGTACAATGGAAGGGAATGGAAACAGGTGGACATAACCATGCAGAGGCTTGGAAGAAGGCTTGGCGAATTTTCCTTCCCAGTTAGGTTCACAAAGCACTCAGGCCCTGGTGTTGGAGCAACGAGGGGGTCGAAGTTCATTCCGCTCAAATAATGGTGTTGTTATGTATTCATGGAGGCCAGATAATGTTGAGTTTGCTGCGAAAGCGCGAGTGGAGGGAGTGGATGCTTCCTTCAAGGATTTGGTAGAGGTGTGCGGAAACATAAGGAGGAGGAAGGCGGCCGATGCGCTTTCTTTCCTCGAAAAAGCAGCAGACGGAAAGGTGGCTGTTCTTTTCAGGAGCAGCAACAAGCATCTCGGCCACAGAAAAGAGCTCGGCGGAAAAAAGGGGAGGTATCCGAAAAAAGCAGCGAGGATTGTGTTGAAGGTGCTGAAAAACGCAATGAACAACGCAGCGCAGAAGGGGCTTGTTGAGGAAAACCTTTTCGTTGCGCATGCTTGCGCAAACAAGAAATTCAACTATCCGCGCCTGCAGCCAAAGGGAAGAAGGGTTAGGCACGATTACGCAACCGCCCGGGTGGAAATAATACTTGTTGAAAAGGGAGCAGAGAAAAAAGAGAAACCTGCCGAAAAAAGGGAAGAGCGGAAGAAGGAAAAAGAAGAGGAGAAATGAGTATGAGGTGTGAATAATGGTCATGGAAAGCATTGAGAAAAAATTCGTCGAAGAGCCGATTCTCAAGTACAAGGTTATGAAATTCCTTGAGGAAAACTTGGACAGGGCGTGGATAGCGAATGTTGACATTCAAAAATCTCCGGTTGCGACGAGAATAAACCTGGAGGTTCTCGACCCGAGCAAGGTAATCGGAAAGAAGGGAAAGAGGATAAACGAGCTTTCGGGAATTCTCCAGAATGAGTTTAAACTGGAAAACCCGCAGATAAATGTTGTTGAGGTGAAGAACCAATGGCTGGAGCCAAGGATTGTTGCGAAAAAGGCCGCGAGGGGAATAGAGATGGGAAAAAAGGTCAGGGCGGTCCTTCACAGAATACTTAGAAGCGTTATTGAAAACGGGGCTATTGGTGTGGAAATCGTGGCAAAAGGAAAGCTGGGCGCAAAGGGCGCTAAGGCAAGGGGGCTAAAAGTTAAGGCGGGCTTTGTTCCAAAAGCAGGAGAGCCATCGAAAGCAGTTAAAAAGGCGCACTACAACGCCATCACAAAATCAGGTATAATAGGAATAAATGTGATGATCGCGCCGCCGGATATTTACCTACCGGATAAAAAAATAGAGAAAAATGAAACCGCAGAGAAGCCGAAAGAGCAGGCAAAAGAAGAGTTTAAGGAGGAGAAAAAGAATGAAACTAAAAGAACTGAGAACTCTGGAGGAAAGCAAGCTCCAGAAAGCTCTTGAAGACGCGAAAAAAGAACTGATACAGCTCGGGAAGAGCAGCAAGAAAAGGAACATACGCAGGCAGATAGCCAGGATACTCACGATAATTAATGAAAGGAAAATGGGGTTAGTGCGCAAAGAAGAGGAGAAAAAGGAAGTTAAAAAGGAAGAAGAGGAAAAGAAGAAGGAAAAAAAGAGAGAAGAAGAGAAGAAAAAAGAGAAAATTGAAAAGAAAAGAGAAGAAACGAAGAAAAAACCAAAAAAGAAAGGCTTAAAAACAGAAAAGAGAAAAGGATAACTCTGAGGTGAAAGCTTTTGGAAGTATGCGCGAAATGCGGATTACCAAAGGACCTCTGCGTCTGCGAGGTTCTCCAAAAGGAAGGGTCAAAGAGAATAAAAGTGACCACGGATAATGCGAAGTTCGGAAAACTCGTCACTGTGGTCGAGGGCGTTGATAGAACCTATCTGAAAAAAACGCTCAAGGAGCTCAAGACCGGGCTCGCCTGCGGCGGAACTATCCGCGATGATACAATAATACTGCAGGGAGACCACAAGAAAAGAATAAAGGCCCTTCTCGTAAAACTCGGATATCCCGAAGATAGTATAATGGTATAGAATAATGCTCAAAAGCCTGCCACTTCCCGCGGCAGTGCTCGAGTAGGGAGGGCTGGAACCTTCCCGAACTAAGGATGTGCGTGTGCACAATATTTAGGAGTGTGAGAGTTTGGAATGCAACGATAAAAACTGTCCTATGCATGGTTCGCTCAGAGTTAGGGGCATGCTCGTTAGAGGAAAGGTAGTCAGCACGAGGATGAGGAAGTCTGTAGTTGTAGAGAGGGACCTCCTCAAGCCAGTTTCCAAATACAAAAGAAGGGCGAAGACGAAATCAAAGCTTCATGCCCATCTTCCGGAATGTATAAAAGTGAATCTAGGCGATGAGGTAGAGATAGGCCAAACGAGAAAGCTGAGCAAGACAAAGGGATGGGTTGTACTCAAAGTGATAAAGGGAAAAGAAAAAGGTGAAGAGAAATGAGAGGGCTCCCAGCAAAAATAACAAAAACACTCACAACTGGCTCAACGCTTGTGTGCAACGACAACAGTGGAGCAAAGGAGCTGATGATAGTAGGAGTTGTGGGATGGAAGGGAAGGAGAGGAAGAAATCCGAAGGCAGGGGTGGCAGACATGGTTATATGCTCGGTTAGGAAAGGAGACCCAAAGATGGTTGGAACTGTTGTGAATGCGGTCATCACAAGGCAGAAAAAGGAAATAAGAAGGTCAAACGGAATGAGGGTTTTTTTTGAGGACAATGCAGCGGTTCTTGTAACAGAGGACGGGCTTCCGACCGCGACCGAGATAAAAGGAGTAATTGCAAGGGAGGTTGGGGAAAGATTCCCAAAAGTAATCGCAATAGCACCCGGGGTTGTATAGCATGGGAACGAAAAGAACGAGCAGGAAAAAACAGTATGCCCTTCCGATGCACAGAAAAAAGGCGCTCCTTTCAGTTCATCTTTCTAAGGAACTGAAGGCAAAGATAAAAAAGCGCGCAGCCACTGTGAAAAAGGGCGACAGAATAAAAGTCATGAGGGGCGATTTCAAAGGCAGGAGTGGTATTGTTGCCCATGTTGATTACAAGAACGCAACGATTACAGTTGAGGGAATCTCAAAAAGAAACAGCAAAGGCGTGGACGTGCTTGTTCCGCTCAGGCCATCAAACCTGATGATAGTTGAGAAGAAGTTCGAAGAGAAAAAGGGAGCGTGAAAAAATGGCGAAAAGAGGAGAAAGAAGGCACATGAAAAGGATTTCTGCTTCAAAGGTTCTGCCCATCACAGACAAAAAGAGAAATGTTTTCATAAAAAATCCCTCTCCGGGAAAACACTCAAAACATCATGGAGCGCCCCTTGTGTTCGTGCTCAGGGAAATGCTAGGCGTTATTTCAAACGCGAGGGAGGCGAGGATAATATTGAATGCAGGGAAGGTTCATGTTGATGGAAGGGTTGTGAAGGATGAGGGCTTTCCAGTTGGCCTGATGGATGTTGTCTCCATGCCAGAAGAAAAGAAAAGTTTTAGGATTCTTCTTGATGGAAAGGGAAGGCTTGCGGCTACGAAGATTTCGGAAGGAGAAAATCTAAAGCCACTTAAAATAAAGAACAAAATAACAGCAGGTGCTGGCATTTTTCAGCTTGCCTTCCACGATGGAAGAACCATGCTCACAAAGGATAGCAGATACAAGCCTGGCGATTCTGTTCTATTCGAACTTGACAAGAAAAAAATAATCGAGTATATAAAGCTTGCTCCCGGAGCAAACTGCTTGATTACAGAAGGAAAGCATGCGGGAGTGAGGGGAAAACTCAAGGAGATTGTTGAGAGGATGGGAAGGAAAGAAGCTGTTTTGGATGCTGATGGAAAGGAAATAATTACCCTCTCAGACTATCTGTTCCCTGTTCCCGAGGGGTGGTAGGAGTGAACATGAGAGAGATAATGATCGATAAGGTAACGGTAAACATCGGCGTGGGAACAGGAGGGGAGGCGCTGGAAAACGCAGAGAAGCTCCTGCAGGAACTCACTGGAGTAAAGCCGGTTAGGACGCGCGCGAAAAAGAGAAACCCTGTTTTCAAGATCAGGCCCGGGATGGAGATAGGCGTGAAGGCAACACTCCGCAATAAAGCAGCAGAGGAGTTTCTGAGAAAAGCGTTTGCCTCAAGAAAAAATACGATTCCTGAAAGCGCCTTTGACAATACCGGAAACTTTTCGCTCGGCGTTAAGGAGTACATAGATTTTCCCGGAGCGAAATACAATCCGAAAATAGGGATGTTCGGGTTTGATGTTTGCACAACCCTGATGAGAAGGGGGTACAGGGTGAGTAGAAGGAAGATAGCAAAAAGCAAGGTGGGAAAGAATCACAGGATAGGGAAGCAGGAGGCAATGGAGTTCGTGAAAAATAAATTCGGTGTTACGATAGAGGGCGGATAGGATGGAAGAGAAAATAAGGAAGAAAGTTGATGATTGCATGAGAGGAAAGGCAAAGAGAAAGTGCAGGTTATGCGGAGGAACGAAGGGGCTCATAAGAAAATACGGCCTTTATGTCTGCAGGAAATGCTTCAGGGAAGTGGGTGAAAAAATAGGTTTCAAAAAATACTAATATGAAAAGGTGAAAAAATGAGCGTTGACCTTTTAGCTGAGGCTATGAACATAATAAAAACAAACTCGCACGTTGGAAAGAGCAGATGCACTGTAAAATACTCAAAACTGATAATGAAAGTGCTTGAAATAATGAAGAACAATGGATACATTGAGGAGTTCGAAGTAGTTGAGGATGGAAAGGGGAATAAGATAACTGTGAAGCTCTCTGGAAAAATAAACAACTGCGGAGTGATTACCCCGCGTGCTTCTGTAAAAAGGCATGAGTGGTACAAGACAGAGGAGCAGTACCTTCCAGGAGTGGGAATAGGCATAATCATCGTTTCAACACCAAAGGGAGTGGTCACGAACAGGGAGGCGCAGGAAATGAAATCAGGTGGAAGGCTGATAGGGTTCGTTTACTAGTGTATGGGTGGAATGAATGAGGGATATAGTAGTTGAGGTTCCGAATGGAGTGGAGGTGAAAAGCGATGGTTCTGCGATTCATGTCAAGGGACCTAAGGGTGAGGCCTCAAAACTCATAAAAGCAAAATTCACCCTTTCCATAAAGGAAGGGAGGGTTGAGGTCGAGGCCGCAAGCGCGCCCCTTAAAAACACGATAAAAGCACACGTTCGCAACCTCATAAGAGGAGTCACGGAAGGTTTTCAGAAAAGGATGGTGATAAGGTATGCGCACTTCCCAGTAACGATAGAAGTCAAGGGAAAGACCGTGCTGATAAAGAATTTCCTCGGGGAGAAAAGGCCGAGGATGACAAAACTCTGCGGAAGCACGAAGATAGATGTAAAAGGCCAGGAGGTAATACTCTCTGGCCCGAGTTTGGAGGATGTGAGCGAAACAGCCGCGAACCTGAGAAGGACCACACGAATAAAGGAAAAAGACGGAAGGGTTTTCCAGGACGGCATCTACCCTAAAGAGAGTGAATGATATGAAAAAGAAGAAAATACCATATTTTCATGTTCCTAATGCAGGAGGGAAGAGGGGAAAAGTCAGGGTAAAGTCAAGGTGGAGAAAGCCCAGGGGGGCAGGGAACAAAAAGAGGATGAGATGGAAGTCATGCGGTCCTTCTCCACGAGTTGGCTACAAAAACCCTGCGGTGTTGCGAGGGCGTCATCCCTCAGGAATGAGGGAATTCCTTGTGAGGAATGAAAAAGAACTTGGCGGGATAGATAAAAAAACTACAGCAATAAGAATTGCTTCGGGTGTTGGAAAAAAGAAAAGGAGTATGATTGAAGCAATGGCAAAGGAACTGGATTTGAAAGTCCTGAACCCTTCCAAAGCTGAGGGTGTGAAAAAATGAGCGTTCATACTGTAAAAAGGCTTGCGGCGGACATAATGCGAATCGGAATGAACAGGGTTAGGATAAAGCCCGACAGTTTGGGAAAGGTCAAGGAGGCGCTTACGCGCGAGGATGTGAAGGCGCTCATAAAAGACGGAATAGTTTACAAAGTTCCGCCGAAAGGAAACGCAAGCCTGAACAAAAGAACAAAAAAGAAAAGAGCCGGAAAAAGAAAAGGGGCAAAATATTCAAGAAAAGGAAGGAAGAGTGCGTGGATGGAAAGAATCCGTTCCCTGCGTTCCTACCTTGCAAAACTTTTAAAAGAGGGAAAATTGGACAAGAGCAAAAAGAGAGAGATTTACGCGAAGATAAAGGGTGGGCACTTCAAGGGAAAGAGGCCTCTCTACACCTACCTCAAAGAGGTTGGATACATAAAGGAGTGATAAAATGGGAAAGGCGCAAGGTCCGACATATGTTGTTCATTTCAAAAGAAGAAAAATCGGAAGGACCAGGTACAAGAAAAGGCTTGCATTGCTCAGGAGCAACAAGCCCAGATTGGTAGTAAGGAAAAAGAATAAGGATATTGTGGTGCAGATTGTAGATTTCGGATATGAGGGAGACAGGGTGCTCGTAACAGTAAACGGAAAAGTGATAGCAAAGCAGTTTAACTGGCCATCAAAAAGAAATATGCCGACCGCCTACCTCATCGGCCTTTACGCCGCAAAGCTCGCTAGGGCAAAGGGAGTGAGTGAGGTCGTTCCGGACATAGGCTTGCATTCTCCAACCAAAGGAAGCATAGTTTTTGGAGCTATAAAGGGAGCGATAGACGGAGGGCTGAAGACGAACATGAACATGGAGATGGGCGCGGACAGGATAAGTGGAAAGCATGTTGCAGAGTATGCAAAAGCTTTAAAGGAAAAGGACGCAGAGGAATACAAAAAAAGATTTTCATCCTATCTTGAGCAGAAAGTAGACCCAGAGCAGCTTCCCGAGCTGTTCGAGCAGATTGTTAAAAAAATTAGAGGATGATGAGCATGAGTTTGGAAAACTGGGAGCCTAAGACGAAACTAGGAAAAACAGTAAAGAAAGGCGAAGTGGCAGACATCGATGCGATACTCGAAAGCGGCGAAAAGATACTCGAGCCTGAGATAGTCGACATGCTCATTCCTGATATAAAAGCCGAAACAATACTCATCACTCCAACCCAGCGAACAACCGATTCTGGAAGAAAGGTTTCATTCCGCGCCATCGTTGCGGTAGGAGATGGAAAAGGACATGTCGGTGTTGGAGTCGGCAAATCGCAAGAGGTCGGCCCGGCAGTCGATTACGGAACAAAGCAGGCAAAGAAAAACATAATAAAGGTGAAGATGGGATGCGGATCCTGGGAGTGCCAGTGCGGCCATCCACATTCCCTTCCGAGGATGGTTGTTGGGAGAGAGGGCTCCACCATAGTAACGCTAAAGCCCGCGCCTAGGGGTTTGGGGCTTGCCGCAAATGATAACATAAAGATAATATTAAAGCTTGCTGGGATAAAGGATGTGTGGAGCAGCGCGAGAGGCGCGACGGACAATGTTTATAATACGATTACCGCAACAATAAAGGCTCTGGATTCGCTGAACAAAATAAGGCCGCAACCAGGAAGATAGGGTGGAAAACATGGATGAACTGAACAAAAAAGTTATTGCGATCGTAAGGGTGCGTGGTATTCGCAACATCAAGCCCAGAATAGCCCAGACACTTTCTGCTCTCAGGCTCAACAGGGTGAACCATGCGGTTGTCGTGAAGGCAAACCCGCAGTATCTGGGAATGTTGAAAGTTGCGAAGGATTATGTTACTTTCGGAGAAGTAAAAAAGGAAACCGTGCAAAAGCTTGTTGAAAAAAGAGGGAAGATTGGAAGAAAAAAAGCAACCGAACTCCTGAAGAAAAAGGATTTGGAAAAGATGGTGGATGAAATATTCAACGGAAAGAGGCCAAAGCTCCTCAACCCAGTTTTCAGGCTGCACGGGCCGAGGAAAGGGTGGAAGAGCATAAAGCTCGCATACCCCAGAGGCGCGCTCGGAATGCGCGACAATATGGATGAGATTTTGCTGAGGATGATGTGAATGCCGAAAAGACATAAAAAGAAAAAACTGAAATGCCGCGGAAAAAGAACCCACGGCGGCGGAAATGTAAAGAACAGAAGGGGCTCTGGGAATAGGGGAGGAAAGGGAAGGGCAGGAATATGGAAGCACCGCTTCAGCTCCCTAACTGCCGCTGGAATCAAGGTTGGAAAGCATGGGTTCAGCAGGGAAAAAATAAAACAGGATGTCGAAACAATAAATCTGGGCGAGATAGAGAGGTATGCCATCGCTGGAGAACTAAAAAAGGAAAACAACATGTATGTTTTTGATTTTGGAGGAAAGGTTTTAGGTGCCGGAACATTAAGCCTTCCCATAATAGTCCGTGCCAAAAGTTTTTCGAAAAAAGCCGAAAAGAAGCTTGCGGATGCTGGAGGAAAGGCAGAAAAAATATAAATAGGAATAGGAATACATGAATAGAAATACGTGGTGAGATGGGAATAACTGATGTAGTGTACGGTTTTGGAAAGTTTCTTCCCACAGTCAGACCGCCTACCCGCCCACCTACGGTCAAGGAGCGCTTCATGTGGACGCTCGCAGCCCTTATTCTGTATTTCGTAATGTACAACACTACTATTTTTGGTGCAAAGGAAACAGGAGGAGGGCTCGACTTCCTCCAGGTAATTACTGCTTCAAAAATCGGAAGCCTTCTAACAACAGGCATAGGCCCAATCGTTCTTGCATCTATTTTCCTCCAGCTTTTCAACGGAGCCGGCCTGCTGAATTTCAACCTCCGCGACCCGCAGCAGAGGGAAAAATTCCAAATTTTGCAGAAGCTTCTCGCAATACTCATTGCATTTTTCGAGGCTTACATGTTTGCCTCAGGCAGGATTCCAATTTCCGACTCGTTTGCAAACAACCCCGGGCTTGCAGTAGTGCTCATGTCGGTTCAGATTGCAATCGGTTCCGTAATCCTCATGTACCTTGATGAGGTGGTGACAAAATACGGAATAGGCTCCGGCATTTCGCTCTTCATTGCCGCGGGTGTTAGCTTCTCTGTTGTTGCGGGAACGGTTGCACTTTTTATCGGCGATGGAGGGGTTCTTGATGCGTTCGCGAGTGGCGGAGCTGATGCGATCGCAAACGCCCTCCTTATTCTTCTTCCAATTTTCTCCACCATAGCTATTTTCCTGGTTGTTGTCTACGGGGAGGGAACGAAAGTAGAGGTACCAATAAGCTTTGCCGGCGGTCGTGGCACTGTAAACTCCCTTCCATTCCCGCTTTTCTATGTTTCAAACATTCCAGTCATTTTCGCAGCCGCGCTTATCATGAACATCCAGCTTTTCTCTGTTTTCGTATTCGCAGGAAAGAGTTTTGAGTTGGGCGGTGTCGATGTCATTCCTTATATAGCCTATGTTGACGCAAACAACAGGCTCGTAGATGGCATTCTCTACCTCTTCACCCCTCTCCATGCGGGTAAAAATGTAATAGGCTACATAAACCTTCTAGCAAACGGGGTCACGCCCATCCTCAAAATACCAGAGTGGGTACATGCCATCATATACATAATTTTCCTTTCCCTTGCTTCTGTTTTGTTCGGCATGTTCTGGGTGGAGACCGCGAACATGGATGCAAAAAGCATCGCAAACCAGCTCATGGAGTCAAATATTCAGATTACGGGTTTCAGGCGCGACCCTCGTATAATGCTGAAACGCCTTGAAGAATACATCCCAACGCTAACAATCCTGGGTTCCTTCCTGATTGGCTTGCTTGCTGGGTGTGCTGACCTTCTCGGCGCTCTTGGTACAGGAACCGGAATCCTGCTTACCGTTGGCATATTCTACAGAACATATCTGCAGCTTAAGCAGATGAATGTTTTTGAGCTCTATCCGTCCATCGCAGGTATGCTTGAATAATTTTTGGTGATATGTGTGTATGTTGTAATGGGAATGCCCGGTGCGGGCAAAACAACCGTGCTCAACAAGGCCATGGAGAAGAAGAAGGGATACGAAATTGTGAATTACGGAGACATGATGCTCGAACTTGCCCAGAAAAAATTCAAAGTAAGGAACCGAGATGAGATTAGGAAGCTTGATTTCGAGAAGCAGAAAAACCTCCAGCTCGAAGTTGAAAAGAGGCTCGTAAAGCTCTCGCTCACAATAGAAAGAATAATCCTCGACACCCACTGCTCCATAAAAACCCCGCAGGGCTACCTTCCCGGCATGCCCCAGAGGCTTCTTGAAAAGCTGAAAGTTGACGGGCTGATTCTGGTAAGCGCGAACATAGATGAAATAATGGAAAGAAGGGCAAAGGATGAGACCAGGGTGAGGGACATGGAGGAAAGGCATGAGCTTGAGGAGCATGATTTTGTAAACCGAGCGATGCTTTCAGCGTACGCAATAATGTGCGGCGCTCCCGCGATAGTGATAATGAACCATGATGGGAAGGTTGAGGAAGCCGCAGAAAAGCTTGCTTCAATTCTGAAGTGATTCTCGTGTTCTACATAATTCTTTTTGTTTCTCTTGTTTATGTTCTTCTTCTTCGCATCATCAGGCCGAAATTTGTGGACATGGAAAGAATGAAAAAAATGCAGGAGAGGACGAAGGAGATAAGCAAAGAAATGAAAGAAGCAGGGAAAAC
>JBAMLP010000003.1:3617-14228 GCA_039793475.1 Candidatus Micrarchaeales archaeon | reverse complement strand
TTCACCAACGACCCAGGGTGCGCGGAAGCCCATGCCTTTAGGCTTGGGAGGAGCGCACATTCCATGGGCTTGCACCCAAAGAATGGCTTCCGCCTAAACCCCTGGGAATTTTCTGCTCCGTTTAAACATTATGCAAGCCCAGGGCTTTAGCCCTGGGTCGTTGACCCATGCAGACCTCATTTCCTTCAAACTTTATTTTGTTCTCAAGAAACATTTTTATAATGTATGCGTTTGTTCTCGCGTGCTCTGTTATCTCGGTAGTTCTGTATCTTATGCCATTAGCAAGTACTCCGTAAAGCATGAGCTGGTCTGCGAGATGCCTGTCCACATCCGCATTGTCTTTGAGAATATCTTCGAGCGCCTCGTTTGCAACCTCCTCTGCGCGTTTTCCCCTTTCTCCAACCGAGCTTCCACCCACAAGCCCTTTCCATGCTGTGACCGCATTTCCAGCTCTCGGTATTTTATCCTCGATTATGGAAACATCCTCAAACCCATGCTCGAAGAATATTTTTTTCTCCCGCACCGCAACATGCATGGGAAGGTTTGCTATTCTTATCACAGCCCGCACATGCTCCCCAGCTGGCCAGAATTCTGTTTTCTTCGGGATGGAGGGCTTGACAAAAAGAATTGCCCTTCCCCCTCCTTCTGGATAGTATCCCGGAGCAAGAAGTTTTCCGGCCGCTTCAACACCCATATTGTTCAGCGCTCTCAGGAAAACATTCTCGAAATACTCCCAAGTAGGGCTTTTTTTCACATGCGTCCCTCCTATCGCGGTTACCTCCGAGGGCTTGTTTGCATACAAAAGAATGGGAAGAATGGCTTGGAAAAGAAGGGTAATCGAGCCTGCTGTTCCTATGTTGAACTCGTACTTTCCCCCTACTATCTGACCAGGCTTGAAACTAATCTCAGTGCTTCCAAGGAAATCGCCCTCAAGCTCGCCCCTGCATATCTTTCTTACTGCCCTGGCGACGGTGAGATGCTGGTTCTTCAGCCCAGGTGGGGTTCTGTTAGCCCTTATCTTTTTTATTTTAACCTCTTTTTGCGTTATGGATGCAAGCGCAAGGGCTGTTCTTAAAATCTGGCCCCCTCCCTCTCCGTAGCTCCCATCTATTTCAACCATGGTAAGAGTTTAAAAATATTAGTTAAAAAATGTATGCGATGGATGTTTTCAAAAAACAGGCAATAAGGTTTTTGCTCATAATACCACTAGCAATTGTTGCAGCACTCTTGATTTATTCAGACAATATAACGCACAGAGCGATGCTGTTCGTTATTCTTGTGATTATTGAAATGATAAGGGATGTTCTAACCTGGAGTAAGAAGTTTTGAACAGAAAAAGGCCAGCACCCTTAGGTGCTGGCAAGGCGACCAGTTTTCCTCCCCCTTTATACAGAAACCGTATTTACTATTTTATTTAGGAAGTTATTTAAATGCATAGGTATTTTGTTGTAAAAAACAAAAATTTAGGAAAACAAAAAACAGTAAAAGAAAAAAAGAGAAATTATCTTTTCTTCTTGCCCTTTTTCTTTTTTCTTCTTGCGCCACCTTTCTTCATCTTTGCCATGTAGACATATCCGTCTTTTCCGATGTAGTACAAGTAGCCTTCTTTTTTCTCTATTTTTTCTTTTCCGACTCTCTTTTTCTTTATGCCCTTGCGCGATTTCATCGGCGCTGCCCAAACATAGCCATCCTTCCCTATGTAATAAAGGTATCCTTCCTCCCTCTCAATTTTCTCTTTTCCTATTTTTATTCCCATTCAAATCCCCCAACATTTTTCGTCGTTTTCTATTCGGGGGAAATGCTTTTAAAGGTTTGCATACTTTCGTTAGTCATCCGCTAAATTTTTGCCAAAAACTCACTCTCATCCTCATCCAGCCCATAAAAATCAGGAAATTCTTTTTTGTTTTTTTTCGCAATCTCCCTGAAAATTTCCGCCATTTCAGAAGCGCATTTTGAGGAGAGATGCACCCTTCTACCCAGTTTTAGGAAAAGGGCTTTCCTCATCCTCCTTGCACCCATTGTCTGGCCCATTTTTCTCAGGTACGTAGGGTATTGGTATTTTGTGAATTTAAGATAGGGTTGTTCTTTTGCAAATGCAACGCCCTCAGACATGAGGAAGGTCGAATAGCGAAGGAAATCAAAGCACTGCCTGTTGATTATCCTTCCATCAAAAACATCAGCCCTGCTCAGCCAATCGTATGCAACCGCAACATCGTTTTTACTCTCATACTCCACAGGTATGTTATGGTCTATCCAAAGCTTTAGGAGGTCGTGGTCAACATCTGCCATCCGCACCACCCTTGCTATATCTAAAAAATCGTTTGACTTGAAGATTGTTTTCATCACTTCAAATATCTCCTTTTTTCTGTCCCTTTTTCCCTGCATTTTTGTTTCCAAATCATTAAGAGCACTCCTAACATCTCCATCAGAATTTTTCGCTGTTTCGTTTATTTCTTTTTCATCCAGTTCTATTTTTTCCTTTTTTGCAACCTCTTTTAGAAATGCGGCTATTGTTCCTGGAGATACTCTTTTCATCTCCAGTCCATGCACCTCAGTCCTCAGGGGTGCGATCTTCCTGTCCCAGTAATTACCCGCGGTGAGGAGGATGGGTGCATTCACATGCTTTAGTATGGATGCTAGAGCTGTTATCCCTCCACTGTCCTCTCTGCTCATAACCTCAACATCATCTATCAGAATCAGCTTTCCCTTTCCAAAAAGCTGGGAGGAGAGCATCGCGGCGTTCACAGTCCTTTCCATGCTTGCCTTGTCCCTTATCTCGCTAGCGTTAAGTTCTATAAGCTGCAGATCGTACTCTTTCGCAAGCGCATGGGCAAGAGAGGTTTTGCCAATTCCAGTTGGCCCCCAGAGAAGAATGGGTTTCTGCCTCTCGCCCTTCAGCCACCTGAGAATCCATTTTACAAGAGTTTCCTTAACCTCTTCGTTTCCAAGAACTTCTTTTACTCTCTTCGGCCGGTATTTTGAAACGAGCATGGAATGAAATAGAGTGGGAAAATTTATATATCAAACTTTTTGAAAAATTTTCTTTTGAAAATCTCTGCTGTTATGAAATAAAGCAGGAGAACAACCACAATCAGGCCGACTATCTCGAGAGGCATGGAAACGAACTCAAAAAATGAAAACCCGAATGCGGTGTATGTTATTCCCGCGACTAGAAATATGGTTATTAGGGAGGTCGCAATCAACCATTTACTCGGCTTGTTCCTTAAGAACGGCTGCTTTGTTCTTATCGCAAATGTGACGATTACTTCGGAGATGGATGACTCAACGAACCAGGCGGTTCTGAAAAGCTCTGCGCTTGTATTGAAAACAAGTATGAGGGGAAGGATGAGCGCCAAATCGAATACGACGCTTATGAGCCCGAAATTCATCATGAATTTCGATATCATCTCCAGATTCCAGCGCTTCGGCTTTCTCAGGAACCCCTCATCCACATTGTCTGTTGAAAGCGTGAGCAGGGGAAGGTCGCTCAAGAAGTTATTCAGCAAAATTTGCGAGGGCAGAAGTGGGATGAACATCAGAAAAACAGAGGAAATCGCCATGGTGAACATGTTTCCAAAATTCGCGCTTATCGTATTCAGGATGTATTTCATTATGTTCCCGAAGGTCTTCCTTCCCTCCCTTATTCCGTTCGCGAGAACCCTTAAACTCTTTTTAAGCAGGATAACATCAGCCTCTTCCTTAGCGATTCCAACAGCAGAATCCACGCTTATCCCGACATCAGCGGATTTGAGCGCGGGAACATCGTTTATTCCGTCTCCCAAAAACCCGACGATGTGACCCTCCCTCTTCAGGAGCGAGACGATTTTGTATTTCTGCGCAGGTGTCACTCTTGCAAAAACATTGTACCTGTTGCAGTATTCTTCAAAACTTCTATCATCCAATCTCTCAAGCTCATCGCCACTCACAACCTTGTCTTCAGCAATTGCCAGACCGACCTCATTGCATATTTTCCTCGTGATGAGTGGGCTGTCGCCGCTCAGAATCTTCACGCCCACATACAACTTCTGGAGATCCTGGATGGCCTCGCTGGCTGTCTTTTTTGGCAGGTCCATGAAAATCAGGAAACCAACCAAAATCATCTCCCTCTCATCCTCTTTTGTGGTTTTCTTTTTTCTTGTCGGCTTCTCTGCAACGGCGATTATCTTGTATCCTTCCTGCTCGTAGGAAGAGACCATTTTTGCTATTGGTGCAAGAACTTTTTTTGTAAGAGCAACCTTTCTTCCTTTTATGTACGCATGCGTGCATATCCTGAAAACTGATTCTGGGGCACCTTTTGCAATCATGGTGTTTGCACCTCTTGCACGCACGATGACGCTCATCCTCCTCCTTTCAAAATCAAACTCGTTCTCATGAAGAATCTGGTAGCCAGCAATTTTGGTTTTAAAAAGCGCAGCATCACTGCTTTCAAGTATCGCTCTGTCAACCGGATTGCCAAAGGTTTTCTTCCTCCTACCAATTTCTGCTGAGTTGCAGAGGATACCGTAGAGCATTGTTCTTGCATCCTTTTTTCCCTCGCTGTTGATGTAGTTTATTAGGGAGAGCTTCCCTTCTGTGAGCGTGCCCGTCTTGTCGCAGCAGAGTGTATCCATGTTTCCTAAATCCTCAACCGATGCGAGCCTCTTCATGACAACTTTTTCCTTCGCCATCCTAAGCGCACCGTTTGAAAGCGAGATTGTTATTATTACTGGAAGGAGTTCTGGTGTGATGCCGACCGCAAGCGCTAGAGCGAAAAGGAAGGAATCGAAGTACCCTTTCCCCAAGAGTGCGTTGGCAACAAAAATGAAGAGTGTCATGACGAGTATTATTTTAAGCAGAAAATTGCTGAACTTCCTGATGCTCTTCTGGAAATCCGTCTCATGCAGCTCTTTTTGTACAAGCACCGCACTCTTTCCAAAGAATGTATTCTTGCCCGTTGAAACCACGATTCCATAGCCCGCGCCGCTGGAAACAGAAGTGCCCATGAACGCCATGTTTGAAAGCTCGTAGGGAAGTTTGTGCTTTTCGCTTACAGCAACCGCTTTTTTCATAACTGGGATTGACTCACCTGTAAGGATGGATTCATCCGTGCTCATCTCATCCACATGCAGAAGCCGTATGTCCGCAGGGATAATATCGCCGATGTTCAGGTGAACAATATCCCCTGGAACAAGCTCCCTTGAATCTATTTCAGCAACCTCACCGTTCCTCAGAACCTTTGCATTTATGGTTATGTATTTGTTCAATTCCTCCAATGCTTTCTCAGCCCTGTACTCCTGTATAAAACCAATTATTGAATTGACAAAAACAATCGCAAGGATTACTATTGAATTAATAGGTTCTCCTATGAAATAGGCAATCATTGCCGCAAATATGAGAACAAGAACAAGGGCGTTTGTAAACTGAGAAATAAAAATATCCAGCGCTGTCCTCTTTTGTTTTGCTTCAATCCTGTTCTGGCCGTATTCGGCAAGCCTCGCCTTCACTTCTTCGTTATTCAGCCCCTTTTCAGAAGTTTTCAGCACTCTGAAAAGCTGTCTCGGTTGCATTGCCCAGAAAGGAATTTCGCTTTCAGCTCCGGTTTTCACAGTTTTTTAAAACAAGCAAATTTTATATACTTGAGTTTTGAACGCCCTGGCCGGGATTTTCGAACCTTTTTGGCAGCCCAAAAAGGGTTCTTCGAACCCGGGTCAACGGAGTGACAGTCCGTTATGCTAACCGTTACACCACCAGAGCAACTGCTTTTATTTTTTAGAAGAAAATTATAAAAGCCTTCTCTTTTTCATACGGCGTATGTTTATGCTTTCAGCATAGTAGTGTTTTATGAGATAGGCGGCCATTTTTATGAATCCAATCAGCGCCAAGGCAAACGCAAAGAATATTTCGTATTCAGAGGCAAGAAGAAAGTAGAAAAGAAGGAATATTCCTGGAAGGTAGAAAAACTTCATTGCCTCCGAAACCATGTCTTCCTGCACAATTTTTTCCATTTCTTTTTTGTGTTTAAGCGCAAGCACCAATTCAACTGTTTGAAAAATTAAGAAAACAAAGAATATTCCTCCAATAAGAATGAAATTCTGCGAAGCAAAAACCAGGGCGAAAAAATAAACAATGTCTGCTAGCCACACCGCACCTTTTGCAATGTAATAAACAATACTACTAAAGTTTAAACCTTGCATAGTTATTACCTACTAATTCTTCTATTCTTAGCAGTTCGTTATATTTCGCGGTCCTCTCTCCCCTCGCGGGTGCTCCTGATTTTATCATTCCGTATTCTTTTCCGACAACAAAATGGGAGATGAAAGTATCCTCGGTTTCCCCACTCCTGTGGCTCACAACCACATTCATCTTCCTTTTCCTTAGCATTTCTGCTGCTTCTATTGCTTCTGTAACTGTCCCTATTTGATTTACTTTCAAAAGAAGTGCGTTCATTGAATTTTTTTCCAAAGCAATCTTTATTCTCTTTGGATTTGTAACAACCAGGTCGTCTCCTACAATCTGCACTCTTTTTCCAATCTCTCTGTTCAGCTCTGCAAAACTCTCAAAATCCTCTTCATAAAAAGGGTCTTCTATGCTTTTTATAGGATATGTTTTCGTAAGCTGTTTGTAGAGTTCGAGCAGTTCCTCCGCACTTATTGTTTTCCCATCAATTCTGTATTTTCCATTCTCATAAAAACTTGTTGCAGCAGAATCTATCGCAATAAAAACTTTTTTTGAATACCCTGTTTCTTCTATTGCTCTTACCAAAATTTCAAACGCTTCCTCAACCTCTTTCATATTCGGCGCAAACCCTCCCTCATCCCCAACATTTTTTGCGCTCTTTCCGTATTTCTTTACCAAATCTGCTTTTAGTTGTTGGTAGATTTCACTTGCCGCTTGCATAGCTTCGCTGAAAGAATTTACATTTGCCGGAAAAAGCATAAACTCCTGAATTGCCAGGTCATTTCCAGCATGCTCCCCTCCATTTATCACATTAAGCATTGGGATTGGAAGCAGTTTTCCTCCTAAATATTCGTAAACTTGCTTGTTTTTTGAGTTTGCTGCCGCCTTCAAAACAGCCATAGAGGTTGCAACAATCGCATTCGCTCCAAACTTTGATTTGTTTTCTGTTCCATCCAACTTTATCATTTTTCTGTCTATTTCCTCCTGCTCGCTCGCATCCATTCCTTTCAGCGCAGGTGCGATAATTTTATTTACATTCTCTATTGCCTTCTTAACTCCTTTCCCATGCCATTCCTTTCCTCCATCCCTTAATTCAAGCACCTCATGCACTCCTTTAGACGCCCCGCTTGGCGCAGTTGCCCTTCCAAACCCGCTTTTTGTTTTTACATCAACTTCTACGGTTGGGTTTCCTCTTGAATCCAAAACCATTCTAGCCTTTATGCTTTCTATTTTCATAAAATCACCAACAAGTAAACCCAGCACTCCGAAATCCTTGTTTTTAAAGGCATGTCAAAACCACAGAGATTACTGTAAGTGCTATTAGAGATTTACCTTCAATTTCAGCTCTTTTTTCAGCTCCCTGTACCTGTTTCGGATGGTTACTTCTGTGACGCCAGCGACATCAGCAACCTCTTTCTGCGTTCTTCTCTCTCCTTTCAAAGCTGATGCGATGTAAAGGGCTGCGGCTGCAACGCCTGTAGGCCCTCTTCCAGAAATAAGCCCTTTTTTCAGTGCTCTTCTTATCAAACCCGATGCCTCGTGCTGAACTTCTGTGCTGAGCTTCAATGCAACCGCAAATTTCGGGACATACTGGCTCGGGTCTGTAAGCGGAACCTTTATCTCCAATTGACCCTTCAAAAACCTGTACGCCCTTCCTATCTCCTTCTTCTCCACCCCGCTCGCCCTGCTTATCTCATCAAGGGTTCGGGGGATTCCCATAACCCTGCATATCGCGTATATAACAGCTGCAACAACGCTCTCTATCAGCCTTCCCCTAATGAGCTCTTCTTTAACCGCCCTTCTGTAAAGCAGAGCAGCGCTTTCCTTAACATTATCTGGCAAACCCAGATAGGAGGCAACCCTATCCAGCTCAGCAAGAGCGATCGCAAGGTTTCGCTCCATGCTCGTTGCTATGCTTATCCTCTTGTGCCATTTTCTCATTCTTCTTAACTGAGCCTGTTTTTTGGGGCTTATTTTTGAACCGCGGATATCCCTGTTGTACTGGTCTATTTCTGTTGCCAGTCCCTTGTTCGGCCTCATGAGAGTAGTTGGAGCTCCTGCCCTCGCCCTTTTCTTCCTCTGCTCCGAGTCAAAAGCCCTCCATTCTGGACCAAGATCGTGGATGCTTTCCTCTATAATCAGGCCGCAGTTCGTGCATATCAGCTCGCCCTTTTCGTAATCCCTTATCAGCTTCGTGCTTGCGCACTCCGGACAAACCGTAACTTCTTTCTTTACCTTCTCTTTTGCTTTCATCGGTTCACCTCAAAGAAAAATTTTTAAATGTTTTGGTTATGGAAAGAGTTTTAAGCGGCGAAAGATTTATAAATATTGCGATGGCTTTAAAAATCCTCGATTTAAGGGATGATAGAATGAAAAAGAGCGATTTGAGCGGATGGAAATATGTAATCGTGGGGTTTTTGGGGCTTGGGTTCGTACTCCTGCTACTCCTTCTCGTTGTTTTCACGCAACTCAGCGGAAAGGGCATTTTCGGAAAGTGCGTTGGAGTGGTTAACATAGACAGTGATATTACTGTTGAGGGAGAGGAGGCAGGAATCCTTTCGCTGGGAAAGCCAGGCTCTGAGGAGATCGCGCAAACTATAAAGAAGCTTAACAAAAGGGATGATGTAGGCGCAGTAGTTATTGTAGTGAACAGCCCGGGCGGAAGCGTAGTGGGAGCAAGGGAGATATACTCTGCTGTAAAAGGGCTTGAAAAACCAAAGGTTGCATACCTAAGGGAGGTGGCCGCAAGCGGAGGGTATTATGTTGCTTCAGGAGCTGATTACATAATATCAGACCCGAACACAATAACCGGAAGCATAGGCGCCATTGCGACCGTGGCTGATTTTTCAGAACTTTTTGATATGCTTGGGATAAATTTCACGCACATAAAGAGCGGAGAGTACAAGGATATTGGAAGCATCGGAAGGCAGATGAGTGAGGAGGAGAGGGAAATTTTGCAGAGCATAATAAATGAAACCTTTGAGGAATTTAAGGGCGTTGTTGTGGAAAACAGGGCGGAGAAGCTGGATAAAGAGAGGATGGATGAGATTTTTGACGGAAGGGTGATGAGCGGAAGGCAGGCATATTCTTATGGATTGGTGGATGAGCTGGGAAGCAAGGAGGATGCGCTGAAAAAGGCTGCGGAGATGGGAGGCATCGAGTATGAGGGGGAGGTGCCCGTATGCGAAATATCCTTCCCGAGCAAGTATGGAGGGGGCCTTTTCGGGGAAAGTTTTTTGAATGGAATAAATGAGATTGCAAACAAAAAAATAGTAGTGGAATTCAAGTAACGCTTAGCAAACTTTATTAAATGTTTTTTCCAAAAGGAATATGATGAAAAAAGCATTTGTATATTCCCTTGATGCATTTGTGGCATTGACAATAGCAACTCTTGCGATAAACCTGCTCATATATTTCTACTCCATCCCGACTGCTTACTATCCAATTTTATACCAGTGCAAGGCATTGGCAACAGATACCTTGAAAACGCTCATAACTACGGATACTGCTTTGGGAAACAGCTATCTTGATGCGATAGTAAAGGCGGATGGAGGCACTGAAATAATAGATTCCCTCATTCCTGCGCAGTATGGGTATGAGCTTGAGGTAGATGGGGAAGTTATTGCGAGCAGGGGAGAGTATAGGAAAGTAAAGGCGAGCTCGGTTGCTGTTGTTGTGGGCGCTGAAGAGCCGCGGGATAAAGGGGAAAACTGGTACAGGTACAAAACATGCACAGGAACGATGGTGCCATGCGAGCCGCTTCCCTCGACCTACAACCCCGGGAAAGTGTATACATCAACAGTTAAACTTACGGTGTTCATATGAAAAGAGGGTTCTTTTTTGTGCTCGGAATTTTCATCCTTCTCGTCTATGTTGCCATGTCCCTCCAGGCATATACAAGAGCGATAGATGAGAGTGGGAAAGGGTATGAGGAGACGATAAAGATAGCGACTTACGATATCGTCCTTGCTGAGCTGAGCAACGAAACTATGAATGAGATTGTTGATATCTATTCCTATTATGCAATTTACAAAATGATAAATCATACAGCAGAAACACCCCTGAAGGCCGGGGAGAAGGATGAGCTGGAGCATTTCAAAGGTGCGTTCAGGGAGCTTGTGCAGAGCGGTGAATCAAAAAGAGAACATTTTGCAGGAAGCGCGCTCGTTTATAACGAGGAGGAGAAGATAGATTACACTTTTGATGGGTTGGGGGCGAAGCTAAAGGAGAGCTTGGAAAAAAGCGGAATGGAGCTTGAAACTTTCAACATTTCGGAAGTAAACATCTACCAGACAGAATACAACAACCTGAAAGTTGATGTTGTGGTTCGTGTGAATGTTTCCGGAAAAGGCGCAAGGCTGGACAAAATTTACAGGATAAACAGGACGCTTGAAATAGAGGGGATGGACGACCCCATGGTTTTGAGATGGTTGAGGAAGCATAATTTTAACAATG
>JBAMLP010000003.1:0-3607 GCA_039793475.1 Candidatus Micrarchaeales archaeon | reverse complement strand
AGCAGACAGATATGGTTCGCACCCTATCCCCCGCAGGAGGCAAAAATAATAGTGAATGCTACGCATGGCCAGGGATGGTTCTATGGTCCAATTGTGAGCGCAAGGGAAGCGAACAATACTGAAAAAGTGAACGAAACTGAGAGATGGAAGTATGTTGTTGTTGGCGATTACAGTGATTTTGAGGTTCTTGATGAGCAGGGAATATTGGATGAGTTTGGGGCGTACATTCTGACGAATAATGTTGATTACATTGGTTCCGAATGTAGTGGAAAGAAGGATGAAACGAGAGTATTCAATCCAACTGTGTATGATCAAAATTGCAAAGAATATATAGGTGAAATAAAAACAGAAAAACCTTTTGCGGTTGCACCGGATTTCAGCATAGGGATGGCATCTGAGGACGGCGATGGAAACCCTGCTGTTCTTTTTGTGAACGAGCACACGGCCGAGGAGGTGGAGGAGAGCAACGGCGAGGATAAAGCGAACAAAAATGATGGGTGGGTTTATGATATTGAAATGCTGAGGGATGAGGTAATATGCGGGTATTATTTCTGGGCGCCTGAAGAGGCGCCATCATTCCCCCAGAGGTTTTTGGAGAATTCTGAGAACAGAACGAGTGTTTACGGAATAGAGGGGTTTGTTGTTGGAAAAGTTTATGGAGGAGAGGAGTTTTCGAGAGGAAAGAACTGGAGCAGGATCGATTGGGAATTCGTGAACGAAACAGAGGGAATAAAGGTGAGGGGGATGCCTGGATGCAAGAGTTTTGAGATGTGTTCGAGCTCAACCCCGGTTGGAAATTTTGCCCTCAGCGAGGAAAATTTGGCAGATTATAATATGAATGAGATTGCGTGCAATGATGGAAGGGCCGGATGCGAAAAAGAGGAGGAATTGCAGATGGGTGGGGGAGGGTGAAGATGAAAGGACAGGCATCGGTTGAACTGCTGATCACTGTTGGCATCTTTCTTGTGCTTACGATACCCGTAGTTTTTTTGATGCTCAGCTACTCTTCCGTAAAACTGGAGAACATGGAGGAGATGCAGGCGAGGGCGATTGCAAGAAAACTTGGAGAGAGCGTGAATGAGGTTTTTGCAACCTGCCCGGCAAAGAAAACGCTCGTGCTGAAAATTCCAAACAATGTTGAATATATTGAAATAAATCAGAATGAGGCAGTTGTGAAAATAAAAAATGATGAATACTCCTATCCCCTTCTCATATACGACAGAAACGGAACTGTTGTTCTGCTGAACTATGGAGAGGGGTTCAGGAGCACAAGGAGAGGAGTAGTGCCTATAGGGATAAAGTGCGAGAGAAAGCTGCTTGGCCAGTACGGCTATGTCTTGCTCATGGGGGTGAAGGAGAGTGGATAGGTTAAAGGGGCAGATAGCAATGGAATTTTTTGCGTATTCTGCCATTTTCCTTCTTGCACTCATGGCAATTTCTGTGGGAGTAGGCTTGGTCGAGAGGATAGAGCTTGAGGGAAGGAATACAGCGGTTGCAAGGGAAAAGGTGATGAGGGTCGCAAACGTAATCGCGCTTGTTGGAAGTGGGGAGGAGGGATTCAGTTATAGAATGAACCTGGGTAGCGATATAAACGGGATTCCGTATGATGTGGAAATAAAAGAGGGGATGGTGCATCTTACTGTTCTGGATGGAAGGAATACAACATATCCGTATCCAACATACAGCGGAACAATAGCAAAAAGCGGATGTGTGTCTATTAAGAGCGGGTGGTATGTAATAGATGTGAACAAAGAACTCGTAGTTTCAAATAATGGTGATGGAGTGGTTCTATGGCAGGAGTGCTGAAAGGACAGTATTTCAGTTTTGATGCGATGGTTGCAACAATAATATTTTTGATGACGATACTGGCGTTTTTCAGCTACTGGAACGCCCTAAAGTCTAGCCTTGCCGAAGAGCAGGGGTTTATGGAAAAGGAGGCGATAAGGATAAGCAACGCCGTTTTTACCCCAGACCTTTCAAGAGGGGGAATAGGCATGTCGTGGAGCGACAAGAGGATAAGACCGGATAAACTGAGCTTTGCGGCTGCAAAGATGAGGGAGGTTTACAACAGCCCTTATGATATTTACATAGAGATAAGGGTAGGGTATGCTGGTGCGCAGAGATGGGAGGCTGGGTTAAACCCTTTAATGAAAAAAACCGAGAGGATTGTGAAAATAACAAGAGTGGGAACCGGAATTTTGAGAAGCGGGGAGGAAGTGCCTGTAATCATTGATGTTTATCTTTACAGATAGGGGTTACACCGCGAATAGTGTTGTGTTCGTTGCATGCTCAATTTTCAAATCGATGATTTTTCCAAGAGGAATTTTTCGTTTCACAAAAACCTGTTTGTAGTTTACCGTCCGCCCTTTCACTCCCTCCCCGAATTTTTCTGTAATCAAAACTTTCATTTTCCTGCCGATAAATTTTTGATTTTTCTCCCAAAGCAGGTTCCTTACGAAGCGCGAGAGGAAAATGCTCCTTTTCTTTATTATTTCTGTTGGCAGCTGCTTCAATCCCGCCGCTTCCGTTCTGTCGCGCGGCGTGAATTTCGAAATGTTCACACCATCTGGCTGGATTTTTTTGAGAAGCGCGATTGTTTTTTCAAAATCCTTTTGTGTTTCTGTTGGGTAGCCGACAATAATATCAGTCGCAATTGAGATGGTGTGAATTTCTTTTCTGAAAGCTCTCACAACATCAACAAAATCTTTTACAGCATGCCCTCTTTTCATGTCCCTGCAAATCTCCTCGCTCCCCGTCTGCACGGGCACATGTAGAAACTTGAAGAGCTTTTTATTTTTGTAAATTTCTATAAGCTCCGGAAGCATCCGCTTAACATGCTGTGGGTTGAGCATGCCGACGCGTATGAAAAATTCGCCTTTTATTTTAAGTATTCTTTTTAGGAGTTCTGCCAAATTTGTATTTCTTTCCAAACCATATGCACCGGCGTCCATGCCTGTAAGTTGAATTTCTTTTGCACCGCTTTTTATCCCATTTCTTATCTGCTCCGCTATCCACTCCTCATCAAAACTTACGAGTTTTGGGCGGGCGAATTTTGTCTGACAGAAGGTACAGTTTCCAACACATCCCTCCTGCACTGCTACCCTCTGAATCGGCGTGGTGTATTCGCGCTGAAGGAAATTTTTGTTTTCATCACAGAAAGAGTAATCGCTCCATTTTTTTGCATAAGCATCCCTAACTGCATCCGCAACAAGCGGAAGTGAGGAGGGAGATAGGATAACGGTCCTTCTGTTTGCCTTCCTTATCTTTTCCTTCAAAACCCAGAGGCAGCCCGCAACAACAAGGGGCTTTTTTGTTTTTTTTATTTTTGCGAGAATTTTATTCTCTGTGGAAAGCTTTACAGTGCATGTGTTCAGCAGAACAACATCCGCGCTGTGCTCGCTGGAAACAAGGGAAAAACCACCGGCCTTCAGAAGACCGGCAATCGTATCGCTCTCGGCCTGGTTTAGAGTGCATCCGTATGTTTCTATGTACACCCTCATCTAGATACCACTATTTCAAGGTTCTCAGGTTTCTTGTTTACATTTCCAAGTTTAAGACCTACAAGAACCCTTACCCCTTTTTCAGAAGCAAGGTCTGCAAGCCTCTG
>JBAMLP010000002.1:0-14456 GCA_039793475.1 Candidatus Micrarchaeales archaeon | reverse complement strand
AGCCAAACCCAACCAAATTATTTGAAGTGAAATTATGCCTGTAGTATGCGGGGTTGCTGTCTCTCTCTATGTATAAGTTCCAACCATTGTCTGAAAGGGTGTTGGAATCGAACATCCCTCCAGTGGAGTAGTAGAGGTATAAGCCCCTCTGACTGCCGGAAACAGCATTCCCCCTGATAGTGCTAAAATCGACAGCACTCAGGTATATGCCGGTAGAACTGGTATTTATCCTGTTGGAGAGTACGGTTATGTTTTCTGCTGTCAACACATCCCAATCGCCATTAAGTGTGATTCCATACCCAGTGGCATTCGAAATAATGTTGTTTCTTATTTCACTGTTGCGAACATATGCCTCATAAATGCCATGGGAGGTAGTGTCTATTGAATTACCCACCACCTCTGCATTTTCAGTCGGGCTGCTAGGGTTTCCCTGAAGATAGATTCCGTACTGGTATTCCTTTATGCTGCAGTTTACAAAACTCATATTGTTGTTTGGATGTGGGTCTGATGATTCATATTTATAAAGAATTCCGTACCTCGCCTGCCAGTTGCTGATATTCCCATTAATCGCATGGCCTGAGCAGTTCAGGGTTATGTTTTCTGCTTTTACAGTTATGCATGCATAATCCGCCTTCCATCCATAGAGGTCATTCACAACATCGTACTGCATGTTAGAAATTTTCAGCGTTGTGCACTCAGTAATTTTTCCGCATGTGCTCTCATTGTTCAATGTAAGAGGAAGCTCATCCTGCGCGGTTCCGCCATTTATTGTATACGGAATATAACTATCCCCTATCCCATCCCCTGCTATATTGTGTATTGGTGGAACTCCACTTCCATCATCCCCTCCGCAGTAGTCGTTGTACCAGTTACCACCGATGCAATCCCCGTTTATTATGCTTCGCTGAGAGCAATCATAGGTGGTGTTCCAGTAGTTTCCCGCGTTATCATAAACATGTGAGCGGTTGAAGATGTTGTTGTAAATCAGGGTTTTATCATACACATTATCATAAAGCTTTAAACTTCCATTCTCAAAAATATTATTTCTTATGGTTAGATTGTTTGCCTCATCTATCTCTCCATTAATATCCACCCTTTCTGAAAAAGTGCAGTTTTCAATGAGCGTGTTGTTTGCATACCTCACATAGAGCGAGTAGCCAGAGGAGGTGTTGAACACCGAAACATTAAAGAGATGAATGCCATGGTTCCAGTAGGAATTGGTGTAGCCCCACAGGCTTATTCCATACCATTGTGAATTGTAGAATTTTGAATCTCTCAGCGTGACATTTGTTGAGGGTAGTTGAACGCCAACAACAAAGCCCCTCCCGCATCCATAGCATGTGACATTTTCGATCATTACGCTTCCGGAACCAAAAACTCCGACACCTCCCGCGTAGTAGTTTGATGGTGTTATGTTTGTCAGAAAAACATTGGTTAGAGAAGAATTGGTTGTATAATAAAACTGAAATCCACATGCTCTATTATAATAAGGAGAGGTTTGAGTGAAATTATTTATACGGATGTTTTTTACTGTGACATTCTCGCAGACAGAGCATATGATCCCGACATCGTCCGCATTTTCACCTGTAATGTTTTCCACTGATACATTGTTGAAAAAGCCCATCCTCAAAACCCCAGACCACTGTGGGTCTCTTGTGCTATTGTAGGAATATATGTTCGAGATGTTTGAATCGACAAGGTCCCTTATAACAGGCGCTACCGCTGAATCAACAAAAGTAATGTTGTCCAAACTAGCGGAATAAATCTTGCCCCCTCCGCCTTCTATATATGAAAAAGTGCATGCCTCTATATCAATATTTTTATAAGTATGCGACCGGCCCCCTCTCACCCAAACCCCAGCCCCACAGTATGGATACTGCCCACCTATTGAACAGCTTATGTTCGCAAACCGCGAGTCAGCCAGCGAGAAGTTTGTGGTGTTTTGAGCAAAAAAGCCGATCCCAGTACCTGCAACAGTGCTGTAGATGTTAAACACATTTATATGCGCAAAGGCTGAATTATTCACATTTGTTATGTTCAGGCCAGTAGCAAGTGTTTTATTCATGTCGTCTATAAGAACACCGCTGAGCAGGACATCTCTTGAGTTGATGACTGTAATTCCATTTTGATTTGAATTGTTTTGCAAAATAATGTTCTCAACATTAAATTCTTGCCCATTTTCAAAAAATACTGCATGCTGAGAAAAGGGATGCACCCACAATGCTCGTGTTTTTTCTATTGTTGCGTTTATTATTGTTATGTTGTTTGAACCTAATAGTGTAAATGCTCCCCAACCCGCCAAATCTGAGGAAACGTTCTCAAAAGTAATATTATTCGAATTTCCAATCACATAAAATGATGACCAGGTTACATTTCTCACTGAATAGTTTGCTATGGCCATGTTGCTGCTTCCCTGTATTTGTATCCCATACCCTCCATCTATTGTGTTGTAAGGATTTCCGCGGGAATCATGGACATAAAAGTTCTCAACAACCGCGTTATCAACAAAATTGAATACTGGGGTTGCAGAATATGCTATCTCAATATCTCTCGCGCTTAAAGTGTTTATTCTTATACCAAAAATCGGGTTGAAGAGAATAGGAAATCAGCAGTTTGAAATTGAAAGATTTTCAGTAGTAATATTTGAGGCGTTTCCAAAAAGCAAACCTGCTGGATAGCCAAATGGCGATGTCGCATTATTCCAGTCGCTTATTTCTCCATCAACAACCGTAATATTCTGCCAATAGCCTGGGGAGTTGTAAGGGTCTGGGAGCGCTTTGAAAGCTGCAATTGCATTTGAAGAAACATCCGAACCGTCGACTACATGGCCGTTCAAACGCAGCTTAACATTGCTGACATTTATGAAAAAACAAACCTTTCCGGGGTAATCAACAATATCAGCATCCAAGATATACTCGCCCGGGACAGTTATATTCTGACATTGCGTAAGATAAGTTGGCCATATACCGATAACAACCGAATCATTGTCCTCCTCACCACATACCTCCCCTGCTTCAGTAAAGCATGCGTACGCCTTACATGTCCAGTTCTCTCCCTCTGATGTTTCTGTTGCAGGCAGGGTTGCTGTTGCGACTGAATTGTTCGTGACATTACCTGCGGTTGAATTATTGTCCTGCAGAATTCCATCCTTATACCATGAGAAATGCACACTCATGTTAAAGGAATCGTTGTTCCACACCAATGCTTCGCATATCAAGTCATTCCCTGGTGCTGGAAAATCAGGAGTTAAATTCACTGATGCGTGCGGAACTTCTGTGTAGGAAAAAACGGTTGCATTCACACTTGCATAAGCGAATGAAAAAAGGAAGAGCATGAAAACAAATATCAAAATTCTATTCATGGGCACACCCCGCCAACCGTTATATTTTGCTCATACCTGCCGGAATTCTGCGGTGGAACATAAACTTTAAAGAAGATGTCGAGGGTAGATGCTGGGGAAAGGTCGTTGTATATTATTGTTGGCATATAGTCAAGAGAAAAATAGTTCGATCCATCCAACGAATATTTTGTGTTGTTAACAGAGAAACTGCTGCTCCCCCTACTCCAGTCCGTCCCGTGCAACGAAATGTCCACATCAACATTCCCGGTATTGGTTATGGTTGTATTCTTCACCGCAGAGTACTGGCCTGAAACAAAACTTCCAAAATCAAGGCTTGTTGGCTCGTTTATTATTCCGCATGTGTAGAGTATTTCAACATTCGCTGAGATATCCTGCGATGGTGCATACACAAACGAAGCGAAAATCAAAACAAGGAAAAGAAGGGCCCAAAGCTTTTTTGCATTGCTTATTAAAGTCAGCAAAATGTAGAATGCTACTATCAATGTGGCGAAAGAAAGCAGAAACTCAAGAAAATCTATATCCTCTGTCTTCTCGGTTACAAATATTGTTATTTTCTTTTTCAGGGCAAGGTTTATCCTCGCCCCATTTTCGTTTCCATTAATGGTTGCTACAATATAGCCAGTGTACTCTTTGGCTTTCGCTCCATTTGGTATGAAAACTTCGTACTCGACCCATTTTGCCTCCCCTTTTGGTATATCCATTTCTGAATTTTTTATTTTTAAAAAACTGGATGCCTCCCCTTCTGTACCAAGGTACACATGAACATCGCTGTTATGGTCATTAAGAAACATCACATCGCTTGCCTGGATTTTCTGGCCATCAGAGAGGGTGTACATAACAGGGTTTGCGTTTGTTTGTAGGGTAAACGAAATAGAAAGAAGCAGCAGGAAAATAAACGAAATAAACAAATAACGCATATAAAAGTATGGAAAAAAAACTTTTTATAGCCATCAGTTTGATGCCTTTTTTCCATTCCTGTCGATCTCTCCATGGTATATCCTCTGGGCCGAAATCTTTTTTCCATCATAGGCGAGAACAACCGGGATGACTAGTATGCTGATTGGTTTTTTTCCTAGTTTTTTTCTCACAGCGTTTATTTTTTCTGCATTTGGAAGGGTTTCCTTGCTAACTATTATGTAATCATACTCCTTTTCCAGCGTATTCCCAAAAACATCGTTTATTTTAATTATTTTTATTTTTTTGTTTTTTCGCGAAAACCATTTCTCAACTCCCCTTTTTCTTTTCCAAAAAGGGGTTGGTGGGTAGATTTTATTTTTTCTCACGAATGCATCGCTAGTTATCCCAATGAAAATTTTGTCAAAGAGGAGGGCTCTCTTGAAAAGGGCCTCATGCCCTTTGTGAAGAATGTTGAATGTTCCGCCAACTACACAGGAAGTCATAGGTAGAGTGGAGAAGAAGTGCTTTAAAGGTTTGGTCAGAGAGTAAAATAATGAAAATAGCATTCAAGGACATGAAAGAGGGAAAGATAAAGCTCGTGCCGGATTCTGTTGAAGATTTGTGGCATCTAGAGCATATAATAAAGGAAGGGGATTTTGCTGAAGGAAGTACTTTTAGGAGCGTGAAATTCGGAGAGAAGGAGGAAAGGAAACCGGTTTTCATAAAGGTGCAGGTGGAGAGGGTGGAGTTCGCAAAACATGCGAACCGGCTGAGGGTGGGCGGAAAGATCGTGGAGGGAAGGCCTGAGGAGTTTGTCCAGTTAGGAAGGCACCACACATTAGATGTTTCTCCAAAGGAAGGGATAACAATAACAAAGAAAAAATGGGGGAAGGCTGAGCTGGAACGAATAGAGGATGCTGTGAGGGAAAGCGGAAGGGCGCTCGTGCGCGTGATTCTCATGGACAACGAAAAGGCGCTCGTTCGCGATGTGAAGCCCTATGGGTTTGAGAGCATCGCGGAGATAAGGAACGAAAGCAGTAAGAGAGGAGGAGTGGACAAGACGCAGGAGTTTTATAGAAAACTCATTCCTTTTGTTGAGGGGCTGTGCATAGTTGCAGGCCCGGGTTTTGAGAAGAGCAATTTTCAGAAGTTTTTGGAAAAGGAAAAGAAGAAAGTTTTTGTAGAAGATGTGAGTTATGCTGAAGAAAGCGGGCTGAGGGAACTTGTGGAAAAGGGAAGCATAGAGAAAATCATCGGCGAAACAAGGCTGGAGAAGGAGGCGAAGGTGATGGAGGAACTGCTTACGCACCTTGGAAGGGATGATGGGCTGCTCGCGTATGGAAAAAGGGAAGTTGGGAACGCGCTTGGAATGGGCGCAATAAAAACACTCGCTGTCCTTGATGAGATGCTTAGGGCAGACAAGGAGGTCGAGAGTATTGTCAACAAAGCGTATGGGCAGAGGGCGGATGTTGTTGTTTTTTCTAAGGAAAGCGAATGGGGAAGAAAATTGAAAGGACTGGCTGGGATTGCGGCTGTGTTGAGGTTTGCTATTTCCTGAACTCCTCCATTATCACCGGGAACTGCGCAAGGAGGGCTTCGAGCTGTATTCTCTCATCCGCTCCCTCAACAAGCCTAAAATTGTATTCGCCTATTCTGTCCACGAGCTTGACTTTTGCCTTCTCAGGAATTTTCATCTCCGCAACCACCCGGTAGATCTGCACAAGCACATCCTCGCCGCTCACCCCGTAGCTAACCATTATTCTCTCAAGATGCTCTCGTGCACCGACAAAATTTCCATTGAGCGCCTTCTCAACCATCTCCTCTACCTCTTTTGGGGTTGCGCGGGACGAAACCTTGAACACCAGACTTTCAGTAATATGTTTTGAGTGGAACGCTGCGCCCTGCAGGATGTTTATCGCTTTTCTCATGTCTCCCTCGCTTATGTAGAATATCGCATCAAATGCCTTATCCTCTACTTTCAGACCCTCTGCATGCGCGATTTTTTTTATCATCTTTTCGACATCTTCTTTTGTTAGCGGAAAAAACCTCAGGACAGCTGTCCTGCTCTGGATGGGCTCTATTATTTTTGATGAGTAGTTGCAGGAGAGGATGAACCTAGTGACTTCAGAATAGAGTTCCATGGTCCTGCGGAGAGCCTGCTGTGCGTCGGATGTTAGCGCATCGGATTCATCGAGAAATATTATCTTGAATGGAACTTCGCTGACGCTCATCGTTCTTGCAAAGTCCTTTATCTTCCCCCTTACAATATCTATCCCCCGTTCATCGCTCGCGTTCATCTCGAGGAAATTCGTTTTGTAATTCTCACCGAAAAGCTCGTGAGCGAGCGCAAGCGCAACGGTTGTTTTTCCGACTCCCGGCGGGCCTGCGAAAAGAAGGTGGGGCATGGACTTTTTCCCTGAAAAAGACTTAAGCAGCGGAAGGATGTGCTCCTGTCCCATTACCTCGTCAAGCTTTTTTGGCCTGTACTTTTCAACCCAAGGAAGAAGCTCCATCCAAACACCCAAAAGAATTCAGTGAAGATAGTTTAAAAACTTTTTGCGTAAAATAGCGTTCGTGAGAATATGGAAAGGGTAAAAACAGGAATTTCTGGATTAGATGAGATGCTCAATGGAGGGATTCCGAAAAGGAGGCATGTTGCGCTTTTCGGCGGGCCAGGTACAGGAAAAACATCCTTTGGTTTTGAATATCTCTACAAGGGGGCAAAATGGGGCGAACCTGGCGTGTACGTAACGCTGGAAGAAACACCCGATGATATACTGGAGAACATGGCAAACACATTCTCTGATTTTTCCGACATAAAAAAACTCGTGAACAAGAGCATTTTCATAGAGAAGCCCGACGAGCTGACGATAGAAAAAATCGCGGAGATACTTGAATCAAAAATCACAAACAACAACGTGAAACGAGTCGTGATAGATTCTGCAACCATGATAAGGGCGGTTTTCGAAAAAGATGGCGAGTACAGAAAAACCGCTTTCGAGTTTTTCTCTTTGCTCAGAAACCTTGACTGCACAGCCATGGTTACTGTTGAAGCAGAAACTGCGAGCAAGGAGCAGATGAAGTACGGTATAGAGCATTATGTTCTGGACGGAATAATAAACCTGTACAGCCTGGACAGGGGCGATAGGAGGGTGAAGGCAGTCGAGGTTTTTAAGATGAGGGGAAGCGACCACTCAAAAGATCTTGTTCCATTCAAGCTCACATCAGATGGAATAAAGGTTTACATAGGCGAGAAGGTGTTCTGATGGAGAGCAGGGAGTTCTGGATGGGCGCTGCATTTTCAGCCCTTCTTGCTTTTTTCATAACCGGCGCGAAGCTGTTTACCCTGGATATAATGGCATTCCCATTTCTTTTCGGAATTGGGCTTCTTGGGTTTGTTTTCTACTACAAGACGAAAAAGCATGGACTAGGGCTGGGGTATTTCGAATTTGTATGCCTGCTCGGGCTTGTTGCCGCATTTTTGGTTGAAAGGAGCGGATTCGTAATCGCAACAGGGTTTATGTTTCTCTCAACCCCGCTCTTCTTCCTGGTTAAGGAAAGGATAAGGAAGTGAAATCATGTACGAGTACGAAAAAACAGAGAGGGAGATGCTGGAATTTTGGGAAAGGGAGAAAATTTACGAGAAGGCGAAGAATAAAAACAAAAAGGGAAAGAAATTTTATTTTGTGGATGGGCCGCCCTATGTTACAGGGGAAATCCACCCCGGAACTGCGTGGAACAAGGCAATAAAGGACGCAATGTGCAGGTACTACAGGATGAGCGGGTATAATGTGCGCGCCCAAGCGGGATACGATACGCATGGCCTTCCCATAGAAGTGAAGGTGGAAAAATTACTGGAGATAAAAAAGAAAAACGAGATAGAGGAGAAGTTCGGGATTGAAAGATTCATTACCGAGTGCAGAAAGTTTGCGGATAAGTACATGGGCATTATGGCAGAGCAGTTCAAGAGCATTGGGGTGTGGATGGATTGGGACAGGCCGTACATAACCTACGAGGACGGGTATATTGAAAAGAGCTGGGAAACTCTGAAAATGGCTTATGATAAGGGGCTGATGCATCAGGGGGAGTATGTTCTCCCCTACTGCTACAGGTGTGAAACAACGCTCGCAAACTACGAGCTTGAGTATGATGAGGAGAGCGACCCGAGCATTTTTGTGAAGTTCAAAATAAAGGGGAAAAATGATGAGTTCCTTCTTGTATGGACTACGACTCCATGGACGCTTGTTTCAAACATGGCATGCATGGTCCATCCTAATTATGATTATGTGAAAGTGATGTTTGGGGAAGAGGCGTATGTTTTTGCAAAGGGAAGGATGGATGAGGTTGAGAGGATTTTAGGAAAGAGCGGGATAATTATTGAGGAGATGAAGGAAAGGAGCTGGAAGGGCTGGAGTATGAGCATCCTTTCCAAAATAGAATAAAAAAGGAGTATAGGAGAAGAGTAGTGCTGAGCGACAGGTACGTTACGCTTGAGGAGGGAACCGGAATCGTGCACACTGCTCCTGGCCATGGTCCTGAGGATTTTGCAGTTGGGAAGGAGAATGGAATAGAGGCATTCAGCCCTGTTGACAGTGAGGGAAAATATACTGAAGAGGCTGGAGAATTTAGGGGAATGAATGTGCGCGAGGCAAACTCGAAAATAATTGAAGTTTTGAAGGAGAACGGAGCGCTCGTTCATGAGGAAAGGGTAAGGCATCGCTATCCCCATTGCTGGAGGTGCAAAACACCGCTTATTTACATTACAACAACGCAGTGGTTCATAGACATTTCGAAATTGAAAAATGAGATGCTCGAAGAGGCAAAAAAAACCGAATGGGTTCCGGAGTTCGGAAAGGAAAGATTTTTGCAGTTCGTGGAGAATGCACCAGACTGGTGCATTTCAAGGCAGCGATATTGGGGGATCCCACTGCCCATATGGAAATGCAAAAAATGCGGGGAGATAAAGGTTGTGGGAAAAGGAAAAGAGCTTGGAGAAAAAGTAAAGGAACTGCACAGGCCTTATGTTGACAGGGTGAGGTTTAGGTGCAGATGCGGGGGGGAGATGAGTAGGGTTCCTGATGTTCTTGATGTGTGGTTCGATTCTGGAAATGCAATGTGGGCAGAGCTTACGGATGAGGAGGCGAGGGAGTGGGGAGAAATTTCCGACCTCATAATAGAAGGGCATGACCAGATAAGAGGGTGGTTCTACTCCCTTCTTGGCTCTGGGATCGTAAGGTATGGAAAGCCGCCCTACAGGAATGTGATGATGCATGGATTTTTTGTGGATGAGAAAGGGGAAAAGATGAGCAAAAGCTTGGGAAATTTTGTTCCAATAGAAGAAATATTGCAGAAATATGGAGCGGATGCTTTTAGGTTGTGGGGTCTGAGCAACCCTGTTTATGAGGACTTGAAGTTCATGTGGAGTGAGATGAAGGAGGCAAAGGATGTTCTCAACATCATTTACAATTTAGAATTGTTTTTGGAGAGGAATTACAACAGAAAGAAAGGGAGTAAAAAGAAACTTGCAGTGGAGGATAGATGGCTTGTTTCCAGGATGAATTCTGTTCTAAAAGAGTACAACGAGGCTTTCATTGGAATGGAGCCGCACAAGGGAGTGAAGGCTGTGAAAAATTTTATTGTTGAGGATTTTAGCAGGTTTTACATGAAGCTTGCAAAGGAGAGGGTGGCGGAAAATGAAGATGGCGCTGCGATGGAAACAATATACAAAGCACTTTTGTTTTCAATAAAACTCCTTGCACCAATCACCCCATTCATTTCTGAGTATATATACCAGAAATTTTACAGAAAATACGAGAATGAGGAGAGCGTGCACCTTCTCGAACTCGGAAGGGAGGACAGGAAGAAAATAGATGTAGCGCTTGAGGAGGAGATGAAAATAGCGAGGGAGGTAATTGCCTCTGGGTTGATGGTGAGGCAGAATACTGGTGTGAAGCTTAGATGGCCCCTGCGAAAAGCGGTTTTCGAACCAAGGGATGAGAAAGTTGGAAATAAAATGAAAAATGTTAGGGAAATAGTTGCTAAAATGCTGAATGTGAAGGAGTTTGTTATAGGCAAGGTTGAAGAGGGGTTTGTTTCAGGGGATAGTGAATTCGGGAAAATATACATAGATAAGGAAGTGACAGAAGAGCTTTACGAGGAGGCCATCCTGAAGGAAGTTTTGAGGAGGATACAGCAAATGAGGAAGGAGATGGGGCTTGTTGAGAAGGACACCGTACTCATAATGATGGACGGGGAGAGCGAGATTGTTTCAATAGCAAAAAGGAATGTTGATGAGATAAAGAAGAGGGCGCGCGCTGAAAAGATAGAATTTGGTCCGTTTAAAGAGGAGGGGGAAGAGTGGAGTATAGATGGAAAAAAAGTTGAGATATTCATTAAAAAACAGTAAATTGGTTGTTTTTGTATTTTTTCCTCACACCCATTTTTGTCCAGCATTCCTTACATATTGATATTTTCAGAATTTCCTTTTTGCTGATTCTTTTCTGGGATTTTAGGCATTTCAGGCAGACATATTTCCCGCAGTAATTACACTGTACTGGTTTTGCAGTCCTTGCCCCGCATCTCTCGCAGACAACAATCGGCATTAAGAATCACCTTTTGTGAAATTAATTTTATGCGGAGTAGGATTTAAAAGAGTTGCTCATGGCAAAAATACTTATGAAATTCAAGGGAAGAATCACTGAGTTGCTGAAAAAATTAAAAATGAATAGGGAGGAGGTTGTTGTAAAAGTTGATGGAAAGGTTGCACCAGAGAGTGCAGAGCTTGAAGGAAATGAAGAAGTTGAGATAGTAAGGGTTGTTTTGGATGTTTAGTGTTGAATGCAGTGTATGCAAAAAAGACGGGGCTGTTTATCTTCCTTACATGAAAAGGGTTCTTTGCGAAAGGCATTTTTTGAATTTTTTTGAAAAGAGGGTTTTTAGAACTATCAGAGAGTTTGGAATGATTAAAAAGGGAGAGCGGATTGCGATTGGGTATTCTGGAGGGAAAGACAGCACAGTTCTTCTGCATCTTCTTGCAAAATTGAGAAAAAGGCATCCTTTTGAGCTTGTTGGTATAACAGTCGATATTGGGATCCCTGGGTATTTTGATAAACTGCTGGAAACTGCGAAAAGTGAGTGCAAAAAGCTCGGAATACCGCACAGAATTGTTTATTTCAAAAAAGAGCTCGGCTTTACTACTTCTGATATCTACAAGAGCGGTAAAAGCCCGTGTAGTTACTGTGGGGTTTTCAGAAGAAGAGTGTTGAATGTTGCTGCACGGGAGGAGAAAGCGGATAAACTGGCAATCGCCCACACTCTTGATGATGTTGCGCAAACAGTCCTTATGAATATCATGAGAAACGAACCTTTAAGGCTGATTCGGCTTGCTGAGCCGGTTATGGATGAGGAGGCGTTTGTTCCAAGGATAAAACCGCTCCTTAGGACACCTGAGAAAGAAGTAGTCCAGTACGCCTTGATAAAAAACCTTCCTTTTCAGACGAAAGGATGCCCTGGGATGAGGGTTGCATTCAGGCATGAAATAAGAAAAATGCTGAACGCTCTGGAAGAGAAGCATCCTGGGACGAAATTCAAAATTCTGAATAGTTTTTTGAGCATAGAAAAGTTAATGAGAAAAGGAATCCGCAAGGAGAAATTCGCAATAGGAAAATGCAAAATATGCGGGGAGCCGTCCTCTACTGAATTCTGCGTGTTTTGCAAAATGAAAAAAGAAATAGAGAATAATCACTTTCTTCCGTACAGGCCGAAGCCATAGCGGTGGTCGGTAAAGTTTGCATTCCTCACTCCACCCCCCAAACTTCCGCCTCCTGTTATTTGGCCTCCAGGACCAATGGAGATAACTAGTGAAATCCATTTATCTGCATTATGTAGTGTATACCCTCCCTGCAGGCCCATGGCAAAAGGCACGTTGAAAGGAGCACCCGTGAATGCTATTGCACCTTGAATTCCAGAATAGGTGACTGAACGGTTCGCTATAAGCCAGTTTGCATCAAGCCCTATTACAATCGGTGAATGGAGCCCGCCAAATGCTAGGCCTGTAACCATAGTTGTAGGAGGCCTTATGTAAATGTCGTATTCATGCCATTTTTCTTTAAGATCCGGATCATAGATCACTTTTGTTCCGTATATTGAGTAAAGCGCATCGTTTACGCCGAGAGAAAGCCCAACATCATTGTTCACTGAAAGCAGATAGCCAAGGTCAAGAGACCATCCTCTATTTTCAAAAACAAGTGTGGTTGTATCTACCAAGTTCAGCACATATCCTTTCTCAATCTTGTAAGGATTGAGCCTTACTCCAAGATCGTGCGTTCCTCCCATTTGACCGAGATGCCAAGGAACCTGGAATGCCAAACCAACATATGGTGTTCCTCTTGAAACAAACTCAGTGCCTATGACGCTTGTCTCTCCTTTTCCACCTATATTCCCGTGAAGCCATGGGAAAAGCCTGAACGCAATCGCTGCATTTAAATCTGCTCTTACATTTGGAACATACCCAAGTTCTCTTACTGCGAGAATGGAATTAAAGTATGGGCCTACGAAGAATTCCCTCAAGTCTGCCGGGCTTAAGCTTCCACCATTTACCCTTCTCAAAGTCTTGATCAGCGAATTTTCTCCTAAGTACCACTGATCTGGATTCTGAAACTTAAACGAAATCGCAAGCGCTGCATCGTCCTGTGGAGTAACGCTCAGTGGAGAACCAAAGGCAGAATAGCCAGCAAACTCAGATGAAGGTGCAACAACACCTTCCCTAATCACATCCGAAGACTCTTGGGGTATTGGTATACTCCCCGACTTAGAAACTCTTAATGTATATTGAAGTTCTTCATTTTTTGATGTATCTAAGTAAAACGAACCCTTTTGTTTGTAGGTTTCAATCATTTCGTCAGAATAAACCTCTCTTCCGTCGATTACTTTCTTGTTGATCCATCTCTCCTCAATAACTACCGTATCCCCTGGCAAACCACTCACCCTTAGACAGAGGCCTTTTTCGTCGTATATCTCCACAACATTTCCGCTATCCACTATTTTCGAAATGTCGGTCTTAGTCGGTCTACTCAATCCCTCAAAAAGAAGCGTTAAATAACGAGAAGACGGAGTGGTTACAATTAATTCTTTTCCTTCTCTGCCAATCACTGTGAAATTTCCATAGCGGAGTTTTGTTTCGGACGTATCCACTCTTAAGGTATCCAGGGTTGGTCTAGTGTATACCCTTGTCTCGTATTCGTAAGAAGGCGGTGCTGTTCCCGTAGCTTTTCCTCCGTCGGGTTTTACTGGAGGCCTATCCGCTGTTTTGCTCGTATCCCTCACACCCGTGGGCTTGATAGAAGTAGCAGGCACCGGCTCGGTGCCATAAATAGGATGCTTTGGCTGCCCGGTTGCGCAACCACTTGCATACAAGGACAAAGCCGCAACTAAAGGAACTAGTGTTTTGAATAGATTGAATGGATTCCTGCCATTGGGTTTTTCATTTTCAGCATGCCCAACTTCATTCACCTTGATTTTCATATTACCACCATATTTAACCTACACTAACATTTTATGTGTGCAAGTATTTAAAAACTTTTTGTTTTTTGCCATAAATTAACACAAACAAAGTACGCAGCAATTTAAAAATTTTTATTCTGTATACACCATATGGAAATTTTCTTTGTGGGCGTGGGAGGAGGAAGGATAAATTTAATACGGCAGGTAAAGGGGTATGGGACGGGCGGGTTCGCAATCCTAGGAAGTACGAGGATATATGTTGACCCAGGGCCTGGAGCGATTGTGAAGATGAACGAATTCGGAATATCCCCAACAAGCATACATGCAGTTATCGCAACCCACAACCACATAGACCATGTAAGCGATGCAAATGTTCTTATTGAGGGGATGAGCGCGTATGGAAACAGAAAAAAAGGAATTATCATAGGAAGCAAGAGCGTAATATACGGGGATGGGAATGGAGACAGGGGGATAACGAAATACCACCAGAATTTCGTAAAGGAAATTCATGTAGCAGAATGGGGAAAGAAAGAGAAGTTCGAAGGGTTTGAAATCGAGTATGTAAAGGCAGTGCATGATGATGAAAGCACTTTTGGTTTTAAGCTTAGGATGGATGGGAAAACGGTTGGGTATACGAGCGATGGGAATTTTTACGAGGGAATTGGAAAAAATTACAGCGGGTGCAATGTGCTGATAA
>JBAMLP010000001.1:13962-14486 GCA_039793475.1 Candidatus Micrarchaeales archaeon | reverse complement strand
GATATGGAGATGCTACGGAGGGAACAGGTTTTCAGAAGACCTGGATTTCTACGCGTCTCCAGGCAATGGGTTTGAGAAAATATTTGAGAGAATCGTGAAAGAAAGGGGGCTTGTTTTAAACAAGTACAAAAAAACAGAAAACACCTTCTTTGCAAAACTATCCGATGGGAATGTTGAAATCCGGGTTGAAATCGCTTTAAGAGATGTCAGGTCACCGGTCGTGAGGCTGTATGAAAAAACAAACGGTTCGCAGATAAGCGTTTTTACGCTGAGCCCAGAGGATATAATTCTGGAAAAAATGAGCGCCTATTCCTCGAGGAAACTCGCAAGGGACATCTACGACATCTACCATCTAAGCAGCTATGTAACCGATGAGAAAAAGCTCATGAAGGAGATGAGGGATTTTCTTTCAAAAATAAAACCGCCTCTGGATGAAAAAAACCTTAAAATGCTTGTTTATTCCGGGGCCGTCCCTTCCTTCAAACAAATGGTCGAGGCTCTCAAAAGGAGGGTTGAGGAATGAA
>JBAMLP010000001.1:0-13952 GCA_039793475.1 Candidatus Micrarchaeales archaeon | reverse complement strand
GCCTTCCTTTACAGCCAGGGATGTAAAAATCGTTCTAAGCGAATACAAAATAAGCGCAGGGTATGCCCGCGCGCTGCTCAAAAACCTGGTTAAAAAAGGCGAGATAAAAAGACTGGCAAAGGGCGTTTATACATTTCACGATGATGTGCTTGTTTCCGGGTTTGCGTTTTATCCCTTTTACTATGGACTTCAAGAAGCCTTGTCTCTCTGGAATCTTTGGGAGCAGGAAACAAACCCGGTCATAATAACTCCGAGAAAAGTCAGGCAGGGAATGCGGCCTGTGCTTGGCGCCAGAGTTTTTGTAAGAAGAATACGCAGGAAGATGTTTTTTGGTTTTGAAAGCATAAAATACTATGAGTGGTGGATTCCTGTTTCCGACCCTGAAAAAACCCTTATTGATTTCGTTTATTTCAAAGAACCGCTATATGATGAGGTTTTGAGAGAGATAAAAAAAGTTTTGCGCAAAGATGTTTTGAACTCGTACCTTAAGCGCTGCCCGGCCTATTTGAACAAAAGAGTTTTGAATCTGGTTAAAAAATAATTTTTCTTCATAGAAATTCTTCCATTTCCATTTTTTGGCCATTTTTTTGCTCTCCACCTACCTTTCACCAAAAAACCCTAGCGAAAATTGAAATGCATTTTTCTTAAAATATTTTAGAATTTCTAAGAAATTCTTTTCTAGTGCAATTGGTTTACTATTGCAGTGTGCTAGTTACATTATTAGTTACTATAATAGTAAACCATACTACAAGTAACACCCTGTCCACCAAACGAGTTGGTTTACTATAGCGATGTGATACGGAAAAAGTGGAGAGTGGAACCAAACTTACAGGCCAAAAACACTAAAAAAGAAAGAAAAACCTAGTTTTGAGCATTGTTTGGTTTACTGTGGTGGGGTTTTTGGGTGAGGAGGTTTACCTAGATGGTGTTTTTTTATTCCTTCTTTAAATAACATATAGTTACTAAAAAGTTTAAAAAGTTAGTAAAATGTTATTTTATAAAATATTTTTAGAATTTCTAATTTTATTTTAGCAATAGCTTTTTAAACCCCCTTAAACTCTATTTCCCATCATATATAAACGTTTCATTTAACGAAAAGCCCCTCATAAAACGCCCTTACCAGTTTTCCAAGTTCCTGCGAGTATCCTCCCTCAAGAACTGCGAATGCCGGCAAACCAAACTCTTTAATCATCTTTCCAATTTCTCTGTATGTTTCAATTTTTTTTATGGAAAACCCGAGAACCGGGTCTTTGAAATAGGTGTCGAAGCCTGCTGAAACTCCGATGAGTTCTGGTTTGAATGCGAGAACAGATTCCAAAAGCTCTTTCAAATACTCTATGTATTCTTCATCTCCGGTTGTTGGGGGGATGTTTATGAGTTTGCTATTCCTGCTCTTTAATTCGTAAAAAGGATAACAGAAATCCGTATTTCCTTGGATGGATGCATAGAAAATATTTTCAGAGTGCATAAATATTTTATGAGTTCCATCTCCATAATGAGCATCTATATCTATTATTGCGGTTCTTTTGTTTGAATTTTTTACTGCAATTGCAATGTTGTTGAAATAGCAAAACCCGGCAAATTTTTCTTCTGAGGCATGATGGCCGGGTGGGCGGACGGCTGCGAAATCCAATCTTTCCATTGCTTTGACTGATGCATAGACTGCGCCGAGCGCGGCTTCATATGTTGAGGAAAAAAACGGATTGTCCCCAAATCCAGCCCCTTGATCAGAAAGTTTTTTTATTGCGTTTACATACCCACGCGGATGAAGCGTGCATGCAAGCTCCTCTGCTTTTTTAAGGTGTATGTTAACAATCTGCGCATCTGGAAATTCCTTTTCTATCCATTCAACCCTCATCCAATTCTCTGGATGGTTTTTATTAGGATGCATTCTGTAATTTCCCTGTATTAGCATGAACCCATCCCTTTATTTTTACTTTATCTTTATTCTCGTCGGTAGCTCCACTGTTAAGTTTTTCTCTGGTACTTCTATCTTAACTGATTTTGCTTTACATCGTTCATTATTAAGCGGAAGGTAGTCAATACCACTAAGAAATGTGAATTCACCCTCTCCTATTCCATCACCATCCGCATCGCAATAAGCAACATTCCCTCCTGGAGCAAACCATGCATTTCCTCCCCAGCAAGGACCGCCTATTATGTTAGGTCCTAACGTGCAGTTTTTCGTGATGTTCCAATCAGTGAAAGAACTTCCATAAGCCCAGTTACCTGTGGTGCTGTAGATGAAATTATTGTAGAATGCATTACCGCATGGAGGGAGTAGAGCGGCGGCCTCTATAGCATAACTAGCAGATAGGGTGATGTTGTTGCTATATACATTGATGCATCTTGTATACGGACCGTTGCAGGCGCAATCATAGATGAAAATTCCTACACTTGTGTTGTAAATGGTGTTGTTGAAAATAGTTAGATTGCTTGCAACCTGGTTCGGTCTGATACCAAATCTGATATTTTTTATTACATTTTTGTATATGCTTAGATTATAATGCATCATTAGAGAATCTATGCCGACGGAATCGTACGTAAAGCTTGTTTCGTTTCCTATTATCGTATTATTGTATATTGAAATATTATAGTTGTTGAAGTATGTGCCGGCTCCGATGATTATGCCTGCAAGTCGCTGCGCATATCCCAAGAGCGTGTTGTTGTAGATCTGACCGCTGTAAAATCCAGCAACATATATCAGGTTTGGGCTGTAGTTCATACCTATAAAAGTGTTTCCGTATACCCTTGCTCCAGGAGTGTCATAAAACCCGCAACCATTGTAACCCACATACCCTATGTTGTTGAAAACATCTACATATCCGCTCGAGTTATAAACTGTGCAAAATACCCTTAAATTTGATGCATTGTTGTAAGATATGGAGATGTTATTTGGCTGGTACGCATAAACAGAGCTCGTTGTGCTTCCGTTTTCAATTCTATTTTTTGAAATGGTTGTTGTGTTTGAAAAAGAGACTCCTATAACATACCGTCCCACATTACTGAAATTACTATCCATCACAGATATGTTCCTGCCAAAACCAACATATATGGCATCGCCGACCATGTCGATCTTGTTTTTTTCTACGAGCCCATTTGTAACATTTAACAGGATAATGACCGGGCTGTTTTTGCTTAAACTCCTGCCGGTTATGTATGCATTGTTGGTGTTTATGTACGCTATCATGCCAGCATTGCTCGGTGCAGGAGGGGTATAGCCATCACCAGTTACACCATTCAAGAAATAGTAAACCTGCTTTCCATCCACATAATTATCCGTTGTTATATTTTTGTAAAAGAATGTAATCGGGGGTGTAGAATCCACATCATAATTAAAGTAAATATTATACTTGTCGTTAGAGAAGTTGTTTCCAAGAAGCGTTCCGTAGGTTGATCCACGCTCATAAAGGCCGGTGGTGTAGTTTATTATTGAGCAGTTTTTAAGAATGAGGTTGTTGTATCCGTCCACATAAACGCCGTATGAATCTGTGTATGTTGTATTATCTATTATTCCATAGCCATAGCAATTTATTTCTACATTATGAGCCAGTACTCTTATGCAAACACGGTTGGCATCGGATTGCACACCATATATGTATTTTTTAACAATATAAGTTCCGCTGGAAGTAATATTCCTGCACTCCATTATCCAGTTTGGAGGAATTGCTTTTGTAAGCGGGAGGGAATCGCCAAAGGCTTCGCCATAGGGCATGTAGGGTAGGTGTGTGTCTCCAACTCCATCAAAAGATTCGTTATGGGGATGGATCCCTTCACCTGAATCATAGCCAGTATAGTCGTTCCAGAAGTTTCCTCCCATGCACCTTCCACCGATTATGCTCGATTGGCTGCAGTTATAAGAAGAATTCCATAAATTGTATAGATACATTAAAAACAAGGAATCGGATTCGACATTTTTAGTATTGTTAAAGTAGTTGTTATAGAATCTATTAAAACCAGAATAGGTTATGTTTACTCCAATACGGTTGTTGAGTATAAAATTGTTTCTTACTGTATTATTTCCATAATTTCTTTCTGGATAGTTTTCATCATTGAACTTTGCAGAATTGTTCAATACAATTCCGTTTTCATTGTTTGTAATTGTAGAATTTTCAACCAGGGTGAGTAATGCATTTTTCAGATGGATTCCAATGCTGGAATTTTTAACATTCGCGAACCTGATGGTATTTCCTGAATCCATGTATACCTCTATTCCTTTTGTTGTATTCGTTATGTTTGTGTTTTTCAAAATCGCATTCGTTGGATTTTGAAGTGAAGTTAGGTTTTGAATAGAAGAATTTCCAACAGCCCTCTTTCCAACCCAAATACCGACTGTGGAGTTTTGAACATTGCAATCCGTTAGATTAACATTAACTGAATTTCGTATCATAACACCAGTGGATGCATTGTATATTGTATATCCGTTGCAATCTAGGTTTATGTTTGTTCCTTCTATAACTATGCAATCCCTACCCCCGGCGTTTATATCGTTTTCAAGATAAAGATTCAACCCGCTTCCAGTTATTTCTTGACAGGTGGTGATGGAATAGACCATTCCCAAAATTATAACAAATGCAACAAAAAATTTTCTCATTTTCTCCCCCAGCATGTTTACGAGAGCAAAATTTAAAAAGATACTGGAGAATGGTATTTTGAGGTGTTAGTTTTATATATTTTACGTATCATGATTAAACTATGAGATTAAAATCTTTAAAACAGAAAAAACAGAAAAATGATAGGGTAGAAGTTATAGAAAAAATATTGAGTGATGAAGCGCAGTACAAAGAAATTATGAATCAAATTGTTCAATCTTTAATTGAAAAAATGGATTTTCATACATTAGACATGTTGGAAGAGAAAGGGATTATTAAACCGCAGGAAACGGAATCTTATGCAACTGAGTATATTATTATGCCATTGACCGAAGAAACTTGGAAGGTTGTAAAGGACATCTTTACAAGAAACTACTCAAAATTAGTGAAGTTAGATGTGCTTGTAGAAAATAATAAATTAGATCTTGAAAAAGAAATACGGGATGAAGTTGGTGGATTTTTTACTCAGATATTGGTCGATAAAAAAATAGATGTAAAGGATTTTCACCCGTTTGTTCTGGAACTTTATGGTAAATGGGATGAGAATAGGCCTGAATGGGGTTGGGTAACTGTATATGGGCTTAGAAAAGATCCGACATTCATGGGTGAGATGCTTGCAAGATTTGTTTTGGAGGGAAAAGCAGCAGAGATAGATTTTACAAATAAAGATTTTCCTCTAAAACAAACCGTGGCTAAGCATTATTTTGGAAAAATGTGGAAACAGAAAATGCTTTTCCTTCAACTTTTAGAGATACTAAAATTTGATAGAAAAATCAGCAATGAGTTAATAGAACTATTTGTTGATAAAACTTTTGAAGTAGAGGAGAAAATGGCATTTATAATCAAGATATTTGTTGAGATGGCAAAAAACAGGGGTTTTGAACTTTCAAGGATTCTAAACGAGCAGTTGCAAAAAAAAGCTAAGACATTTGTTAATAATATTAGATACAAAAAATTTCATGAAGAATTTACAAACTCAGAAGCAATGGAAGGAATTGAAGGGTTTAGGTGGAGTAGATTTACTCGAAAAGATGAGCAGGGTACAAACAAGAGGGCTAAAAAAACAAAATCTTCAGAACATACTGCACCCATGAAGTTTGATGTGCTTTTGGAAAGAATAGAAAAAATGGGTGTAAAGGAGCTTGAAATAAGCGAATTAGGAAGAATTATGCTAGAAGTTGGGTATTCACCAAGAAAACAGTATGCTTTTAATGCTGGTTTGATAGCCCAACAAATTGCAAAAAAGGCTATAGAAAAAATTGAAATGGCAGGAGTAAAAATAACCTACAAACAAAAACTTTCCCCAGAAGAAAGAAAGCTTATTCTGGAAATGGGAAAAGAAAAAGAAGAAAAAGTCATTAGAGTTGAAATAAAAAAATTGCTTATAAAAAATGGAAGGGTTCTTGAAGGCTACATCTCCCAACCAGTTGATGAAGCAGTTAAGATACTAGAAGGGGTTGGAGTAAAAGTTGTTAGAAAGTCGAGAGGAAGAGTTGGGCCCTATAGGCGATCTAATAAAGAAAGAAAATCTGAACCATCTTTGAAAAGCGGCAGATATCATTTTGCGAGATTGGTTAGTATAATTAAGGCCAAAGGAAAAAATGAAATATCCCTGCAAGAACTGGTAAAACTCATGGAAGAATTAGGGTATAGGAGAACAAAACCTTTATCTTCAACTTATGTATTCCACAATACTGTGATTAACAAAGTGATAAATTTGTTAGAAAAACATGGAATTAATGTAATGTACAAGAACACCCTCTCAAGCGAAGAAAAAGAGCATTTGAGAGAGTGGGCAAAAAGACAGTATGTGGATAGAGAAGGAAAAAGAATAATTCTGTTCGGTGAAATTTTCAACGAAATAATAGAAAACGGAAGGTTTGCGGTGGGCTATTTCTCTGAACCAGTTGAAGAGGCTTGCGCTCTTTTATTTCTTGAGGGATATTTTATAGATAGAATATACCGTAAGAACTTAAAGCGTATCCTTATGATAGTAGATGAAAAACTTAAGAAAAGTCAGATGAGCGAAAGCGAAAAGAAAAAACTGCTTGAAAGCATAATCGATTATATTTATTCTAACCAACTAGTAAAAAGAAAGATAAAAAAAGAATTTGGTGTTTGGCAAGCATAAACTTACAGATTATTAAATATTTCTCATGATGTATGATGCCAGATGTGAAACCATGCAGAAAAAACAGGAATCAAAAAACCTAAAAAATTCAATATACGATGGTGCAGCGTATTCCGCGGCAGTGGGCGCGGGCGAATCTTATGTTGCGCCTTATGCAATCTTCAGGGGAGCAACCAGTGGGTATCTTGGTCTGCTTTCATCATTCCCAGCCCTTTTAAGCGCCATATTCCAGTTGAGTGCACCATATGCACTGAATAAATTCAAAAACAGAAAGGGGCTCGTTCTCCTTGCGGTTTTTCTTAATGCATTCTCCTGGCTTCTCATGCTTTCAACAGTTTTAATTTCATCGGAAATAGCGCTGTTTCTTTTGATCATATTTTTTACATCCTACGCTGCAACAAACGCATTTGCCGGAACGCTGTGGAGCAGTTGGATTGCGGACCTTGTCCCGGAAAATATAAGGGGGTATTTCTTCGGAAGAAGGAATGCAATAACGCAGTTCGTTTCCCTTGTTTCAACACTATTTGCAGGAGTTTTACTCGGACTGTTGCAGGATGGGACAACAATGATGGGGTTTTCAATTCTTTTCTTCGCATCGTTCATTTTCAGGATGGTTTCTCTGAGGTTTTTGAAAAAAATAGATGACCCGCCGCACTCTTTGAGGATTAAAACAGAAAACCCACTTAGGTTTTTCAAAACGCGCAACACCAGGGAAGCAAAGAATGTGATCCTTCTTTCCGCGCTATTTCTCTTTTCCGCAACGATAGCAGGGCCTTTCTTTGTAGCGTATATGCTCAAGGACCTTGGGTTTAATTATTTTGAATACACTTTAGTAATAATCGCTTCCAGCGTTGCAAGGGTCATTGCGATGCCGTACTGGGGAGAGATAAGCAGCAGATTCGGAAACAGGATTGTGCTTACGCTGGGCGCTTTTTTCGTTTCTTTCATCCCTCTCCTCTGGCTTCTGTCAAGGAGCGTTTACATCATTACGCTTGTGGAAATTTTTGGTGGGTTTGTATGGGCTGCATTTGACCTGTCCATTTTCAACTATCTAATTGGTTCTGTGCGTAGGGAAGAGATACCGAGCTATATGGGCAACTACAACTTCTTTACTGGCATAGCAAAGTTTATCGGCCCGAATATAGGAGCACTCCTTATATGGAATTTCAGCTCCACGCCTCTTTTTGGACTTATTGGAATTCCGGCAGTAATACTGATTTCTGGAATCGCAAGGTTTATTGTTTCCTTGCTCATAATGGCATTGCTCAAGGAGCAGAGGCTGTTCCTCTCAACAAAGAACAGACCGATTCTCCTCAATGTTATGTTCCTCTACCCTGCGCGCGGGCTCGTGCACAATATTTTTGTGGGTTTCAGTATGGGAAGGAAAATAGTGAAAAAAGGTGTGGAGATTGCGAGCAGAAAAAAATATAGTTTTATATTATTGCATGCTCTAAGATAAGCGATGAAAATAGAGGATGCTTTTTCGGAATATGATTATGCTATAATAGAAGAAGAGCCAAAAAAAGCAAAATACGGAGAAGCAAAACTCAACAGCGTGGTGAGCGAAGTTTTTGAACGAATGGGAATAAAAAAATTGTACGAGCACCAGGCGCGCGGGATAGAACTTTTGCAGAAGGAAAAAAACGTTGTGATAGAAGCGCCGACTGCGAGTGGAAAGAGCGAGGTGTATATTTCAAGAATGATTGAAAAAGCATTAGAAGGAAAGAGCAGTATTATTGTTTACCCCACAAAGGCGCTCGCAAGGGACCAGCTGAAAAGGTTTGAAAATTTCAAACTCTATGGAATAAGGGTTGCTGTTTATGATGGGGACACGAGCCAGCATGAAAGGGAGAAGATAAGGGCGAAGCCCCCGCACATCCTTATGACAAACATGGATATGCTCCACCACATACTCATCAACAACAGACTTTTCACTGAATTTTTGAAGCATCTGGAGCTGTTTGTTCTCGATGAACTGCACATCTATTCTGGAATTTTTGGTGCGCACAGCGCGAACATAATTGATAGAATGAAGAGAGTTGTTAGAAAAAAATTTGGCGGAAAATTGCAGTTTGTAGCGACATCCGCAACGATCGCAAACCCAAGGGAGTTTGCTGAGACTATTTTTGGAGAAAAATTTGAGCTTGTGAAGGGAGAGAGCGCGCTGGCTGGAAAAAGAACACATGTGATAGTTGCGCCGGAGGCAGAAAGCTACACGACCGCAGCCTTGAAAATAGCAAAAAAGCTAGGAAAGAGGGGGTTGATATTTGCGAACAGCCATGGGGTTGTGGAAAGGATGGGGATAATGGCTAAGGATATGGGAATAAATCTGGCTGTTTACAGAAGCGGGCTGAGCGATAAGGAGAGGAGGAAAATTGAAGGAGAGTTTAAACATGGAAAATACGAATGGCTTGCAACAACTTCCGCGCTCGAACTTGGGATAGATATCGGTGGCGTGGATGCGGTGATTTTGGCAGGGTATCCCGGAACGATTACAAGAGTAAAGCAGAGGATAGGCAGGGCTGGAAGGAAGGGGCAGGATGCGTACGGAATTTTTGTTGCGCGCGAAAGCCCGCTTGATTATTATTTTGTTGACAGGCCGGACGAATACGTACAGGGGAAGGTTGAAAGCTGCTATGCAAACCCGGAAAATGAGATAATAAGAAAATTCCATGTGCTTGCGAAAGCAAAGGATATGCTTCTCGAAAAAAATGAGGAGAATGAAAAAATAGTAAAGGAACTGTTAAGAGAAGGATTGATGAAAGAGTGGGGAAATTTTTATTCTTTGACAAAAGAAGGAGGGAAGTTTGTAAGGATGCTAAACATAAGGGGAATAGGAGAGAATGTGAACATATATGACGGGGATGAGTATATTGGAAACAGGGAAACATACATGGCAATAAGCGAACTGTTTCCTGGTGCGCTCTATCTGCACGGAGGAAGAGCGTACGTAGGAAAAGAGCTTGATTTGAAGGAGAAAACTGCAAGGGTGGAAAGGTATTTTGGAGAAATGAATGAATACACGAAAGCGCTCAGGGAAAAGGAGGCGGAAGTTTATGAGCAGATTGCGCAGAGGGAGAGTGGAGGGTTTAATGTTGGGTATGGAAAAGTGCACATCACGGATAGCGTGTTTGGGTTTGTTGTCAAGGATATATACTCCGGGCATAGAATTTCGGAGCATGTTTTTGAAAAGCCGTATGTTTTCGAGTTTAACTCTTATGCGATGTGGATAGATTTGGACGAGCTGGTATATCAAATAGGCGATTTTGGAAACGGGCTGCACGCATTCGAGCACATGAGCATAAACATCACGCCGGCAATAACCGGAAGCGATGCGAAAGAGCTTGGAGGAATAAGCTATCCTTCCGGAAGGATGTATATTTACGAGGGAGTGCCGTACGGAACCGGTTTGACAAAGGTCGTTTTTGAGAGGTTTGAAGAAGTTGTAGAGATGGCGTTCGAGAGATTGGAAAAATGCGAATGCGAGAAAGGATGCCCAAAATGCATCCTTGACCCAAACTGCGGAAATGACAATAGATATTTAAGCAAAGAGGCTGGAATCGAGATAGGAAAAGAGATCGTCAAAAGGATAAAGAAAAAATGATTATTATTTGCAACAACGAAAAGGTAGTCTGCATTTGGGTGTATTGCTCCGGAGTTATAATAAAATTGCGTATATTTTTTAGTTCCGTTTTCATCAACGATCACAACAAAAACCCCATTGATGCGGAAGTGGTGCAGGCCGCGACAAAAATCTGCGCGAAGAAGACCATCTATGTGCTCGAGTGATTAACAAAAATTTAAAAACCTACTTACAAAAGAGTTTAAATTCTTTTTGCTGAAAACAGAACACTTTTATTTTTTCTGGGGGTGTGGGTGTGACAGTAACAAGAATAAAGAAGAGAGATGGAAGGGTTGTTCCGTTTGATAAAGAAAAAATAACAAATGCTATATGGAAGGCTGCGCAGGCGGTTGGAGGGAAGGATAGGAGGGAGGCTGAGAGGCTTGCGGACGTAGTTACAAAAACAATAAACAAAATGTACAGCGACCAGAACATCCCGGGAGTGGAAGATATTCAGGATATTGTGGAGAAGGTGCTGATTGAAGAGGGGCATGCAAAAACAGCAAAGGCGTACATCCTCTACAGGCACAGGAGAACTGTGGAAAGGGAGCTCGCGAAAATAATGGGCGTGAAGGACGACCTGAAGCTCCCGCTTAACTCTTTGCAGGTTTTGCAAAGAAGGTACCTTTTGAGAGACGAGAAGGGCAACATAATTGAAACACCGAGACAGATGTTTAGAAGGGTGGCGGAGTATATTGCATCCGCGGAAAGAAATTATGGTGGGGATGATACTGTTGTAAAAGAATACGCAGACGCTTTTTATGAAGTGATGGTGAACTTTGAATTCATACCCAACTCGCCAACGCTGATGAATGCGGGGACTCCACTGGGCCAGCTTTCCGCATGTTTTGTGCTCGGTGTGAAGGATGATTTGAACGACATTTTTGATGCGGTAAAATACACCGCGCTCATCCACAAAACCGGAGGAGGCACAGGGTTCGCGTTTTCGTTCCTCAGGCCAAAGGGAGACAGGGTGAAGGCAACCTCAGGGGTTGCATCAGGCCCGCTGAGCTTCATGCGCGTTTTTGATGTTGCGACGGATGTGATCAAGCAGGGAGGGAAAAGAAGGGGGGCGAACATGGGCATCCTGCATGTTTGGCATCCGGATATCGAGGAATTCATCACCATGAAGCAGGCTCCAGGAGTTATGGAAAACTTCAACATAAGCGTCGCTGTCGATGATAAATTCATGAAGGCTGTTGAAAAGGATGAGGAGTATGGGCTGATAAACCCGAGAACAGGCGAGGTGGTGAGAAAGGTAAGGGCAAAAAGCCTTTTCGAGCTCATCACATATTCCGCATGGAAGAGCGCGGAGCCGGGTCTATTGTTCATAGACACTATAAACAAAACGAACCCAACTCCTAAATATCCAATAAACTCTACTAATCCATGCGTGGCTGGGGATGCGCTCATAACAACAAACGAAGGGCTTGTGAGAATGGATGCTGTTCACAATTCGCACAGTGTTTTAACTATGGATGGCAGCTACGATAGGATAGAATGGGCTGGAAAAACAGGATATAAGGATGTTTATTCTGTTGAAACCGAAGGGGGCTACAGCGTTAAAGTCACGGAGGACCACAGCATACTTACCTTAAACGGATGGAAAAAAGCAAGAGAATTGGGGAAGAATGATTTATTGGTTTTGCAATCGGCAGGAAAGTTCGGAAAACTTAAAATGGATAAGGAAATGGCGATGGTGCTAGGGTGGCTTACCGGAGACGGAACAATAACGAGCGATGGAAGGGTTATCCTTTATTTCAATAAAAAGGAAAAGAAAAAAATGCTGACTGTTCTGAAAAAATACCTGGATGGGTTGAATGGAAACCCGGTAAAACCAAAGGAATACAGCAACACAATAAGAATAAAATATTCAAAGAAAATTACGAAAATTCTTGATAAATTCGGAGTGAAAAAAGCAAGGGCAGAGGGCAAGGAGGTTCCAGAAGCTGTGCTTAAAGGCGATAGGGAAACAGTAAAACATTTTCTATCAGCACTTTTTTCTTCTGATGGCTCTGTCCAGGGAAGCAGGGAAAAAGGAGTTTGCATAAGGCTGTCATCAAGTTCTGAAAAACTTTTGAGGCAGGTGCAGGTTCTGCTTCTGCAGTTCGGAATACTTTCCAAAATATACCTAAAAAGAAGAAAGGCGGGTAAAAAACTCATGCCCTCCTCAAACAGAAAAAAGCAGAAAATGTACAGTTATAAGGAGCAGCACGAACTCGTAATAAGCGGGAGAAGTATGTTCGGATTTATGGAACATGTGGGGTTTTGCGTTGAAGAGAAAAACAAGAAATTTGAAAAACTAAAACCAGAAAGCATATACGAGGATTCAGCGGAATTTGCGAGAGTAAAGAATGTGACGTATGCTGGAAAGGAGGAGGTTTATGATCTGGCAGAACCAAGAACTCATTCTTTCTCAGCGAACGGAATAGTTGTCCATAATTGCGGCGAGGTCCCGATGCCGGATTACGAATCATGCAACCTTGGGAGCATAAATTTAGAAAAGTTTGTCGAGCTGGACTGGAGCAAAACCGACTGGAGAAAAAAAGTGAACTGGGAGCGGTTGAAGTATGTAGTAAGAATAGCCATACAGTTTTTGGACAATGTAATCGACCTCAATAAATATCCCCTGCCCATAATCGAAGATGCGACGAAAAGGCATAGGAGGATAGGGCTTGGTGTGATGGGTTTCGCGAACATGCTTTACAATATGGGGATAAAGTACGGCACGCCCGAGAGCTTCAAGGTTGCTGAAGAGGTTATGAAATTCATAACAGAGGAAGCGAGAAAGATGAGTGTTGAACTGGGAAGGGCCCGTGGCTCTTTCCCGGAATTTGAAAAAAGCGTTTGGAAGGGAAAGTATGATGCAATGAGGAACGCGACCGTAACGAGCATCGCGCCCACCGGCACGATAAGCATGATAGCGAACACAAGCTCGGGAATAGAACCGGTTTTTGCTCTCGCGTATTTCAAAATTGTGATGGACGGAACAAGGCTTTACTACGGAAACAGCATATTCGAGCACGTCCTGAAAGTGAGGGGGCTTTATTCAGAGGAATTGATGAAAAAAGTCATAGAGGAGGGGAGCGTCCAGAACACAACGCTTCCAATGGACCTGAAGTCAGTCTTCGTGACCGCATATGACATCACGCCGGAACAGCATGTAAAAATGCAGGCGGCATTCCAAAAACACACTGATTTGGCCGTCAGCAAAACAGTAAACATGTCACCTGAAGCGACTGTTGAAGATGTCAAAAATGTTTATATGCTCGCATGGAAAAGCGGGTGTAAAGGGATTACAATCTATAGGGAAGGGAGCAGGGGAATCGCGGTAATAGAGAGGGTGAAAACAATAAAAAAGCAGGATGAAAACGGAAATGCTCATGGTGAGAATGGTGGGGTGGAAGAATGACAACTATAAGTATAATTAAAGCGGATGTAGGTGGATACCCAGGCCATAGTAAAGTGCATGAGGAATTGAAGGAGGTTGCGAGAAAGGAGCTTGCAAAGGAAAAGGGAAAAACCCTGGTTGATTTTTTCGTTGCGAGCTGCGGGGATGATCTAGAGCTGATAATGACGCATAAAAAAGGGGTGGATAGCAAAGAGG